>CAYNNP010000501.1:0-2501 GCA_964398215.1 uncultured Pirellulaceae bacterium | reverse complement strand
GAAGCTTGGAAAAAAGCACGCTCGAAACTATGCACACGCACGAAGACCACTTGGAAGTTTAACGACGAAATCGGGTTCTTGGGAACGCATCGCAAAGATGTACTTGCCTCGTAGCGACTGCCAGAGTCACACGAATTTGACTCTAATTAATCAACAAGGCTTCAGCAAGAACCCGGTCGTTTATTCATTCAGCATGCGAACTTTCTCATTTCTGATGAACTCCTAAGTAATCGCGAGTCGACATGCAAGCAGATTGCCAGCCAACGGATGAGGGCGTGATAGACAAATCCCTTTTGCTTTTCAACGTGATTGAGGATAGCTTTAAGCTGCATCTTGTTCGGTGGGGTGTTGTTGATGATTTAGACACCAACATCAATACCCGATTTACCGACAAGATGCATTTCCCCAACACAACAATTGATGAGCCCCTTTCGCGTCGCCGTCACATTGGCCTGCGCCAGCAGATGAGGCCAATGTGACGGCGACGTGGAAGGGGCGGCCCCATTTTGCCGAGTCCCGAACGAGCGTTGGCACCCCCACTCCAACCCCAAATACTTCAAACAATTCACCCACAGATTTGGCGGAAGAGCCAAAAATTCAGTTCACGGTGAAACACTACAAACTCTTACACATTCAAGAGAACAAAAATGAATAGCAGATATGCCAACATGGCTGTTGGAGCGACCGCAAACCTGGCGTAAAATGGAACAGACGGGCAAATGTCAACGGGTCGCTGGTTCAGGAACACAATTCAACTTTCATCAAAGGGCATACATATGCGAGATTCAAATCTTTTGCGGACAGTGTATTTTTGGTCGGTTTTTTGGACTTTGGTTGCCCCAAGCATTGCGACGTCGCAGGACGAGAGTAGGACGCCTTCGCAAGACAAAGCCCCATTGGATGCCGTGGTCATTCCAATGGATCTAACAGGGGCAACGACCGCTCTCGAACATCATGATTTGGATGACAACGGGTCACTCAGCAAAGTTGAACTTGAGCGATTTGGGATCAAGTTTAATGATGTCAAACGGTATGACCTAAACCATACTGGCGACCTTCAACAGTTTGAGTACGCGCTAAAGCTGGCAACGGAGCGTGAGGCAGCTGGGATACAGCAATACGATTCATTTTTGCGAGACAAATACATGAGACAATATGACAAGAACAAGGATGGCAAGCTGAGTTTTGAAGAGATGGCAAAGAACACGTTCACGGATGAATTGGATACCTATGACAAGAACAATGATGAGCAAATCACCTCAAAAGAATTGATCCACGGGCTTGCGTGGGAGCGAAGATTCCGCGACGAACTTGGGATCAAGGGATGCGATCAGGGTGGCGCGATGAAGCTGTTGGAAAATGGCGACAAAAACGGAAATAGGCAACTAGACGAAAAGGAGGCAGCCACGATTGGATTAGAATCGGAGGTGTTCAGATTTGACCACAATGAGGACAACACCCTCACAATTTCAGAATTGGCTGAATGCCTTGCCAGTCGACGTCAGACGGTCGGCATCAATCCGTCAGATCAATTTCGAATTCGCGCGATTCTTCGTAGGCGCGACAAAGATTGTGACGGAGCGATTAGTTCAGATGAGATGTTGCCTGAAGAAGCGAATTCAGAGTCATCAAAATGCGACTACGACGAAGATGGAATGGTAACGGAAGCGGAACTGGAACGTTACTTTGGGCTTCTACGTCGAGAGTTGAACTACGATGATCAGGATCTTAAGAGAGCATGGGTGTTGATCCATCGAAATGTCGGCCCAAGGGGACAGTCCCTCACCCGACAAGACTTAGTTGCAAGCGGCGGCGACAGATCAAGTGTTCTTGATCCAGACAAGTTCCCTCTCATAGACAAGGACAAAAACAGCAGAATCGATGTTACGGAACTCGCTCGATATCTGAAGCAGACTCGTGAACGTGATCAATAGAAAAAGTCAATCCGTGTCTCGTTTTATAGCGTACATTTCAAACCGTTTGTCTGTCCAAATGAGCTCTGATCCATCTGGATAGGCCGATAACCAAAGCTCGAAAGGAGCGCGATTTCTATTTGCCCGAAGCATGACCAGCACGTGAGTGATTTCCGCGCGGACGAAATATTTCTCAACTTCTTCAGCCGTATCAAATCGTTTTGGCTTTGCTGGAATTGCATGTGCCCCTATACACCAATGGTCGCGTTGCAAACCGGAGAATGGATACATTCGCGCAAACAAAACAGAGACTTTTCTAGGTTGTTCGTCAGTATCTGCTGGATACAAGTCATCAACCGCCTGGAAATAGTCAGTGGTAAAAAAGTGGCCATAGTAATCATCAAATTCCGACTTCCAATACGTCGAAGCATTGTGGTGAATCATGGCTGTCGCAAATACGAAAGTAACAAGCACAAACAAAAACTTGTGTCGATGGTGATATGTCACTAGCAAATACGCTATGAATGACAACAGGAACGTCAAACCAACGACGATGGGCATGTATTCCCAGCGTTCCGAATCAACTGG
>CAYNNP010000500.1:0-2504 GCA_964398215.1 uncultured Pirellulaceae bacterium | reverse complement strand
GTTCGCTGTACAACCCAAAGTTCTTTGAAAACGAGTTGCATACGATCGCTTCATCAACAGCACTTAAGACGGTACGAACGCCAATCGCGTCTTCATCGATCCCGGCTCCGAATCCTTGGTAAGCAAAGTCGATGATTGGAAACAGATTCCTTTCGCGAACCACGCTGGCAATTTGATTCCATTGTTCGGCGGTTGGATCGATGCCCGTCGGATTGTGGCAACAAGCGTGAAGCAACACAGCGTCTCCTGCCGATGCCTTGCTACCAAGGTCTTCGATCATTGCATCGAAGTCGAGTGAGGTGCGATCAGCATTCAAATAGCGATACGTATCAGTTGGCACTCCGGCCGCACCAAAAACGGCAGCATGGTTGGCCCATGTTGGATTCGACATCCATATTTTTATTGGGTTCAATTGGTTGGCAAGAAAATCTGCCGATACACGCAAAGCACCTGTGCCGCCCGGCGTTTGCACTGTGGCGATTCTGTCATGAACAACTGATTCACCGAACACCAACGCGCGGACATGATTTCGGTAGTCCGGCAAGCCATCGATGCCAAGGTATCCTTTGGTGGGTTCTGATTCGATGAGTCGCCGTTCGGCCTCTTTGACACACTTCAGAATGGGGGTTTTTCCACTAGCGTCTTTATAAACTCCAACGCTAAGATTCATTTTCGCTGGGTTGGGATCAGCCGCATAGGCTTCGTTCAATCCCAAAATGGCGTCAGGTGCTGCAGGCGATATCGACGCTAATCGATGAACACGTTTGGAGTTCGTTGAGGCAGTCATTCAATTGTTGGAGGTGTGGGTAATTTGTTTCGTTCAAATGAAATCCTACTCAAGATCACTCAAATCGCCTATTGCCATTGCAGTCACATTGCATGAGTGACGGGCAAATCATCATCGTTGGTGGCGGTACGGCAGGATGTGTCGCCGCGTATCACTTGGCCAATCAGGGTTCCGACGTCACGATCGTGGAACATCCGCATGGCAAAACGCTTTCGCAGAATCATCGACGTCCAGCGAATTGGCTGCGACTGCTGGGCGGTACCGACGACTATGATTTTACGACTCAAGCTGTTGATGAACTGGCAGGGCGATCCATCGTCTGGCCGCGCGGTCGGGGTTTGGGCGGCAGTAGTCGCATCAACGCGATGATTTGGTTTCCGCCAACCGATCACGATATTGAAACTCTCTCCAGTGTCATCGATGACTTTAGCGCAGCTGAACTTAGAGGTTTCTATTCACTAACGAAGTCGCTGGTTCAACCTGAACCGCCGCGCTGGTTAAGTGAATCTTCGCAGAGGTTTCTGCAGTCGGCCGCTTCGTGCGGTTACTCTCCGATGACTTACGACAGAATCAATCGCGAAGGTGTTCGATGGACGCCCGCCGAACTGCTCAAAGGTACGAACGTCAAAGTTGTCCAAGGTATTGTTGACCGGATAGGATTCGATAACGATCGCGCGACGACAGTATGCCTGGACGATGGCCAAGTCATGAAGGCCAGTGAGCGCATCATTCTTTCTGCCGGGGCGATTGGGACTCCGACGATCCTAATGCGTAGCGGAATTGGGCCGCCGGATTTGCTCTCAGCGATTGGGATTGATGTTCGGCATGCTTGCACACAAATCGGAGCCAACTTGCAAGATCACCTTGTCATGCCGGTTGTGTTTCGGGTTCAGGACGAAGGACGATTTTTGGCAACGCCAACGACTCAAGATGTGACTGCATGGCAAAGTACCGGTCAGGGACCAATCGCATCGAATATTGCAGAATGTGGTGGTTTGTTTGATGACAACAAAATCCAGATTCACACCACACCAACACATTGGCTGAAGTACCCAAAAGTCGATCGTGCGGCGATGACCATAGCCGTGAGTGTAACTCTCCCTGAATCGCGCGGCCGACTGGTGGTCATCTCACCAGAAAGCCATGTTGCTCCAGTGATTTCACCTGCATACTTGCAATCGCCCAGCGATTTGCAGCAGACGATCGATGCTGTGCGTATCGCTCGCAAGATCGCCAGCACTGGACCTTTGGCCGACTGGTGCACGCAAGAATTATTGCCCGGCAGCAAACGCGAAAGTGACGAATCGATCGCCCGTTCGATTCGCCACTACGCACAAACGCTTTTCCACTGCCTTGGCACGTGCGCGATGGGTTCCAGCGATCGGTCACCGGTCGATAAAAATGCGTTTGTTCGCGGTGCAGAAAACTTGCAAGTCATCGACGCATCAATCTTGCCCCAATCTACAGTCGGAAACCCAAGTTCCATTGTGATGACGCTCGCAACAGCACTCACACACCAATCGTAAGCTTGCCATTTTGTGTGCTGCGGCCAGCTTTGGCGGTGGGCGGTCGGTCGATAAGCTAGCCAGGGATGTAGCCCGACTTTGTTTTGTCCAGTTTCTCGGGATTTGGATCGTAAGTTTGATCGAGCCATTGTTGGGTATTCCACTACGATCCAAATCAATGCGATTGGAAGTCGTTTCGGTCGGGCTGCGTC
>CAYNNP010000499.1:0-2510 GCA_964398215.1 uncultured Pirellulaceae bacterium | reverse complement strand
CAGTCGCAGGCGAAGCCGTCACGCATGATGCCAAAGGCAACATGACCAGCATCCCCGCGGTACTGCGCCCCGACAACGATCCGCTGTCCATGGCCTGGGATTTTGACAACCGAATGTCATCGGCAGATGTAGACAATGATGGCAACTTTGATGTCAGCTATACTTTTGACGCTTTAGGCCGCCGAGTCGCCCGCGATGATGGAACAAACAACGCAGTTTACGTGCAGGTTGGCCAACAAACCATCGCCGACTACGTCAGCGGTGCGGCAGCGTCATCACCAACTTACACGTACTACTACGCCAGCTACATCGACGAACCCGTCATGAGGGCTGGCGGAAGCGGCGACCGCTACTACCACCGGAATCAACAGTACAGCATCATCGCGCTAACCGATTCAACCAAGGCCATCAAGGAACGCTACAGCTACAGCGCGTATGGCGAGTTATCAATCTTCGACGGCAGCGGCACAGCGAGAATCAGCAGCGCGGAATCCAACCGCTACACGTATACAGGTCGTGAGTGGGATGAAGAGCTGGAGCTGTATCACTATCGGGCTCGGATGTATGATTCGATTACAGGAAGGTTTTGTGGTAGAGACCCGATTGGCTTTGAAGGAAGTCCTTTTCTGTTGTTTGAGTACATTGGCTCTAACCCTCTTTTCGATACTGACCCATTTGGACTGCTTGGGGGGGCACCCGGTGGACCTACACTCCACCAAAATCCGCATTTTGGTGGCAATCCGAATAATCCCCCTCTAAACCAAGGGCAGCAGGACGCGATTGTCGACACATTTATCGTTTTTATCTCCGTTGTGAATCCTATTACTGAGACGTTTGTAATCGGATGCGTTTGTGGGCGAGCAATAACTGTACTACGGTCAACACGAATCGTCCGGTCAGCAACCGTAAGATTAAAGCGTTCGTGGAGCGCGAGGCGGAGAGCGCAGGAGATTGAGAGAAAGAAAGAAGCGCTACGACTGGCGAACCGTGCAGAGGCAGAGCGAAGGCGGGCCGGTCACGCTGGCGCTAAAGCTCGCTGTGTGGCGTCGAAGAAAAGAAAAACTGACGCTGGCAACCCACATAACCAATCCGGTGAAGACATTGCGAGCGGTCACGGAACTCCGACATTTAGTCCCAACGAGCAAGGCCCTGACTATACAGCGGGAGGCAATGGTTGGTAGCGAGTAAAAATGCTACACCATTTTTACATTGTCGTAGCCAAGTGAATCTAACATGGTATCGGTGCTTAACTCGATTTCTAATTCACTCGTTGATGCTGGATGGTCGATTGTATCATGTGATGTCTACCTCCCGGAGAACACACCTTACAAGTCCCTCACTTATCTCTTGCGATTCAAGTTGCATCTAGCGGCGGTATTAATGCGTTGTGGGATGTGCTTGTTAAACAGCGATTCTTACACCCTTTGGAAATTCGGCAAAATCCAACAGCGTCTAGAAGCCAACAGTTTAGCTTTTGAATACTTTGCAGGCTCGCACTCAGCCGACCCTAGCAACATCGACGCAATTACTGGCGCTTGCAGCGCTGCACTTGACCTGGGAGATGCGGAGCAAGCGATCGTCTATGTGAACAAAGCATTTATGTTGGGTTGGCGCGACGCGGTCACTTATGGACTTGCATGTGAGGCTTATCTCGCTGACGGCAGCTTAACTTTGGCCCGCCGATATGCTTTACAAGCGGCTGAGATAGATCCCACTTATGCATATTTGGTTGATCGGATTGATCGGTACAACAAAAAAGGGACCGAGCAACGTCACGAAAGGCCTGAGACTTGAAAGCCAAGATGTCCCAGGAAAGGAATCCACCTATAGGGTTAGAGCGAAAGGCTGTCGCCAGGGTCAGACCGCCAAGCGAATACGCATTGATCGAAAGAACCCGCTGACCACGCTTGGCGGAACTTGTTGGAATCTTCCAACAAACGACCGCGCACGAGAACGCCGTAGGCACGCGGGCTCATGGATGGCCCGCGCCTGATACCCGCCGGTGGCATGGAAGGGCCGAGCTTGCGATGGGCCGGGCCAGTCGGATGAACATGGCATGGAAGCGAGGCACGAGCGCGTCATGTTCATCCGACCGGAGTGAGCGAAGCGAACGGAGCCGGCGGGCAGTGAGGCGGCCCAAGTGCAGCGAAGGATGAGCGGAACGTAGGAGGACGCGAGGCGAGCGTGCGAAGAATGAGCCGTGATGCATCGCATCCGACGGCCGCCGAACGCAGGGCATGGATGCCCGATATCTCAGTCCATGACATGGATGGCATGGTCGCTTTTTAGACGCGGACGGCAGCAAATCGCCGCTCGCAAGGTGGCGGCGCAGTGAAGCTGATTCCCGCCAGCGAGGCACGAGCCAGGGTATAGCGAGCTACGCATGGTGCCACCCACCTAGCGGGGGAAGCTACGCATCGTGCCACCCACCTAGCATTGACAGCAAATCCGATCGGCGGTACATTTTGTTGACATTCACTTACGGAGACGAAAGAAATGGGGCGTACACC
>CAYNNP010000498.1:0-2510 GCA_964398215.1 uncultured Pirellulaceae bacterium | reverse complement strand
CCTACCTTGTCAAACTCCGACTCCGTGCGCCAGACCAGGCTGGGGGTGAGGGGCCAAGTATGCTTCGTTTGAACCAGAGGTTACAGTGAATGCGAATGAGAAATCGAAGCGACGACTACAGGCCAACGTCCCGTTCCGGACTCTACGCCGGGTCGTATGCTGCGCTTCCCATCCCGCGGCCGCGTGGGATGAATTTGCACATCATGATGCCCAGTGCGTACAAGAACACCAACGGCACTGCTAGTAAAATCATGCTCGTCACGTCGGCTGGCGTTAGCAACATCGAAATCACAAAGATCACCAGTACAGCGACTTTCCAGCTGTCAATGTATGAATCTGTTTCAATCAAACCGATGCGTTGCAAAAACAACATTACCAGTGGCAGCTGAAACGCGATCCCAAACCCAAGTGGCAGCATCAATACGAAATTCACGTAGTATGTCAATCGGGGCTCAATCGCGACATCCATGCTGCCGTTGAACTTCAATAGGAAATTCAAGACGTAGTGCAGCACGACGAAAAAGGCCATCACGACGCCAGACACGAACAGCCCAACACTACAAGGCAGATAGATATAAACGTGTTGCCGCTCGTGGGAGTAAAGGCCCGCTGCAACAAACGTCCAGAGGTAGTAAAACATAAATGGTGAAGCAAATACAGCGCCGACTATCAATCCAGCTTTGATCCAAATCAAAAACGGCTCTTCTATCTTGAAAGAACTCAGTGACTGTTCGGTTCGAAGCAATTGAAGGCGTGGCTTTAAATCACTTGGGTCTGGAAGCGACGTCAGCATCTCTGCCAACGGTGTCGATGCAACGACTGGTTGCTCATCGTCTTTGCTCTCTACGACATCTTCTGCAGTCAGCGTCTGGTACTTTTCCGGAACCTCATAAACGACCTGCCAACTTACTGATTGCTCCTGCAGGAAACTCTTCAGCTTGATGCGGTCTGCATCTTTCTCGTCCGTGTATCCAAGCGAATAAAGATCTTGTTCCGCTTGGTACTCCGCGATTGCCTCTTTCAACGGCGTGCTTATGAAACGAATGACGTGATTCGCGAACAGCAACCCAAAAGCCAGTCCGATACCCAAGCAAATGATTCCCCGGACCAAACAATGACGCAGCTCCTCAAGGTGCTCGCCAAACGTCATCACAGAGTTGTCGAAAAGGTCGTCTTTTGGCCGTATGGAGCGATCCACGTGCTATGCTTGAATTGGGTTAGGGGGTTCGGAAACGTCAGCAATTTTCAAAAAGTATTCGGAAGTCTATTTTCATCCACCAAGGATATTTTAAAAGCCTAGATAGCTTTTTTTTGCCTCCACAGCCAATAGAACGCGTCCAATCAAACTGTGTAACCGGTCGAATTTGAATTATGAATCCTTATCCACTGGAATTTCGCCCTGTTTTAAAACAAACGATCTGGGGCGGACGACGGCTTGGCGAGATCCTGGGCAAACCAATCGGCGATGCGGATGACTATGCCGAGAGCTGGGAGATCGTGGACCATGGCGAGGATCAAAGTGTGGTTTCAGGGGGCGAACTGGACGGCAAACAGCTTGCGGATCTGATGACCGAGCACCGCGACTGGTTGCTGGGAGATCGTTTCCAGCACGATTCAATGCGGTTTCCTCTGTTGCTGAAATATCTGGATTGCAATCGAGTGCTTTCGGTTCAAGTCCATCCTGACGACGAGTACGGAGCCACGCTAAAAGTACCAGATCACGGTAAAACAGAAGCTTGGTATATCGTTGATTCACAGCCCGAGAGTTTGATTTACGCTGGCCTGAAGCGAGGGGTTGATCGTGAGATCTTGGAAGCTGCGCTGGCGGCTGGAAAAGCAGAACAGATCTTGCATTCGTTTCATCCCAATCCTGGCGATTGCATTTTCATTCCCGCTGGAACCGTCCACGCGCTGGGGGCCGGTTTGTTGGTCGCTGAAATTCAACAATCAAGCAACACTACGTTTCGCCTGTTCGATTGGAATCGTCTAGACCCCGATGGCAATCCGCGTGACTTGCATATCCAACAATCCTTGGACGTTGCCGACTACGAAAGCGGTCCTGTTGCGGCAGTCTCCAGCGATCAATCTGCAAACGGCTGGCAAAAACTAGTCGAGTGTGACAAGTTCACGATGCGCACTTTAGAAAACGGATCTTCAACACTCGGCGGTGATGGCCGGTTCCATATTTTAACGGTGCCACGAGGAAACGCTGTTTTAGAAATGGCGGGCGATCAACGAACGATTGCCGCTGGCGAATCTCTTTTGCTGCCAGCAGCGATGGATGAAGTTGGCGTGCGGGTTAACCCAGACAGCACACTACTGGCCATGCACGCCAACTAGGGCAGTTAGCCTGGTTGCCCTGGCAGTGCTTGTACAATTCATTCGATCCCCTCTGGTGATGTATTTCCCTTGAGTTGGCCCGTATAAACGGTCGTATTTCGCGATGTTTTTTCAAAAAAAATCGTCCTCAGCCCTAATTGGTCGAATTCGTTTTTGCTCTATCTAAACTG
>CAYNNP010000497.1:0-2511 GCA_964398215.1 uncultured Pirellulaceae bacterium | reverse complement strand
GAGCAAACGCTGCAATTGCCGAAACTTCGGACGCAAGTAGAAACGTCGTTGATAGCGTAATCTCTGCGACACAATGGAAGCGTTTGCGCTGTTCCGGCACGTATCGCGTCCTCGGTCCGGCCTACAACCAAACACCACATCAAAAACTGCCTGTCGTAGCGACCGTTATGGGCGCTTATGTATTTTGTCTGCAGACACGATGACCAAGCTGCCTGGCTTCAAAATCGACTTTTGCAATTCGGGAACCGGATTGAACTTTGGGGCCTTAGTATTTTCTAGCAAGAACACTGTCGTGAGTTTCTCTAAACGTTTAGAAGCTTCTTCGATGCTGACAACGTTTGCGTCCAAGTCATAGATTTTGAACTTACTGATATCAAATGTGGTCGGTTTCAACCCAGCTGACTTTGCAATCTCGGTCACCTGTTCAGTGTAAGGCACGGCTACTTGATAGACTTGCTCGACCTCTCTGTCATTGATTTTCACAGTTCGCACTCGAGTCTCTATGCGAGTTTTCTTGACGGCAACCGGTTTCGCCATCTTTTCCATCCGATAAGACTGAAGCATTAGAATCAGCTGCGGCTTACCATCGTTTGGATCCAGTTTTGCTCGAACCAAAGTAGAAAGCGTCGGCCAGGGCAAAAATTGTTGTGCCATCAACGGCGTGGCCATCGCAAACATCAAGCAACCCAGCACAAGCGATCGTGTCGTCAACATCTTTCTTCCTCTGTATCTTAAAACCCGATACGCAGTTTGCATCACTGCGCGTGAACAAATCTCGCCAACCCAAAGTCAAGCGAGAGAAGGTTCAATATATCGATATCTACACCCGCCACGGATGGATCGCGAAATAAGTGACCTTTGTTGGTTCGTTTACTCAGAAAAAGTAGATAAATCGGCGGCCTGACCGCATCACATCCTTAGCTACCTTTGTGCAAATAGGAAACGACGATGATGCAGCGAACAACCATGCTTCTGATCCTCTGTCTCGGCTTCACGACCGCCATTTCGGCTCAGTCGCCTGAAGACAACCAGCCCCAATCGCCTGAACCGCAATCGGCCACCGTTCGGGCCGAGGTTAACGATGCCATTCGGATGGCGATACACCCTGAACCGGCTCCCGATCGCGCGAATGAGTACCGGCTGCTACCGTCCGATTCTGAGCTGAACGATGGCAATGCTGCCGTCGTAATATTGCGGATCACGTATGAACAACAAAAGTTCATGAACGACGTTGTCCCCAAGATGCGTGAACTGCTGGAATTGGACTACGACGATCCGCGGATCTTTGCAGAATTTCCCTTCAACAGTTTCTATCGCCAACTCGCTCGCGCGGCCTACATCCGCGACGCCGATTGGAACTATCCGCTTCGTGAACAGCCGATGTGGGAAATCCTGCTGCCCGACGCGCAATCGATGCGGACCTTTGTTGATCGCGGCTTGCGGCTTCATTGCGGAACACTGATTGCGCAAGGCCAGTTGGACGAAGCGCGTCAGTGCTTGTTGGTTCAACTCGCCTGTGCCCGTCACCTAGCGCGGACACCGCTACTGGTGAACCGGCTGATTGCCGAATCCGCCTGCTCTAGCGCAATCGATCGCACCGAAGTCTTGATCAGTCAGCCAAAGAGTCCGAATCTATATTGGGCGCTAGCGATGCTGCCCGATTCGATTGTTGACACCAGCAAGAGTCTTCAATGGGAAGCGTCTGGATTGGAGCTTTCGATCCCGTCGCTTGGCGGCAAATTCGGCTACCCGCCGATTGGGCACGAGGACTGGAACGAAATCGTCAATACGTTCTCCAGCTTGATGGTTCAAGAAATGGGCCGCGGAATGACAGTGCTGGAAGGCGCTGCGCTGCAGGCAAAATTACTGGCAATCGCCCACAAAGAACTTGAAGAGAGCGGGAAGTACGACAAGGCAACGCGGGACAAGATGCTGCCCAACGAACTGGTGATGCGATGGGTGTTGATGGTCAACGACAATGTGAATGGAGAAATCGAAGCGGCCTTTAGCCTGCCACCACCGTTGGCGATCCCCCGGCTACAGAGGCTAGAAGCGAGGATTCAACGTTTGGTAAAGGATACTGGTGCGCCGGCAACACCCTTCATGCAATCCATCCTGCCCCTCTACTTTAGCCTTCACTCGTTCGATCGCAGCGTCAAGCAACTGCAAGTCGTCGAAGCGATCCGTGACCACGCTTCTCGCACAGGCAAGCTGCCAGAAAAGTTAACGGACACGCAGTTGCCCTGCCCAAAAGACCCGCTGACCGAAAAGCCGTTTCAGTACCGAGTCTCCAACACCCAAGCGTTTCTATCGCCCGCACAGATTCCCGGAGTGGACGCCGACATCCAACGTCGCAAAACCTACCGACTAAAAATCGCATCCAAGCAGCAAAAGTAGTCGCAGTTCTCATATCAGGGCAAACCACCTTTCCAAAGGTAGGTTGGGCACTCCTGACGCTGAAAGCGACCACCAAGAAGGATGGATCGTTTTCTTTTCGCAAAATCGTTTCCG
>CAYNNP010000496.1:0-2522 GCA_964398215.1 uncultured Pirellulaceae bacterium | reverse complement strand
AGCTCTCCGGCTCAGAATCGCACTCGCTTGGGTGCCGTGCTGGTATACTTTTGGTGATTTGATCTTTTCTGCTAGCCGAAAGTCCCACCCCACCACACACCTATAGCATAACCCCATGTACCGCGCAATTTACTGCCTGTTTCTGATCGTGTTGGCTGGCACAAGTTCTGTGCAGTCCCAAGACAAAAAACCTGCGATCGGGACTCTTGATCCCGAAATGGCCGAACGCAAGAAAGCGGGTGATGGCCTGGATTGGTATGACGTCACGTCTTGGAAGAATATTGAAGGCCGGATTCTGCCAGACCAGAAACGTGTTCGCTGGTTCGATCGCGTGCCTGCCGTCGCTGAAAAATCTTTCACTAACAGTGTCTGGTATCTAAGTCGGCATTCTGCTGGAATGATGGTTCGCTTCAATACGAATGCGACTGAAATCCATATCCATTACAAATTGTTGCTTAAAAATTTGTCGATGTCACACATGCCGGCGACCGGTGTCAGTGGTGTCGATTTTTATGCGCGAGACGAAAACAATAAATGGCGTTGGGTCCAAGTGACACGCCCCACCACACAGGAAGTAAAAACGAAAGTCGTTAGCGGTATGAAGCCCGGCATGCGAGAATTCGCAGCGTACCTTCCTTTGTACAATGGAGTTGAATTCATGAGCATTGGTGTTCCGCCGAACACAGAATTCGAAAAACTAGAACCTCGAAAACGTCCCATCGTTTTTTATGGAACCAGTATCACCCATGGAGCTTGTGCAAGCCGTCCTGGGATTGCCCACACCGCGATTCTTGGTCGCAAGTTCGACATGCCTGTCGTCAATCTCGGGTTTTCGGGCAATGGAAAAATGGATCTTGCGGTCGGCGAAATCATGAGCCAGATCGATGCGTCGGTCTATGTGATTGATTGTTTGCCGAACATGTCTCCGTCAATGGTCACAAACAAATGCGTGCCGCTGATCAAACAGATTCGGGCTGCAAAACCTGACACACCGATCGTTTTGGTAGAAGATCGACGGAACACGAACAGTTGGATCTTGCCAGGTCGCGACGCACACCACACCGCGAATCATGCGGCTTTGCGTAAAGCCTACGATGCCCTCAAATCCGAGTCGGTCAAAAACCTGTTCTACATCCCTGGTGACACGCTGTACGGAAACGACACAGAAGGAGCCACCGACGGTTCACACGCCAACGATCTTGGATTCATGCGGCAAGCCGAAGCGTTCGAGCCGATTTTGAAGCAAGCGTTGGAACTGAACTGACCGGCAGATGCGTTGTTGTTACAAGCCGTGATGCGTCAAGACACAGAGTCCTCGTATACCTCTGGGTTCACCAAGTTCTGTGGGCGTTCGCCACGGCACGCCGCTAGGCAATCTGCGACCGCCATGTTCCCCATTTTCGTTCGAGTGCCCATCGTGGCACTTCCTAAATGTGGCGCGATCACGGCGTTGGGCAAATCGTAAAGTTCTGGTGTTAGCAAGGGTTCGTTTTCGTAAACATCTAATCCAACGCTGGCGATTTTTCCTTGCTGAAGCGCCACGACGAGCTCTTTCTCATCGACCACAGCACCTCTGGCCGTATTCACTAAAACCGCCGTCGGCTTCATCAACTCCAGCTCTCGTTTTCCGATCAAGTGTTTGGTTTGATCGTTCAGGGCAACATGAAGTGAAACAAAATCACTTTCGCCCAGCAACTTGTCGATTGGCAAATAGGTCACGCCAAGTTCAGCTTCCAAGCTCTGGTCCATTCGCGTGCGATTCCAGTACACGACGTTCATGTCAAAGCCTTTCGCGCGGCGGACCACGGACTTTGCAATCCGTCCCATGCCGATCATTCCAAGCGTCGCACCGGTGATGTCCGCGCCCAGGAATTGCATCGGTCCCCAGCCCGCCCACTGACGTGTCCTGACAAAGCTGTCTCCTTCGACCACCCTGCGAGCGGCCGCCAACAGCAACGCCATCGCCATGTCCGCCGTTGTGTCGGTTAGTACGCCAGGAGTGTTTGTGACTGGGATCTTGCGAGCAGTCGCGGCGTCGACATCAACATTGTTGAAACCGACAGCAAAGTTAGAAACGACTTTCAAGTCGGGGTTGGCATCCAGGATTTCGGCATCAATTTGGTCCGTCAAAAGACACATCAGCCCATCCATGCCTTGAACGCCAGCGATGATTTCTGCTTTGGACAAATAGCGATCAGCCTGATTGTATTGCAATTCGCAGCTAGTCTCCAATTGCTTCATGCATTCTGGTGGCAACTCTCGGGTCAAAAAGATTTTCGGTTTCATGTTCAAGCTTGTTGAATTCAAGGACGTTCAAAGAGCCCGTACAGCGTAGCCCAACAGCGGAAAAGTTTACACCGAGGTCGTAGGCGGAGTCGCCAGACTTCGGGCCGCACCAATAGGCCTGAATTCTGGCGAATCCAGCTACTTTTTCGGAGCCGCTGGCGCTAGCCACGGGCCTCGAAGAGTTGCGTTATCACCACAAGGCCCGCGGCTAGCGCCCTTGTCTTTACCCACAACTT
>CAYNNP010000495.1:0-2524 GCA_964398215.1 uncultured Pirellulaceae bacterium | reverse complement strand
ACCGGCGCGATAAAAAGATTCTTGGTCTAACTGGACAGCGCCACTTTGTGATCAGAATACCGGGATTCGCCGACTCATCAGCCGCAGAGCGTTAGCTCCCGGTTCGTGCGGCAATAACCGGGTGCTAACGCACGGCGGCTGATAAAAGTGCGCTGTCCTGAAAGCCGATGAATTCTCTTCCCGCCCTACTTATCCAGCCCTGTTCACTCTGGTTCTTCTTTGCTGGCTGATTCGTCAGGCGGCGGTACCGGCACCGATGGTAGTCCCGTGTAGAGCATCATCGATGCTTCAGCGGACTTCACGGCTTCGGGATCCATTTTCCGCAACTTGGCGAGTGCGTTCTTTGCTGCTGGAAGTGGACAGTTCTTCAAATAAAGCACGACGGCAGGTTTGATTAATCGTGCATCTTCGTTTGGTAACGCGAATAGCTCTACCATTCGATCGATTGCTGTCCAGTCTTTCCACCTTGCAAGATCGGAAATGACCAAATCGGCTAGAGTCGGTCGAGCCAAGACAGGTCGCAGGGCCCTTGCCAGCCGAGCACGTGGAATGACTCGCATCTCTGTGCCGCAAACTCGAATTGCGCTTATCGCTGAAAAGGAATCGGAAAAACGGGCCGCGGAATCTGTTAGATAGTCTCGTTCAATTTGGGCAAGAGCCTTCTCGCCTCCTAACACAATAAAGCATGCAATCGCCGCATCCATGCCAATTTCAAAACTGCCATCAATCTCTCGGCGATGAACCAACTCATCAAACAGACTGCGGTCCTGAGCGACTCCACACTGGCTCAGAAATGTCCAACATAGTCGGCGGCGATGAAGTGGGGCCTTCGCATCTCTTAGTTGAGAAATCACCCAATTTCGATCCAGCTTGTTCTTCAAGCTTGCGATATCTTCAAGAGAGGCTTCTGCGAATTCGTTATACGCATCTGCGGCAATGATCTCGTTGGGATGCTGCAAATACTTCAGAAAGTACTCCAAACGTTTTGGACCACTTTCATTCAGGCCAATTAGCCCCTTAACGTACGACACTCCGCCGGCTGAGATTTTTGTGGGTGGAGCCCATTGGATTTGCGTTTCGCTAAAACCGACCATCCAGTAGATGGAGTTTTTCGATGGGCGTTCGGTCGTTACTGCTTCAACAACAGAGTCTTGTAAATCCCCGTCACCTTTGACGACTTCTGTGATTCGCAGTCGAAGAATCCAAACTTCATCTGACTCCTCAGTGATGGATTCGCAGCGCGCAATCACAGCTGACGTCCCTTCTTCTAAGTCATCGCTAAGAGTCCTGGGAAGCGACGAGCAAAAAGGGCATGCCGAGACGACAATCGTCCAACTTAGAACGATTGTTGCAAATAGAATCCCAGTAGAGATGAGACTTCGAGACAGGATTGAGATGAAACAGATTGACGCAGTGCCAGAGCTGTGGTTTTCAGGCAAAATGAGTTCCTTTACTGAGGCATGATAGGATCTCATCGCTGGTAACGAATTTAGGCCAAGCTAGTCAACCGGAATGCGACAGTGCCTCGTGGCTCGTGGCTAAAGAATCCGAGTTGAAGGACATGATGACCAATCTTCATCAAATCTTGACGAACCAGAAGGCAGCTACTAGCGTACGATGTTTTTTAGTCGTGGTCGGGCCGATTTTCCTTTCGTTTATTCCGTCTAATGCCCAGCGAACAAGATATCTACCAAGAGCACGTGCTCGATCATTACGAAGATCCATGTTGTTGCGGACCACTTCCTGATGCCACACATTCGCACGAAGGCAAAAATACGCTTTGTGGAGATGTTATTCAAATTCATTTGAAAATCTCTGAAGATGGCCAGTTGGAAGACGCCCGATTTGAAGGCGAGGGCTGCGTTATCACGCTCGCATCAGCTTCGATGCTAATGGAAGAAATCGATGGAAAGGGCTCAGGGGAATTGCGCGAGTTCGGAGCATCCAACATGCTGGAATTGTTCGGCGCAAGATTGACTCCTAATCGGCAAAAGTGCTGTTTGCTTCCATGGCGAGTTTTGCAAACTGCGATTCATTCTCCAATCAACGACGACGAGAATTGCAACGACACAAACGCGAGCGATGGGTAGTTCGCTTCTTCCATCAATACGTTCTCACATCATGCATGAACATGCCCATCAATTGACCTTAGGACTCGCTTTCGGATTAGGTGCACTGCATGCGTTAGAGCCCGGTCATGGAAAGACAGCGATGTTGGTTTACCTTGCCGGCGAGCGCAAAAGCCTGCTTCATCCATTAGTGATGGGTTTATCGAGCGCCTTAGCACACAGCGTTTCATTGATCGGCATCGCTGCAACCGTTCACTTGACCCATCACTTGATTACTGGTGACCATAATCATCAGAATGAAGCAGTGACGCGCGGAATGCAGTGGGTAAGTGCTGGCTTAGTAGTTTTAGTTGGCGTCTGGATGGTTGTCGCTGCGTGGCGCGCCAAATCAACAAACTGTGGTTGTGGATCACATGTGCATTCTTGTTCGGATGATTCATCTGATCCCAATAAGG
>CAYNNP010000494.1:0-2544 GCA_964398215.1 uncultured Pirellulaceae bacterium | reverse complement strand
TTGCAGCGTTTGCTCGGTCCGGCCTACCCAAGAACGCAACACTCCAAATCGCGTCGGCAATAGCAACCGACCGATCGTCGGCTATTCTTTTTTCTTCGCGACTTCTACTTTGCCAAACATGTGGCCACCGACTTCATCGTGTTGCCAAGTCCCTGTGTAGCGGTCGCCATGAAACAGCACGCGAGCACCAAAGGTTCCCATTCCGGGAATCCAGAAATTGTCCAGCGTCATCACAGGTGTTCGCCCAGCCCACAGAATCTTGATCTCCAGTGGCACTTCTTGATCAATGTCACCGTACTTGATTCTGGCCGTCAGACGGTACATATCTGGCTTGGGCAACTTTTCGCATTTGCTGATCGTGTACGCCTCCGTTTTCGGCGGGGTCTTTTTACCATCGATCGTAAACTTGCCGATCAGCTTGGCCCCACTCAAGAACTCCACCAGCTTCTTTTCGCTATCGACACCTGGAGCCGTGGATTTTTCCGAAGCCTTATCCATCTGTTTCACTGGTTTGTCATCCGCAAGCAACGGTTGCACCATGAAACCTAAAAACAACAAACCGGCGATTGATCGACGCAACATCTACTTTCTCCCGCAAACACGACTAGTTCAAAACTGCGTTAACTGAATACAAAGATAAGTCATTTCGGCTCGCATTGACAGTCATCGTCAAACGATATCTGCAATCTGGCGATACCACGCGGCGGCGAACGTTATCGATCCCTCGATTCAATCCTGATCTGACGCTATCCCGATAGCAAGCAACTCTGCACGAAACCTGGGCTATCGCTGAAGTCAACCAGCACCGATCATAGCAACCGCATTGCTTGAGAATCAAAATTGCCTTTTGTGCGAACTGCAACCCTATGTCTTCTGAATCGAGTCGACGGCCAAGTGAACTGGATAAAATCGATGCGCAAATTCTGGAACTGATCGGCGCTCGTAGCGAACTGACGACTGAACTGGGCGAATCTG
This sequence comes from uncultured Pirellulaceae bacterium, assembly GCA_964398215.1. Taxonomy (GTDB): domain Bacteria; phylum Planctomycetota; class Planctomycetia; order Pirellulales; family Pirellulaceae; genus CAYNNP01. Next base: position 1,569 of record CAYNNP010000494.1, on the reverse strand, counting down.
GAATCGGTTCGGTACACGTCGAGCGGCTTCGCCTGGCCAACGTCGTGCAAGCATCCAAGTCGGGCCACATCGGTGATCAGGATGCCGAAGCGATCTTGACACACATTGCATCCGTGTGCCGTCGACAGGTCCAGGAAATGCGAGTTGCTTTCCTGGGACCAAAATACAGCTACAGTCATTTGGCAGCGTGCAAGTACTTTGGTGACGGCGCCGATTTTGCGCCCGTCAATTCGATCCCGGCCGTTTTCCAAGCCGTGCGACGTGGTGATTGCAGCGCTGGACTTGTTCCGATCGAAAACAGTACCGACGGGCGCATTGTCGATACGCTTGGGATGTTCGTTCGCCAAGAAATGGGGATATGCGGCGAAGTCGTTTTTCCGATTCATCACAACCTGTTGTCCAAGTCAACGCGAGAGGACATCGTTGAAGTACAAAGCAAGCCACAGGCTCTTTCGCAATGCCGCGAATGGTTGCTGGCAAATCTGCCAAACGCGCGAATGGTGGAAGTCAGCAGTACCGCGATTGCCGCCGAGAATGCCAACCAACAGGCGGGTGTTGCAGCGGTTGCCAGTATCGAAGCCGGCAGGCATTACGGATTGTCGGTCGTTGCGGATAACATCGAAGACAACCGGAACAACGTGACGCGGTTTGCTGTCTTGGGGCGCGAGCAACCCGCGCCGACCGGTGACGATAAAACTTCGTTGCTATTTGAGCTTCACCACCAACCGGGTGCCCTCGCCGATGCGATCACGATCTTCAAAAGCAATGAATTGAATTTGACATGGATCGAGTCATTTCCTGCCCCCGAGCGGCCAAGCGAATACTTGTTCTTTGTCGAATTGTCGGGACATCGCGATCAGCCAATGGTCCAGAAAGCTCTGCAAGAATTACGTGATGGGACATATCGGCTCACCGTTTTGGGTTCCTATCCAAAAGGAAGCTGAAGTCTATCGACGAATCCAAAGTCCATGGTGGCTCTGGCACGCGATTCCGTCAATTCGCACAGCGCCATTGGTTTTTCTAGAAAAGCTTCTGCAGAAAACGTTACTCAGTGCGTCAGTGCATTGGGCGAAACTAACTTGGAACAAGTCGTGGCGGATCGCAAAATTGGACTTGCGATTGAATCTTCTGACTCTAGAATCAGATTCAAGCCATTTGTGTTTCGGTTTGGCGATGGATGCTTTGCTGACAAGTATTCGCCGAGCGTTGAATGGCATTCATTCCTAGGAGTTATACTTTGCTTACTGAAGCCACTGTCGAAAAGATGTTCCGCCAGATGATGAACGATCCAAAGCGTAGTGAGGAAACGTTTGACAAGGCGGAAGAGCTGCTGGAGGACGAGCTTCGCCCTGAAAGCCCTTTGCGTCACCGACTGAGCGTCGAGCTTGAAGAATTGCGAGTACTCGCAACAACGCAAGAAGGCTAGTTCTCAGCCGATCTCTACAGCAACTTTTGTTGACAAGTGCGGATGTCCCAGGACGTCCGTTTTTTTGTGCGCACTGGTAACCCGAAGCGTGGTGTTTGGTTGTAGGCCGGACCAAGGACGCGATACGTGCCGGAACAGCGCAA
>CAYNNP010000493.1:0-2564 GCA_964398215.1 uncultured Pirellulaceae bacterium | reverse complement strand
CCACACATTGGAGGCGTTTGCGCTGTTCCGGCACGTGTCGCGTCCTTGGTCCGGCCTACAAGCAAACACCACCCCAAAACGCGCAAGCCCCCTTCAACTTTTGAATCCAATCCTACAGACTTCCCGTTTAGCAAACTTGAACAATGAATTGGTTTTCGGCAGATGAAAGCACTGGTAAAGAAAAACGCCGAGCGTGGATTGTGGTTGGCAGACGTTCCCGAACCGGAACTCGGTATCAACGATGTGCTGATCCAAGTTGACCGAACCGGCATCTGTGGTACCGATGTTCATATCTATCAGTGGGACGCATGGGCGCAGAAAACGATCCCAGTTCCGATGGTCGTCGGCCATGAATTCGTCGGTCAGATTGTAGAAGTCGGCAGCAACGTCTCCGATTTTCATCCTGGCGAAATCGTTAGCGGTGAAGGGCATGTGGTTTGCGGTCGCTGCCGAAATTGTCTTGCTGGACGCCGGCATCTTTGCAAGGACACGTCTGGTGTTGGTGTGAACCGATCGGGCGCGTTTGCCGAACGCATTGTGCTGCCGATGACAAACGTTTGGCATCACGATGACAGCATCGATCGCGATATCGCAGCGATCTTTGATCCATTTGGAAACGCTGTCCACACAGCACTTACGTTTCCGGTACTTGGCGAAGACGTGTTGATCACCGGTGCGGGGCCAATCGGATGCATGGCCGCCGCGGTAGTCAAACATGCTGGCGCCAGAATGGTCGTCGTGACGGACGTCAACCCATGGAGACTTGACCTAGCTAAAAAACTGGGAGCGACGCGGACGATTGACGTTCGCAACGAAAAGATCAGTGATGTCCAACAAGAACTTGGCATGAAAGAAGGCTTTGATGTTGGACTCGAGATGTCAGGCAACCCATCGGCGTTCCGAGACATGCTGAGCAACATGTCGCACGGTGGTAAAATCGCGATGCTGGGTATTCCGTCGGAAGAAATGTCGATCGATTGGAACACCGTTGTCTTCAATATGCTGACCATCAAGGGCATTTATGGTCGAGAGATGTACGAGACTTGGTACAAAATGACCGTGATGCTCCAAGGCGGTTTGGACATCGGCCCCGTGATTACTCATCGATTGCATTACACCGAATTCGAGAAAGGATTCGACGTGATGTTGTCGGGGCAATCGGGCAAAGTAATTTTGAATTGGAATTGAACGTTCGCAACGTCTCATCAAGTTTTAAAGAAATACTGGCACAAGAGAGAATGGTTATGAGTGATTTTGTATCGCATGTTGCTTCAGCGTTGGACGAAATCCGTGAAGCCGGGCTGTACAAGTCTGAACGAGAGATCACGACGCCTCAGGACGCTAGGATCAAAGTCGCCAGTGGTGACGAAGTTCTCAATATGTGTGCCAACAACTACCTGGGCTTGGCCGAACATCCGCAAATCATTCAAGCAGCACATGACGGTTTGGACCGCTGGGGATACGGGCTTTCGTCGGTGCGATTCATTTGTGGAACTCAGTCGATTCATCGCGAACTGGAAACACGGCTCAGCAGTTTTCTGGGGACCGAAGAAACGATTCTTTACACATCGTGCTTTGATGCCAACGGCGGTTTGTTCGAAACGTTGCTGACCGCCGAAGACGCGATTCTTTCGGATGAACTGAATCATGCATCCATCATTGACGGTGTGCGATTGTGCAAAGCGCAGCGTTTTCGCTATCGCAACAATGACATGTCGGATTTGGAATCAAAGCTCAAGGAAGCTGCATCGGCGCGATTCCGTTTGATTGCTACCGACGGTGTTTTTTCCATGGACGGATACATCGCCAATTTGCCTGAAATCTGTGACCTTGCTGATAAATACGATGCGATGGTGATGGTCGATGATTCGCATTCGGTTGGATTCATGGGACCGCGCGGCAGGGGGACGCATGAGCATCATGACGTGATCGATCGAATCGACATCATCACTGGCACACTTGGTAAAGCCCTTGGTGGCGCCAGCGGTGGATACACAAGTGGCCGCCGCGAAATCGTTGATATGTTACGACAGCGTTCACGACCCTATTTGTTCTCCAACTCAGTCGCACCGCCAATCGTCGCGGCATCGATCAAAGCCATCGACTTGTTGGGTGAATCGACGGAGCTTCGCGACAAGCTAGAATCCAATACATCGTTTTTTCGCCAAGCGATGACCGAACGAGGATTCGATTTGTTGCCAGGCGAACATCCGATCGTTCCAATCATGTTGGGGGACGCGACCTTGGCCGCGAAATTCGCCGACTTGGCATTGGAGAAAGGCGTCTACGTGATTGGATTTTCCTATCCAGTAGTGCCCAAAGGCAAGGCTAGAATTCGGACCCAGATCTCAGCCGCCCACAGCGAAGACGATTTGCAATTTGCCGTCGATGTTTTCTCGGCAGTCAAAAGCAAACTTGGTTGTTGAACAGCAGTTTCTTGGTAACCCCGTAGCAAACCGCCATGGTTCACTTTTTCAAAGTAGGTTGGGCACTCCTGACGCGCCCGGCATGTTTACCCTCCTGCGCAGCGGGAGGGTCGGGCTCTCAGGCCCGGGGAGGGCCCT
>CAYNNP010000492.1:0-2569 GCA_964398215.1 uncultured Pirellulaceae bacterium | reverse complement strand
TCGGCCTGAATTCTGGCGAATCCAGCTACCACGAAATGAAGAGTAGATGGAGCGCGCGTCTGGGGGCATCTTTGAACTGGACATGTTAAGCTATTGGGTCGATCCACTTCTCTACTCGATCGGATGCTAAACCATGTTCCGACTTTTTTGTATCACGTTGGCTTTGTCCCTTGGGACCTCAATCGTCTGCAGCGCCGCAAAACCACCTGGCTTCAATGAGCTTGCGATCGGTGACTCGGCTCCCGATTTCAAGCTGCCCGGAATTGATGGACGCGATTGGACACTGGGCGACTTCAAAAAGTCCAAGGTTTTGATGGTCTACTTCACATCCAACCATTGCCCGGTCTGTCATGCTCACGATCCGCGGCTTATGACGCTGTTGAAAGAACTGAAAGACAAAGACCTGGCCGTTGTGGCGATCAATCCGAACTCAGGCGATGGTCTTCGTATCGACGAACTAGGTTACAGCAAGTACGACGATAGCTTTGAACACATGAAGTTCTACGCTGCGGATGAAGGTTTCACGTTTCCATATTTGTACGATGGAGCAACCCAAGCGGTCGCAAAGCAGTACGGTTGTCTGGCCACGCCGCATCTTTTCTTGTTCGATCAAAATCGCAAGTTGCAATACAAGGGCAGCTTGGACGATTCGCGATATCCCGATCCGGCGACGGTGAAAAAACGGCCCGCTCGGGACGCAATCTTGGCGATGCTAGAGGACAAGCCGGTGCCCGTTGCCGTCACACGCCCGTTTGGTTGCAGCACAAAGTGGCGCGAGAAAATCGCGTCAGTCGCGAAAGACAATGAGGACTGGAAAAAGGCTGACGTCACGCTGGACGACATCGACGCGGCGGGTGTCGCTGCTTTGGTTAAAAACCCAACCGACAAGTACCGCTTGTTCAACGTTTGGTCGACATCCTGTATCCCTTGCATTCAGGAATTCCCTGGTCTGATCAGTGTCTCGCGCAGAATGGGTTTGCGTAAGTTTGAATTGATCACAATCAGCACCGATCTGCCCAGCGACCGCGACGCAGTCAAAGCGTTTCTTAGTAAGCAACGAGCCGCACTGCCCAAGCGTTTGGCCGCATCGCTGAAGACCGAAGGGCGAAAGAGTAACAACTATCTGTTCACCGATCCAAGTATGGACAAGCTAATCGAATCACTTGATCCAAAATGGCCAGGCCCGCAGCCTCATACGATTCTGGTCGCACCGGGCGGCAAGATCGTCTTTCGCCATAACGGAAAAATCGAAGAAAAACAGCTGCTCGATGCAGTCCTGAAAGAAATGACAACTGGCTATCAACCATGAAGCAACGGTCGTCGGCAGAGCGGAGCGACAAGGAACCCGAATCAACCGAGCCTAACGAGCTAGACGTCTTGCACCGTGCAGAATTGGTCGCCCCAACCGCGTTCATCGCCGAAAACGCTACGGTGTTGGGCGACGTCGTGATTGGCGACCGGTCTAGCGTGTGGTTTGGTACCGTGATTCGTGGTGACACAGAATCGGTTCGGATCGGCGACCGCAGCAACGTACAAGATCTATCCGTACTTCATGCTGACCCTGGCTACCCGTGCGAGATCGGCGACGACGTCACGATCGGTCACGCAGCGGTGGTGCACGGAGCGACGGTCGAAGACGGCGCCTTGATCGGGATCCGCGCGGTGATATTGAACGGAGCCAAAATTGGCAAAGGAGCCTTGGTCGGTGCGGGCGCTGTTGTCACCGAAGGAACGGTCATCCCAGCGGGCCACCTAGCGGTCGGCATCCCTGCTAAAGTGATCCGCGAATTAACACCTGAGCAGAAAGCGCGACTCAAACGAACAGCCAACCACTACGCCAACGCGACCGAGCCCTACAAAGCGGCGCAGTAGCACAGCAATGGCAGTTATGTGCGACCGGTGACAATGACAACGATCATCAAGAACTCATCATGGCGATCATGGCGTGGCAAAATTCTGGTAGATCATCGGGGCGGCGACTGCTGATGTGATGGCCGTCAACGACAACGGCAGCGTCTTCGTAGATCGCACCGGCGTTGACCAAGTCGTCTTTGATCCCAGGCGACCCGGTTACTTTGACACCACGGTAAACGCCCGCAGAAATTGGGATCCAGCCGCCATGGCAAATCGCAGCGATGGGTTTCTTAGATGCATCAAACGCAGCGACCAAATCCAAGACAACTTGGTCACGTCGTAGTTTGTCGGGCATGAATCCGCCAGGCACGACAAGAGCATCAAAATCCGCTTCGTTCATCTGGTCGATGGCGGCGTCGCTTGTGCAAGGATAACCGTGCTTTCCGTTGTAGTGAGTGTTCGCGTTGGGACCAGCAACGGTGACAATGGCACCGGCTTCCTGGAGTCGAAGCTTGGGGTACCAAAGTTCCAGGTCTTCATAGATTTCTCCGACCAGGATCAGCACACGCTTACCTGAAAGGGGACCGTTGGCGATCGATTGGGCTGTCATTGGGAAAATCCGATGATAGGAGAGGAGAGCAGAGAATGATTGGGAGTCTAAGGTGTTTTATTTAGGGTGCATTCCCATTTAGTTGACACTGGACGCATGCAAAAT
>CAYNNP010000491.1:0-2593 GCA_964398215.1 uncultured Pirellulaceae bacterium | reverse complement strand
GTCTTCATCAGCCGCAACGCGTTAGCGTCCGGTTCCGAGCATTCCACGTTGGCAGTGGGTAACTGCAATCACATGTGGACAAATGTCCACTCGGCTTGAATGTCAGTGATATGCGAAAGCAATAAAAACAGCTGTATTTTCTGCGTCAGCAGCAATCGGTGGCTGGTTTGGAAATTTTCGCGTAACGCCCTTGCGAATAACTATAGGCAACGACTGTCTGAGACTTTCACGCTGCATTTTACGACCCGATCACCGAAATCAATAGCGACCTGTAGAAATGGCCATCAAACAAAAATCCTCACGTTCCGCCAGACGGTTGGTGTCTGGTCGCAAACGCCAAAACAAACGACGTTTGTCCCTGGAATCACTTGAAAACCGACGTGTTCTTGCGTCATTTGTCGTGACCACTCATCTGGACACGGTGGATGCTGGTGATGGAGTAACCAGCTTGCGGGAAGCCGTCAGTCAGGCCAACAGCACCACTGCTCCCGACACGATCACGTTTGATCCATCGCTCAATGGTACGCCTATTACGTTGAGTATTGATGGCAGCAACGAAAACTTGAATGCTAACGGCGACATTGATATCAGCCGTGATGTCACCATCCTTGGTAACGGCATTGACCAAACAATCATCAGTGGTGGCGGTGACGACGGGATTGACGAGAGTGTCTTTAACACGCTGCAAAACAGCAACACAATTTTCCAAAATCTGACGATCCGCGATGGACGCGCGACAAGCGGTTTGGCTGCTGGCGGAGCAATTGCCGCGCAAACTTTCGCGAGTGGTTCATTGCTTATAGAAAGTGTCAGAATCACTGGTAATCAGGCAACGAATGCTGGTGGTGGAGTGATCGGCGCGGATACCTCCAACATTACCATTGTCGATTCGATGATTGACGATAACGCAGGCGGTATTGGTGGGGGCATTTCCACCTTTGGAATACTGGACATTGTCAACACAACGATTGACAACAATCGGACAACCGGCGGCGTTGGTGGTGGAGTTCAAGTTCAAGATGATTCGGCTGTAGCCACCATTCGTTCCTCCACGATCAGCAACAACACCGCGGGTTTCGCCGGTGGTGCCTTGGCAAATGTCCTCGGTGACTTGACGGTAATCAACACGACCATCAGTGGCAATGAAGCTGTGAGTCTTGGTGGCGCTGTGTTTACGGTATCCAACAGCGGTGGTTCAGCAGACACAGATATTCAATTTTCGACAATTGCCGACAATGCCAGCACGAATTTGTCGGCTGGTGTCGTTCACACGCAGAGCGAATCGGATGGCTCCAGTGTTGTCACCACGTTGTCCAACAATATCCTGGCCAACAACACTGGTTTCGCCAGTAGCGCGAACATCACTTTTGGCGACTTTGATGCCCCGGGCGACCTGACGTTCACGTCAGAAGGGGGCAATGTTTTCGATGATGGGGCATTTGGCATCAACATTGCCAGTGACCAGATCAATGTTAACCAAACCATCATTGATCCGATCCTTGCTGATAACGGTGGACCTGTTGCAACTCACGCGTTGGTCGCGAACAGCCCAGCGATTGGTGCGGCTCAGACTGGCGGCTTGTCGCCTCCAGTAATGGATAGTCGTGGTCAGTCGCGCGATACCGCATTCGACTCGGGGGCCTACGAATTGGACACTCCCAGCATTCGATTCGACGTCAATCGCCCCAACGCTGTAGAAGGTTTGATTTCAGAGATTCAGGTCCAGGCCATTGCGACTGCATTTGACGCGAGCGATTTGCGTGGTGCGGGGAATCTTAGCGTGGATTTCACGATCGCTGGCGAGAACATCACATCAGATGACTATTCGATTGCCAGTAACAGCGTAACGGTTGATACCAGCGGCGCGACGTCGAACTTCATCGTCGGTTCGGCGCTATTGACCATCCAAGACGACGATTTGGTTGAAGCAGACGAATCGCTTTCATTAACGCCCGATAGCGCCGATGGTGGTACGTTGGAGAGCCTTGATGCTGTATCGGTAAACATTGTCGACAATGATCGGTCAGCGATCACATTGGGCGATGTGATCGTCGGTGAGTCCGATGGCACGGCTATCGTGCCGATCACTTTGACAAATCCGGTTGATATTGCAGTCGAATTGAATCTGCGAACGGTTGATAACACCGCGATTGCTGGCACCGATTTTGTAGGCGTCGCCAACCAGACTGTGACGATTCCTGCAGGGGCAGTTCAGGCCAACGCCAGCGTGACGATTAGTCCCAATGGCATCATGGATGGTGATCGCGATTTCACCATCGAGATTGATGGGATCAATTCGGCCGGACGAGACATAGGCGGAACATTGACTCGATTGGACCAACCTGCCGCCCCCACATCCCGCCTTGGCTCTTTTTCGATCACACCCGACGGGCAATTTACGGTATACCAAAACGGTGGCAACTTATTTCAAGTTCCAGTTTCTGGTGGCACGGCAACACAGCTGAACGCGCCATTGATTCCTGATGGTGGCATTGTCGACTTTCAGTTAAGCAGCGACGGCAGCCGCGTGGTTTACCTGGCCGATCAGGACACGGACAACGTAGATGAGCTTTACAGTGTTCCCATCGCAGGC
>CAYNNP010000490.1:0-2595 GCA_964398215.1 uncultured Pirellulaceae bacterium | reverse complement strand
CCACAGGCTGTGTTGTTAAACAGCTTCGCTGTGGGATAATCACGTGCTTTCGAGCGTTTGGGCCAAGTAGTTGTGGGTAAAGACAAGTGCGTTAGCATGAGGTTCGACGCATTGCACCACCAACACTCGTTTTTTCCGTCCTTTATTTGTGGTGTTGAAAAACTCAACAACTCCCCAAAAGCTGGCCAGCAATTTCACGCTCGCTGCTACAATTTCGATAACCGCAGTGTCAGCACCCACCCGGAAAGCGAAACTATGAACCGAATTCTTTTACCCATCCTGTTGATTTGTGTTGCTGGAAATTTGCCCGCGCAAGACAAACACGATGCCAAGACCAAACCCAAGCACACCAATCGCTTGGCAAAAGAATCGAGTCCCTACTTGCTCCAGCACGCTCACAATCCAGTTAACTGGTATCCATGGGGCGACGAAGCGTTCGAGGCGGCGCGGCGCGAAAACAAAATGATCTTTCTGTCCGTTGGCTACGCTGCATGCCATTGGTGCCACGTGATGGAACGCGAGTCGTTTGTAGATCCCGAGATCGCAAAAATCATGAACGAGAAATTCATTTGCGTCAAAGTAGACCGCGAAGAACGTCCCGACGTGGATCAGATTTATATGACCGCTGTCCAAATGGTAAGTGGCAACGGTGGGTGGCCGATGTCAGTGTTTCTACTGCCCGATACACGACCATTCTGGGGCGGAACTTACTTTCCAGCTCGAACAGGTGACCGCGCTGGTGCTACCGGTTTCCTAACCGTACTCAACGAGATCGATCGCACGTGGCGTCTAAAACGCAACGAAGTGGAAGCACAAGCAAAGAGTCTGACTCAGCTGATCAAAGAAAACCAAAGTACAGAAACCGATTCCAAAATCGAACTGGGCAAATCGACGGTTGATCGCGTTGCAAGCTCTCTGAACGATCAGTTTGATCCCGAGTACGGCGGGTTCGGCTATTCGGCCGCACAACCACAACGCCCAAAATTTCCAGAACCCGCGAATCTTGTATTTTTGCTCGATCGGATGCAGCGCGAATCGGTTTCGCCAGAGAACCGAAAATTGGCCAAAGACATGCTGATCAAATCGCTTGACGGAATGATCAGCGGCGCGATGGTCGACCATTTTGGCGGCGGTTTTCATCGCTACAGCGTCGATCGCCGTTGGCAAATTCCACACTTTGAAAAGATGCTTTATGACAACGGCCAATTGGTCAGCGTATTTAGCCGCGTCAGCAAAGCGACCAACCGCGAAGAATATCGCCGCGTTGTGATCGGCGCCTGCGATTTCGTTCTGCGCGAACTAGCAGCCCCCGGCGGCGCGTTCTACAGCGCTCTGGACGCAGACAGCGAAGGCGAAGAGGGCAAGTTTTACCGATGGACAAGCGAAGAGATTGAATCGGCGCGTAGCAATATCCCAGGATTCGATCTGGCCGCCGAAGTCTACGGGTTTGATCAAACAGCAAACTTTGAAAGCGAGTATTTTGCACCAGACCCGCGCGGCACGCTAACCGCAATCGCAAAGCATCGAGAACGTACTTTCAGTGACCTGGATGACGAACTGCGCGAAACACGCAAGAAGCTGTTTGACATTCGTTCCAAACGAGAGCGGCCAATCACCGACGTCAAAATCTTGACCGCTTGGAATGGTTTGATGATCGCTGGGTTCGCAGACGCTGGCCGATTGCTGGAAATCCCCAAGTACACACAGTCGGCAATCAAAGCTGCAGATTTTATTCACACAAAACTGCAATCAGAAGGTGGACGTCTGAAACGTAGTTTCGCAGCCAACAAAGCGAAGTTGAACGGGTATGCGGATGACTACGCGTTCTTTGCATCCGGATTGATCGCGTTGCACCGTGCCACCGACGATGACAAATGGTTGACCCAAGCGAAACAAACGATGGACAAACAGATCGAGCTATTTTGGGACGACAAACAAGGCGGATTTTTCTTTACCTCCAAAGATCATCCAGCCCTGATCGTTCGAGCCAAAGATCCAGTCGATGGTGCCCTCCCATCAGCCATCAGTGTATCTCTCGAGAATCTAGCATACCTACACAAACGATTTCCTGATGGTGGATATCTACAGCGGCAAAAACAAACGTTCGAGAGCTTGGGTCCTCTCTTTCAGCGTGCTCCCGCCGCAGTCCCCAGAGCCGCCGCCGCATTAGCAGACTATCTGGATTCAAATCCTTCAAAGTAGGTTGGGCATTCCTTCCTGCCCAAAGTGGCATGGGCTTCCAGCCTGTGATTTTAGCACTCACAGGCTGACTTCAGATCAGACTTAACCACGATTGATCGCGGTCAAGCCTGCCTGGGACATCGACCATACTGCCGATTCGTTCAACTTGAAGGTTGACCGTTTGGTCTAGTTTCAACCCTTCCCCTGCGCAGAGGTTGCAGAAAAAATCGCAACTCCAAAACGATGCGTCGAACTTTTTGTCGGAGGCGTCATTCCAGCCCAACTGAATGATTTGCCCTGAGCAAAGTGACTTCCAAATCCAGCAGCCGGAATAGCTCCAAGATCCAACCCCCTCTCCACCCAAACTCGCTATACTCACAAATAAAGCGACACGTTGTCGTTTACTCCCCCGTT
>CAYNNP010000489.1:0-2623 GCA_964398215.1 uncultured Pirellulaceae bacterium | reverse complement strand
AGCGGAACGAACCTACAATTGAAATTGACTGGCACACGGAAAATCAACGACTTCAATGGGTGCTCGGCCGACCGATTCTCGCACCCATTGTTTCATGCAAAATCCGGTTGACCAAACCGCCTGCCGGATCCGCGGCATCAATCGAGGTGCTGCGATTCGAATTTCAAAAATGCGTTTCGAGACAGCCTGCATTCGCTTCTTGTACTCTTCGTCGCCGCGCATCATATCCATGCCTTCCATTTCATTGCGATAGATGTATTGGAAATCCAACCACTGCAACAAATTCCCCGGCTGGTAATCGTACTTGTCGGTATCAACGCCCACGCTGTAGCTATACAGCCGCTTGTTACCACCGATCAAATTGAATTCCGAACCAATCGCTTCGCCATCAAGCGTTATCGTTGGCAGGTAAAGTAGCCCGCGGGCAAAAAAGTCCAATGCGGCGTCCATGATGAAACCCCGAACGCACTCAGAAGCGAACGATCCGGGCCTGCCAGCTTCGTTCCAGCGTTTCTGATGAAGCGCGATCATTGCCGTCAGTCGCTCTTGCACCTCTTGTTGATCGCTTGGGAAAACCAAATCCAAACGATCGTTCGTCGTAACAGACTCACAAAGACGTTTGGTTTTCCGGCGACGCGACTTACTCATTGTCTTTAGGTGTGCGTCCCAACTATCCTCACTGGCTTTGAACCAAGTAGACAATCGGGAACACGAGTGCATCGTAGCCCCTTGCTCCTTCAACACTTCGATGAACGTCATCATCGGCAAGTCATCTTCGATGATCCCATCCAGCTCAATCTCGTCCCAGCGCAAGCCTTCGGTCTGCGAATGCATCAGTAGGAAATCGGCCATTGCGGTAGCAACTTCGACAGCGTCATCCGGGCTGACCAGAATCGAAAGATAGTCGCTACAGACTTCGCCATCGCCCATGATTCCAAGCACCTTGCTACCACCAACACGCGGCAGCTTCTCATACAGCGGCAGGATCCCGACAATGTTTCCTTGCTGATCCTTTGCCATCAACACAAACGGTTCGCAGGCGTCGTCGGCAACGTGTTTCCACCAAGAACCAAGCCAGGATGTTTCCCGAAATGGTACACCGCCAGCCAAGCCGTTCCATAGATCGGCTTGCTGAATTAAGGTTTGAAAGTCTTTCGTTCGTTCAATTGTCAACATATTGAAATTCCAGCAACTTCATACAAATCAGCCCACGTTTAGCCACAACGCCGTGATTTAAAACAGTAGCTTTCTACTTCCGCTACACCGAGGTAGCAGGCCCAGATTCGCATACAATGTGTGCTTTGGCAGACAATCCGCCAAGCGAACTTTCGTTGCATCACAAACAATCCCGATGTCCCGCACAATCGAAACTCAAATGCCCGTCAACATCACATCACGAACCCTGTTTAGCCTAGCAATTTGCCTCACCATTTTTGCCGTTCCATCGGCCGCAGATAACCCTTGGTCGTCTTTCCACGGCGCTGATTTGGCTGGCTATGTGCAGAACGGAAAACTTCCGAACTCATGGTCTGAAAGTGACTATCGCTGGACGCATGAATTGGGATCGCATGATGTAGGATCGCCGGTCGTCGTTGGAGACAAAGTCTTTTTGTTGGCGTCCAAGCCTTCATCCGCCGAGCTTTCTATCGTAGCGCTTCGCCTAACCGATGGCACATCGATCTGGGAAAAGACCTATCCACATCCCGACCATCATCTGCACAGCCGCAACACGTTTGCTTCCAGCACACCGGCATGCGATGACAACAACGTCTTCATTGCGTTCAGTAGTCCCAAGCACACGTACCTAAAATGCTTGGATCATTCTGGCAACGAAGTTTGGTCGCGCGACTTTGGGTCTTGGCAAAGCCAGCATGGATTTGGCACGTCACCGCGAATCGTTGGCAACATGATCATCATGCTGAACTCGCAACAGTCCGAGCAACTCAAGGACGGCAAAAAACCTGGACAAAGCCGCATGATCGCGGTTGATCGCAAGACCGGCAAAACGATCTGGGAAACACCGCTCGCAACGGCCCGCAGTTGCTACGGTGTGCCGGGAGTTTATCGTTCAGAAAACGGCACACAGATTATCGGGGCCAACATGGGCAACGGGCTCTTTGGTTTGGACATTGCGACGGGCAAAATGCTGTGGAGCAAGAAAGTGTTTGCGATGCGATGTTGCAGTACACCAGTGATTGCCGGCGACATCGCGATTGGCAGTTCAGGCAGCGGCGGTGGCGGCAACCACTTGGTCGCCGTCAAGATCCCAAGTGCCACCACAACGCAGCCAAAACAAATCTATCGTGTGGACAGAGGTGCCCCGTACGTGCCGACACCAGCCTTGAAGGACAAGATGCTGTTCACCGTTAGCGACAAGGGCGGAATCGTATCATGCATCGATTCCCAGTCGGGAAAATCGCATTGGTCCAAACGCGTTGGTGGTAATTTCGGAGCGTCACCGATCGTTGTCGGCGACAAACTCTTGGTGATCAGCTTGAGCGGAATTGCGACAATATTGTCAGCGAGTTCCGATTACAAAGAACTGGGCGAAGTGGAGTTGGGTGGACCGGTTGGCGCAACGCCAGCGTACACAAATGAACAGCTGATTCTGCGTGTTGGTGAA
>CAYNNP010000488.1:0-2634 GCA_964398215.1 uncultured Pirellulaceae bacterium | reverse complement strand
TCTTTCGCATGCCCGCAAAAGGCCTGAGACAGATACGAAGTTTGATTTAGTCAGCCACGAGCACTTCTTCGTTTAACCGTGCGCTCGAATTCATCTTGTCGCCGAGTTGCTCAGTCCGGTCTGCAAAGCATCGCAACTAAAAAACTCACGCTTCGGGTTTCAAAAGCGTGAGCGAGGGATCGATCATTGGAACGATCGAGATTCGCTTGATCGTGCGACTCAAGCTTTTTTAACAGCCGTTAACTGCTAGCGAACGATCAAGAAAATTCTAGACGGTACATCGCCGCCGATTGATCCCTGCGTGCCAGAGAGCATTGAGCCGGCAGGATTCTTGCCACGCTTCATTACACTGAACTTTCGCTTGATCAACTCTTGAGCCAGTACGCTGACAGATGCGCCCGATTTGTCTTCCAGGTTCCATGCTGATGCATGTTTTACCTTCGTTGGATCAATGCGATGCAACGAATCAGCCAAATTGAACAACGGGGCTTGCATCGAAAGGTTGAAGCCAATCGACTGGACGCCTTCTTCGTTCAAGTACAACCGGTTCGCAAAGTTATCCAGTTGTTTTGCAGACGCTTCCAAGTACAAAACCTTGGCAGTGTCATCGCCTTTTTTCACTGAGTGTTTAAAGGAAACCATGTCGCTGTTGATCTGCAACGCTTCGCGAACCACGATCTTGGACTCTTTCATCGCAACACCAATCGCGTCCTCGTCGATTCCACGTTGAGTCAACCGAACGTCATAGATCAAAACGATCCCTTTCGCCAAACCGGCCAAGGCCTTGTTTGGTAAATCGTTGGGGACCACCGCGATCTTGGTTTCTGTGGCTTTAACTTTTGGTTTTTCAGCTTCGACTGTGTCTGGCTCTTTTGAATCCTGTCCGCCATCGGGCACATCGGAGGCCGCAATCATTTCGGGCTGTTTTGAGTCAGGCCTTGGTGAATCGATTAGATCTGCTTCAGGCTTGATAATTGGATCATTGGATTGATCTACGGAACCACGCTCGCTGTCGTTCTCGGCAACATGGATTCCAGAATTGGTATCGACTGGTTCGCTGTTTGCGATGTTGTTGTTTTCAGGTGGTGTCAGCACTGCTACTGCAACGAAAACTGTCGCGGCAATGGCCACCAAACCACCGGCGACTTTCCAAATAACGGGCATTCCCGTTGGAGCAAGATTCAGTGGGACGCTCGGCTGTTGAGCCAACATCATCACCGGATGATCATCACTCAAACCTTCGCTGGCCGCTTCGTTGACGGCCCCTGCAAGAACCCGGTCGACGAATCCATCGTCCAAACGCGAGGAGTTTGATCTATCAAGCAACTTGAGCGACTCGCTCAATTCTTTCATTTCCATATACTGTTCGCGGACTGCTGGGTCATCCGCCAATAATTGTTCTACTCTCGCGCGTTCGTCAGCCGTCAAAGCACCGTCGAGGTGCCCAGATAGAAGCTGATTCAATATTTCTGGAGGTAGTGACATTTGTCCAACTATTTAATGGCCGAATCCATTCGACGCGATCGACCCAATTTCCCTGAGCATTATCGTCTACTGGCACTGATTGTGCGACTTACACCATTCCGATGCCCCAGATTGACCCAAAGTTCCAGTGAGTAAGCTATAAACTGCTAAAACGCGGAGAATCTAGCCAGTTTCTCCCAAAATTTTGCTCAAAGATGCAGATCATGGCCAAAAATTTGCACCAGGCCCCGGAAAATGTGCACGTTCTGACTACAAATCGGCGTGTTTACGACCGCATGGCCGCAGCCAATGACCCTCTTTGTCGCCCAGCGACGGATGAAGAGTTAGCAAATCCATTGGCGACCGTCGATGGGCCCGGCTGGCTTGGGCAGTCGATTAAGGGCAAACATGTTCTCTGTTTGGCCGCAGGCGGTGGACGCCAAAGCTCGCTGTACGCCGCGGCTGGCGCCCAAGTAACCGTGGTCGATATCAGCCCCGCGATGCTAGAACGCGACCGTCAAGTCGCCGTCGAAAGAGGATACTCGCTGCGAATTTTGGAAACTTCGATGGACGACCTGTCGGGGATTGCGACAGCAGATGTCGATATTGTGATTCACCCGGTCAGTACTTGTTACCTTCCAAAAATCCAGCCTGTGTTTGTTGAAGTCGCCCGGGTTCTCCGAAACAACGGGATCTATGTCAGTCAGCACAAGCAACCAGTCAGTTTGCAATGCGATGTGGATCCTTCGTCCGATGGTGAGTATCACATCAAGCACCGCTACTATCGAGACACGCCAGTGCCCGCGCCGCCGGAACCAACAGCCAACGCGAAACGTCTTCGCGAAAGCGGAGCCATCGAATACCTACATCGCTGGGAAGAAATCATCGGTGGGATGTGTCGCGCCGGATTCGTAATCGAAGACTTGACTGAGCCGTCCCATATCAAAAAAGATTGCGCGTTTGGATCGTTCGCGCATCGAGCCAGCATGATCGCTCCGTACGTACGCATCAAAGCAAGACGTCGCGGCGAAGACATTGCAGGACCACAAACAACCAAGATATGGACGCCCAGCGAGTAGCCATCCAAGCTGCGGCGCTCGGAGATCGGCCACTTAAAGTTGCCATCTCTGTCCCAGAGATGTAGCCCGACTTTGTGGCACCCAGTTTCTG
>CAYNNP010000487.1:0-2635 GCA_964398215.1 uncultured Pirellulaceae bacterium | reverse complement strand
GCTTCGCAGCTGGTTTTCTGGTTGTTGAACACGATCGATCAAACGAATCTCGATACATTTTTTAAAAGCGCAACTTCAAAAAGCGTGAGCGAGGGACAGTCTATCTTAACTCGGTCCCTCGCTCACGCGTCGGGTTACCAAAAAGAAAAGCCAACGACCTGAATGCTCAAGTCGTTGGCTCGAATATTTTAAAGCAAGTAGGAGTAGATGCTTCCTTGCTGGTCGTGATTATCGATCAAAGTAGACGGTTGTGCTTTCTTCTTTATTCACAGGGACCTGTGACTGATCGCTACGCACCATCGCTTTGACGATATGCGTGCCCTGTTGGACACCACGTGCAACAACTCGGAATACCATCTCGCTGTTAGCAGGGAATTGATTGCGACGACCAAAAGCAATCAATCCGTTGCCGTCTGTCTTTGCTTGAGTGTCACTGCTGCTGATCAATTCGATTCCAGCTGGCAACTGCAAGGCAACTTCGACATTCGAGTCGGCTCGAGAACCGGTATTGGTTACCTTGATTTCGTAGGTTGTTTCGCCGCCAACCTCAATCGGATCAGCCGAATCGTTGATCGAAAATGTCAATTCCGCCAAAGATCCAATTTGAACACTACGTTCGCTCTTTGCCATCGCACCCAAGTCAGCCTTAGCCTCCAGTTTGACCACCGCTTGGCCTTCTTCAATTGGCAAAAGCGTCAGCGGTACAGGAGCCGTCATGTTGCTTGGGAGATCCGCCAGCGACCAAACCACTGCGTGGCGAGACTGATCATATTGACCTTCATGCTCTGTACTGATGAACTTGAATCCGCGATCAAGGAACGCCGTGATTTCGACATTGGTTGCGTCGGCGGTGCCTTTGTTATGAATCTGTAAATCGAAAGTCGCCTTTCGTTCCAGGAATCTTTTTGATGGACCAGCAAGTGCGACTTCTAGTTTCGGTGCAACTACTTGCAATGCGATTGTGTGCGCGGCTTCCAAACCGTCGTCACCCTTCAGTGTGATTGTGTTTTGAATCACACCAGGAGCAACAGCACGTAGACGTAAAGTTTGTCGCCGTTTCTCGCCCGGTCCAAGCGTGCCAAGGGGTTTGTCAAGCTGGCGGCCCTTGGGGTGTGACAACCCATCAGGCACGTCTTCTTGAAGCACAACTCCTGTCGCAGAACCAGTTCCAGGGTTGGAAATTTCGATTTCGATGACAACATCGTCACCGATCATGAATGACTGCTCCGAAGCCTGTGTTACTTTCAGTTGTGGTCGAGTGCTGATCGTACGCACTGATGCGGCTGCCTCGAACGTCACACGAGCAACGCTGCCCAGTTCGCCTTCTTCCATTGGTTTCAATTGCATCGTAACGGTTTGTTCATCGCCAGCCCGCATTGAACCCAAATTCCACATCACCAAGTCGCCTTGGACTTGCGTTGGTTTGGGCATTGCATCCAAAAGTTGCATTCCCGATGGGATCCGGTCATGGACTTTCACATCCATTGCTTCAACGGAACCAACGTTCTGGACGTGAATCGCGAATGCCGCCGGCTTGCCAACTTTGACTTCCTTTGGCGCTCGTTTGTGAATCACGATGCTAGGCGATTGGGCTCCATCAAAACGTCGATCCCCTGGCGATGGCAATGTGCCATCTGAAGCCGCCGAAGGCCCGTATCCAGGTGCGGCAGTCGGTGGCAAGTTCGGGAGTGTTCGACTGGAAGCCATGCGTCCGATTGGCTGTCCCATGTTTGGATTCTGATTCTGAAAGACCGGCATCTGCGGCATGCTGGAGTTTGCAGGATTCTGGTTCACAACAGGTGCACCACCTTGCATCAGCGGATTGCCGCCAGGAGCTGGCATCACGTTTTGCATGGGCGCAGTGTTGTCTTGCATCGGTGGGAAATTGTTTTGCATCGGCGCAGTGTTGTTTTGCATCGGTGCGAAAGTATTTTGGATCGGTGCTGCGTTGTTCTGCATTGCCATGTTTTGCATTGCAGGTGGTGCGGCGCCTTGTGGAGGCAAATTAGGAACCGGAAGTTGAGTGACTGGGTTTGCAAGAATCTGATTTTCTTGAGGAGCTGGTGGAACAATTCGCATATTGGAAGAATTGTTCAACCGAATCTCAGAGTTATGACCAGTCGCTGCGATTTGTGGCGCCGCCTGAACTGGCGTTTGTCCTGGCAAGGAAAGGGCTTTCATCATCGGCGCTGGACTTCCCATCGGCTGACCTGCCATTGGCGCGTCTGGCATTGCCGGATCACGACCAATCATGTCGATCGCACCCGGGCCCATGTCCATTGCGTTAGGGGGCGCTCCGATAACTCCAGGACCTGGTCCGACAACACTCGGTCCCGGTTGATCCATCGGTCCCAAGCTGCCAGCGCCACGCAATGCGTTGCCTGGGCTTCCCATGTTGATGGCTGGAACGGGAGCAGGATTCTGAGGACCTCCAGCGATGTTTGGCAGAGAAATACTCGCCGAACTAGGTGGTGCTTCTGCTGGAGGACTGTTCGTTGTTTTGGCAGAAAAGTCTGGTAGGGTCATATCGCCTAGCGTCAACGTGGGCGAACTACTACTGCTTTCGGGTTGCGGTGCACCAAGTCCTGGTAGATCGGGGACTGCAAATGTTGGCAACGCAGAACCAGAACCAGAA
>CAYNNP010000486.1:0-2661 GCA_964398215.1 uncultured Pirellulaceae bacterium | reverse complement strand
AGGCCGACACAGCTTCTTGTTCGGTCCTCAGCTAAATCGCGAAAAAGGGCAGGTAACCGAATTATTCAACAAGCCATTGAGAGCTTGTTGATTTACTGAGCCGACGGCGCTAGCCGGCGCTAGCCGCGGGCCTCGTGGTGATAACGCAACCCTTCGAGGCCCGTGGCTAGCGCCGGCGGCTCACAAAAATATGCCACGACTTCCGCTACAAAGCCGTCCAGCGATGAGGTCTTTTCGTTAACTGTTCCAGGTCGGCAAAAAACTCTGGATAGGTTTTGCGTGTACATGATGGATCTTTGACGCCAACGCCATCCATTCGTAGACCCGCCAAACACAAACTCATTGCCATTCGGTGATCATGGTAGGTATCCAAATCCGCTGGTTTCAGCATACCGGTACTTGGTGGAATGATCGTCAACCCGTCTTCGTGTTCCTGAATTTCTGCGCCAAGCTTCCGTAACTCGCAAGCCAAGTCGCCTATCCGATCGGTTTCTTTAAATCGATTGTGGGCGACGCCTCGAACACGCGTTGGACCATCGGCAAATAATGCGACGACCGCCAAAGTCTGAACGGTGTCGCTAATTTGGTTCATGTTAATATCAATGCCGTGCAGAGTATTTCCAATGACGCGAATCGCATCGCCTGAATACTCGACCTGACACCCCATCTGCTGCAAAACTTCACAGAACCCGACATCGCCCTGCAGCGCATCACGATTCAATCCTTGAACGGTAACATCGCCCTGCGTGATCGCTGCAGCGGCCCAAAAGTAGCTTGCGGCTGAAGCGTCTGGCTCGATCTGATAGTCACACGAAACGTACGGCTGTGAACCAATCTCAATCGAACGCCCATCGTCCTCTATCTCAACCGAACACCCGAAGGATCTGATCACACTGGCCGTCATTTCTACATACGGGCGAGACACTAATTCGCCTGTAACCGAAATCCGAGTGCGTTGTGACTGCCGCGCGTTGGAAATCGGTGCTGCCATCATCAGCCCGGAAAGATATTGACTGCTGACTGATCCCGCGACGCTGATCTGACCGCCTTGCCAACCGTCGGATTGGATCAAAACCGGAGGACACCCGCCGCTGGAAACGGTGCAAATCTCGCCAAGCTGAACCGGCTCGATTGCCGCGACCAAGTCTTGGATGGGGCGCTCATGCATACGGGGCACACCATGCAACCGAAAGTTCCCGCCGGCAGCCGAAAGCGCCGCGGTTAGGAACCGAACGGTTGTACCGCTGTTCGCAATGTAGGGTTCCAGCATTGTCGAACTGGACGAAAGAGATTTTCGAGTCGCTCCGCTTACTTTCAGCGTGCGTCCGCCATCGGCAACATCGATCACCACGCCGATCAATCGTAGTGCGTCGATCATCACGGCGGTGTCTTCGCTACGAAGCGCGCCGGTCAAAGTGCTTTCACCACCAGCAAAAGCAGCGCAGACCAATGCTCGATTGGTCAAACTCTTGCTGCCGGGCGGCCGAATATGGCCGCAAACAGGCCCGCCGGGTGTCACTTGGACTTTGGTTTGATTGCCTTGTTGATCGCTGGCGGACATCGGAATCGTCGGACTCGAGTTTAGGAAACTGAGACGACGGATTCCTGATTGGGAACAACCAAAGCGGCGACAATCACGGCGCCAAGTGAAATCGTGTGGATCAACCACGCGTCGTCACAGTGAATCACTGTTCGTATGGTCACAATGGTCAACACGACCAACGTGATTAGGAAATGCTTCTCCCATTTTTGCTGCAAATCGCCTTCGCAAACCTTGCTCATCAAGAGCGCCAACGCTGTCAACATTGGCAATACGATTACATCCATTGCACCGAAAAGATGAAGAACATTTGACATACAAGCAGACTCCTTTCTACCGATTTTGGCAAGCCACCCAAATAACACGTCAGAACACTCTTGTCACATCTGCCAAAGTGAAACGATACCCCGACTTGAGCGAATCTTTAAAAGTTTTGGAAAGAAGTCAAAAAACCGCGGCCAGACGCGCCGTGAAACTCGCCAGTCAGCCCCAACATCGTCAAAGAATCCTTGTGCATGTCTGATTGATAGCGGCGCGAGGCTCTTTACTGGCCGAGGTCATCCTTTCGCCAAGCAACGATTGTTAGCGGCAAATAGGCTAGCGTTGCGATCCATTCGACGGTGGTCAATCGGTTGTATCGCCGATGCCCAATCGTGAACGCTTCGCGATCGATTATTTCCGAATTCTGCACATCGATCACTGCGTCCAGCTGTGCGTGAACGATGAACAGTCCAATCACAGAGATCGCCAGAACCAACGTGCAGCCGCCGAGCGCACGCCCAAGTCGCTTGGAGTTTTTGGCGACGACAACAGCGTTGATAACCATCAGCGCGAGCATCACGACAGCGAAAATTTGCAAGAGGCCAGTGACGCGCTGCGTTATCAAACCACCGTCCATGGGGTCGCTTAAAACATCGTGCGCGATACGAACGACGAAACCAGTGTAAAACGTCAGCCCGCCCCAATAGAGAGCGAAAACCAACAATAGACAAACGCGAAGCATAAATTTCATAGGCGGATTCTACCTCAATGCACGGCGTTCCAATACCGACATTAACAATTCTGAATTGCCGAAAGTCTTACGGACGTCTGGGCGGTTTGTTGATTTACTGAGCCGATGG
>CAYNNP010000485.1:0-2670 GCA_964398215.1 uncultured Pirellulaceae bacterium | reverse complement strand
CCCGAAGAGGACGACGCAATCCAGAACGACACCGACTGTTTTTGGAGAAAGATCGGGACATCAGCTTCTGGAAAATGGGTGTTCGATCGCGCTCTTACGCGCTGCTAACTGAAACCCAATGCGAAGTCGATTTCGCTTGTCTTATGCACAGTCGGATCCCCAACCCAGGGTCAAGTGATGTGTGCATGTTGAAAACGGACTCAACTGAACTCTAGTTCAGAATTCTGGAACATGCGGAGAAAATGCTGAGAAATTCCACCAGCACGCTATTGATGACCTATCAACGAAGTCCAATTTTTCACAAAGCTAAGCGTGATCGGGTTATATTTTGGTATGAATGAGTGATTCAAAATGAGTTTCGTGCACTTCTTGGTTAACTCGATCGATGCGATATTTTCAACTGATCGCCTGTAGCCTGCTAGTCAGCCAGAACCTGTGCGCGGAAGATATTACGGTCCAAAATGCGACAGCACAAATTGACCAAATGATATCTGCGCGTTGGCAGACCGAAAACGTTCAGCCAGCACAGCAGAGTGATGATGCTGAATTTTGTCGCCGGATATGGTTGGACTTGGCAGGTGTGGCGCCGCCAGTCTCCGCGATTCGGTCGTTCTTGAAAGATAGCAGTGACAAGAAACGCGAGAAACTGATTCAGCAGATCTTGAATTCACCCGAGCATGCAAACCACATGGCATCGGTTTGGACAAAGATACTTGTTCCGTCAACGACAAACGACGGACGGCAAAACACGGCAGCACTAACCAAATGGCTGCGAAGCAAATTCAATCGAAACTTACCGTACGATTATCTGGTGGCAGGTTTTTTGACGGCGGGCGGATCAGGTGACACAGGGCCAACGGTTTTCTACACTTCCAACGATTTGGATCCCAAAAAACTTGCTGCTGCAACGTCTCGAATTTTCATGGGCATCCAGCTCCAGTGTGCCGAATGCCACGATCATCCCTTTGACCGCTGGACCCAAGAAGATTTTTGGAGCTACGCAGCATTCTTTTCTCAGCTTGCACGCAGCAATAATGGGAACAACGGTGAAGCCATTATCGAAGACCGGCTTGGTGGCGAAGTCATGTTGCCGGACACAGATCAAACGATGGCGCCAAAGTACCCCGGCATCGATGAAGTTCCCGAAGCCGACCCGGGGAATCGGCGCCGCCGGCAATTGACCATCTGGATGGCGTCACGCGACAATCCGTACTTGGCACGTGCGGCAGTGAACCGCGTTTGGGGCCAGTTAATGGGACGTGGTTTCGTCGATCCGGTCGACGCGATGGATGCCAACAATGTGCCTAGTCATCCGGAGTTGTTGGATGCTTTGGCAAAGTTTCTGGTCCAGCAACGCTTTGACCTTCGCAAACTGTACGCCGCGATCGTGGCCAGCAAAACTTATCAACTATCCAGCAAGTACACAGGCGAACGACCTAACGAAGAACTATTTGCGGTTCAGAATGTGAAAACACTTTCTGCCGATCAAATCTACTTGACGTTACAACAAAATATCGTTCGCCAAACCAGCAACACAAACGCATTTTCACGCCAACAGTTTTTGTTGCGAATGGAATCTAGCGAAACCTCATCGCTCGAATATCCTCATGGTGTTGTCCAAGTTCTTGGGATGATGAACGGCCCAGAAATTCTGCAGGCTAGCCGTTCCGACACAGGGCTGTTGGCAAGCCTGGAAGCACCATTTTTTGATGATGCCACCAGGATCGAAACGCTGTACTTGGCAACCGTTTCACGCAAACCCACAGAGACCGAACGCAACCGCTGTGCAAAATTCATCTCGCAAGGTGAAACAGTCGCCGATCGGCGCGCCGCCATCAGCGACACACTGTGGGCTCTACTGAATACTGCCGAGTTCGCCGTTTGTCCTTGAACGAGAACGCGTGCTAGGGTTAGTAAATAACGTAGATTTATGAGCCGATGGGCGATAGCCCCGGTTATTGACGGTCTGGTTGTGCTCGAACCGGGGCTATCGCCCTGCGGCTCAAAGATTTCTGAATCATGAGTGTACCTCCTGCATCGTTTAACCGGCAGCCGGTTAAACAAAACAATGCACGACGCGGACTAAATCAAGACTTTCGCTAGCGCTCACTTCTTCTTGTACTGCTTTTCGTACAAGTCGATCCAGCTTTGGACGTCCATTTTGGTGCACAGTTCGCCGATTAGTTCATAGGGTATCTGTTCGATCTTTTTGAACCGGATGCAACTCTTGCCCATGTCCAGTTTTGTATCACAGTGACTTGGGTACTGGCCGGTGAACCACTTCATCAATTTTGGATCCGCATAGATACCCATGTGATACACGGCGACAAAGTTCTTTTGTGACGCAAGGCTCATGAAGGGCAGCGGCAACTTCGGGTCGCAGTGATAGCCATCTTTGTACAAAGAGTGTGGAACGACATATCCGATCATGCCGTAGCTGATGGTTTCCTTGAACCCTTTCGGCAGGTTCTTGCGTATCGTTGTCCGCAGCTTTTTGACAACCTTCTTTCGATCATCGGAAAGCGAATCAACGTACTCTTTGACCGTAGTGGGTGGGTTCGTTTTTGCCATGGCTGAATAGTTTACAGAGGATTCAATGGGCGCAGTAGGATCTAGGACAGAGATGGCGACATTAAAGTGGCCGTCTATCTCCGAGAGACGCAGCCCGAC
>CAYNNP010000484.1:0-2675 GCA_964398215.1 uncultured Pirellulaceae bacterium | reverse complement strand
GCCGGAAAAAACTGAACCTAAAGGGGGAGCCGCCCACAACCTTGGGCTTACGCCCAAGGCTACAGCATGTCGCTGCTTCGCAGCTGGTTTTCTCTCGGTTTCATCCAGTCGCACAAACGAATCTTCATACATTGTGCCAAAAAGCGCAACTTCAAAAAGCGTGAGCGAGGGACAATCAATATTGACTCGGTCCCTCGCTCACGCTCTCACGCTTCGGGTTACCAAAAACCAATGCCTGAGGTAAAAACGCCACTCGAAACGGCGTGAGTCATGGGACTGATCTCTGCGACGCGATGGAGGCGTTTGCGCTGTTCCGACACGAAGTGGTCACCGCCCATTTTGCTTGCGGTGCTTACTTGATTCGGAATCCGTCGTTGCGTCCCAGCGGCGAGCTGATTTGCACATCGGCGGTTTGAATCTTGGCTGCCATCGATTTGCGAATTTTGGCAAGCAATTCTTCCATGACAAGCTTGCTGCCCTCGGCATCTAGCAACACACTGCCATCTGGTTCATTCCTAACCCAGCCGTGAACATCTAGTCCGCGCGCTTGATGGATGGCGTTCACACGAAAGCCGACACCCTGCACATGTCCTGTGAACTGGACCACATAGCGCACGTCATCCGCTGGTGCGTTTGCGGTCATTGGAAAGCCGATTCGACAACGTCATCGTCAACCGTATCTGCAAGGACCGTTTGGTTCAGAACTGGTGTACTGGTTCGTTCGATCACAACAATGCACATGTCATCAAACGGCGGCGCTTCTCCAACATGTTCCATCACGCTTTTGACAATACGGTCACGCACCTCATCTGCGTTACCACCAGCAGCGGCCAATTCCTTGACCTTTTCAATCCCGAATTCCTCATCCGCTTCATTCATCGCCTCATTCACACCATCGGTGTACATGATAGCGACATCCCCAACGCACATATCAATCACGACCGTCTCGTACTCCATGCCCAGGTCGATCGCGATCGGCAATCCCGATTCTTCCTGGCCTGGTTCAACGATCGACGAGTCCTTGGCGACCCGGACAACCGGAGCCATGTGACCCGCGTTGACCATCGCAACGGATTCGCTGACGGGATCCACTACCATGACCAAAAACGTAACAAAACGCTCGACCTGCAACGCACTCATTCGGTCGTTCAACAGCACAATCGCGGCTGCTAAGTCCGGTTCACTGGCGAGACAGAAACGTGTTTCCGCTGACAGTTTTGCCATGAACATCGCGGCTGCCACGCCGTGTCCAACGACGTCCGCAACGACAATCGCAACACGATTATTTGGCAGATCGATGTAATCAAAGTAATCGCCGCCAATATGATGGGCGGCCTTGTAGAAACTGCTCAGCTGGAAACTTGGGATCAGGGGATTCTCTTGCGGCAAGAAAGCTTGCTGTACTTCAGTCGCTAACCGCAAGTCCTGTTCGACCTCCTGCTGTGCGAGCGCCTGTTCGTGCATTCTGGCATTGTTGATCACGACACCTGCTTGCGTGGCCACACCTGCCAACAAATCCAAATCATCGTCGCGGAATTGTCCTCGACCTTGGATCGAATCGATCTGCAGTGCACCAAACGCCTTTCCGTCTCCGTCATACAGCGGTGCGCACATCATCGATCGAATGGAAAAATCGGCAATCGACTCGCTACTCTCAAATCGGCTGTCTTCGGTCGCATCCAACGACAAAATCGCCTCGCCAGTGTCCATCACTTTGTTCATTATCGTCCGGCTCAAGCGAACGGTTTGTGTTTGATCGGTGGCTCTTCGCTGTTTAACCCAACGCGGTTCCAGTGAGCCATCTTCGTGTCGCATCACCACGAAACCACGGTCGGCTGATGGAAAAACCATGAACAGACTTTCCAGGACCTTGGGCAACACATCGTCCAGGGCAAGTGCATTGCTGAGATTACTGTTGATCCTCATCAACGCCTCCAGCTTTGCTTCTGGTGTGGCCGACATCTTCAGGCCATCGACGCTGCTGCGGTATTCAACCTGAGCACTTGAGAGGTCCGATTTGGCTTCATCGACCATGACGATTCCAAAATTGGAACCTTCAAATGTCATCTCTGCCCCCGGCAATGCGAATCCAGGAATCGCTTCGATATGAAAAATCAGCTCCACATCACTGACTCGAATCCGATCACCCTCACGCAATATTTCTGCGTCGCCGACCAATTCATTATTCAAAAAAGTTCCATTCCGGCTGCCAGCATCCAGCACCAAATAGTCATCGCCTTGCTTGGTGACTTTGGCGTGATATCGGCTGACCGCTGCCGCTTCGACGACAATGTTGCAGTCTGGATGGCGTCCAATGATGGTGTCGCCATCGCCCAACTCGAATCGTTGCGAGTCGCCAGCGGTATTGGTGGACAAAAATGGCATAGGAATTTTCGTGACGGATACAAAGAACCAATTTCTAAATTGTAAGTGGGACGGATTCCACCGACAATCGACCCGATACTACAAACAGGGCAAATCACTTTTGGATTCTGGGTCATTTTGGTAATCCGACGCGTCAGCGAGGGACAATGTGAATCCCTCGCTGACGCGTTTTTACGTCAGGCATTGGTTTTTTTGGTAACCCGAAGCGTGAGCGAGGGACCGAGTCAAGATCGATTGTCCCTCGCTCACGCGTTTTGGAGTTGCGCTTTTGCAAAAATGTATCAAGATTC
>CAYNNP010000483.1:0-2689 GCA_964398215.1 uncultured Pirellulaceae bacterium | reverse complement strand
TGAGCCGCCGGGCGATAGCCCCGGTTTCGAGCGCAAAGAACTGGGTTTTCATCCGCGTCTATCTGTGTTCATCCGCGGTTCTTTCTTTTTGCGGGTTCCGTGCGTGGCGCCCGACTGAGAAATGCTCTAACGCTGGGTCCAAGACACCCGAGACGTTGGCCTGTCGCGACTGCTCTGCAATCGACTGAATTGATCTTTGTCTAGCACGTCCACAAGGTGATCAAGGTTCATGAAATATGGTCTGGTCAATTCCTGAGCTTGGGAAACACTGGCCGGTTTTGAATCGTTCACTTGATCGGACAAGTCATCGAACGATTGCTTGGATATGCGTTGCCTTTGATCGCCGTTGTAAATGACGACTTGATCAAGTTCGGCAACTGCAATTTCGATAGCCGTTCGCAGAAACTGTGAATTGCGTTTTGCGTAATAGTCACGCAGACTCTTTAACTGATCAGCAGTCAGCATCGACGCTAAGACTCCTGTCCAAAGTGGATCGTCCGCTGGTGCAATCTTGAATCGCGCACGAAGATAGACGAGTTCCTTGCCAAGTTCGGCGGCACCATTCACAACGATCTGATTTTTAAAGGGTCTGACGATCAATTTTTCTTTGGGTGGAGGAATCAATTCTGATTCCACCATGAACTTCAGCAGTTGCTCGCTTCCAGCGCGGACGCGTCGCGACACAACACCTTTTGAAGCGGCCTTCAGCTTTTGAACTTGCTCTGGGGAAAGATCACATACTTGCTGGATAAGATTGATGTGTAGACGTAACGCGATCGTAGAGTCTTTCTGTTCGTAGTCGGCCCAAAACGAAACGGTTGCGTCTTGGTCCACCTTTCCGAACCCCGACAACTTGACGCCATCACGGCCCACGCTGACGCCCTGCCCATGACAGACTTGCATTGACACAATCACCATACAGACCAGCATGGCAGGGCAGACAAACGTGTTCGCAAATTTCATCATCCATTCCGAATTGAGAGTTAGCAAAGTAGTCGGCCAACGTAAGATTGGCGGAGCGATCCAGGACAGTGGCATCATCCAAATGCATCGCTGTCAATTTAACATAAACTACTTTGTATCTCATGCGTGATGATCAGGTGCTCAGTTGTGGTTACAAACGCGGCAGTTCTTTTTGGCAAAAGCTGACTTGCTGGAATGGTATTTGGCAATAACGACGGAGTTCGTCCGCGTTGGTTTTTGCGGAGTCGTCGGCGGTAGCATTGACTTGGTTCAAATAGATTGTGCTGATCTGGATTCCTGTTTGCTTTGCAGCGGCGACGGTTGCCAGTGTTTGATGGATGGTCCCCAATCGGTTGGCCGCGACAAGAATGATTTCGACGGGCAGGTCTTTCGACAGAAGGTGAATTAGATCGGCGTTAAGAACTCCGTCGGCAATGGGGCTGAGTAAACCGCCAGCGCCTTCGATGATCAACAACTCTGAATCCAGCCACGGCTTTATGCCCGCAGTCAATTGCTGGAGATCGACACATTTGCCCTCAGCTGCAGCCGCACGGTTGGGTGCAAGCGGCGCTGTGAATCGTTGCGGGCAAACATCTTGCAGTGTTTTTGGGCATCCTGCTGCATTCCACAAAGAAACAGCGTCGTCGGATACTAAATTCCCATTCCGAGTTTGGCATCCACTGGCAACCGGCTTGTATACGCCGACATCGACGTCAGAATGGCGGTAACTTTTCGCCAGCAATGCCGACACAAACGTCTTGCCGACTTCCGTGTCGGTGCCAGTAACAAAGATTGTTCTGGGCTTCGCTAGTTCTTTCAATTCGTTTCGCATAGGAATAGTTTATCGTGAGTCGCAATGTACGCTTGGCTCTGATCCAAATGCGTTATCCCGGTTCGTTTGACAAGGCCATGGATTTAGCGGCCGATCGGATCCGTGCAGCCGCAGCTGAATCGGCGAACGTGGTTTGTCTTCAAGAGTTGTTTCATTGTGCCTATCCGTGCCAAGCTGAAG
This sequence comes from uncultured Pirellulaceae bacterium, assembly GCA_964398215.1. Lineage (GTDB taxonomy): Bacteria > Planctomycetota > Planctomycetia > Pirellulales > Pirellulaceae > CAYNNP01. Next base: position 714 of record CAYNNP010000483.1, on the reverse strand, counting down.
ATCACTGCAATTTCGATTTTGCTCAAGAGATCCCAGGGCCTTTGACCGAAACGTTTGCGAGTCTGGCGGCAGAACTTGGAGTTGTGATTGTTGTTCCACTGTTTGAACGGCGGGCTGCCGGGGTCTACCACAACACAGTTGTCGTTTTCGATGCTGACGGCAGTATTGCGGGTTTGTATCGCAAGATGCACATTCCTGACGACCCGTTGTTCTATGAGAAATTCTATTTTGCACCCGGCGATGGGGGATTTGAGCCCATCGAGACGAAATTCGCCAAGCTGGGAATTGGGATTTGCTGGGACCAGTGGTTTCCCGAAGCCGCTCGTTTGTTTTCGTTGGCTGGCGCAGAAATCCTGTTGTATCCGACAGCCATTGGTTGGATCGATGAAGAAAAAGACGAATTTGGCGCGGGCCAACACGATGCATGGGAAACATCCATGCGAGCTCATGCGATCGCCAACGGTATTTGGCTGGGCGCGGCGAACCGCGTAGGTGTGGAAGAAAAACTGGAGTTCTGGGGCGGCAGCTTTGTCGCTTCGCCGCGAGGCGAGATTGTGCAACGGGCTAGCGATGACAAAGAAGAAATCGTGATCACCGATTGCAATTTAGGCGAGATCGATGTGGTAAGAACTCACTGGCCATTTTTGCGCGACCGTCGTATCGATTCGTATGGTGGTTTGATGAAGCGTTGGATCGACTAGTGCCTTTGTGGGC
>CAYNNP010000482.1:0-2695 GCA_964398215.1 uncultured Pirellulaceae bacterium | reverse complement strand
GCGGCCGATCCGCTGCTCGAAAAGCTAAGAATTGATTTTCACTCATCCAGAGATTCCTGTGTTGACGAGGAGAAACACGCCGGCGATTCCATATCGATTTACGAGCGAACTAGTGGGATAGGCTTCCAGCCTGTCAATGAAAGACGCTGCCAAATCGGATGATTGGATAGGTTAAAGGATGTGAGAATGGGACGATATAGAACTTTGAAAAGACAGGCTGGAAGCCGGCTGGAAGCCTATCCCACTTTGAAGACACTTCGTTACTGCACGGCTGCTAACAATGGTAATTGTTCTTGCGTTGAAACCACTACGCCGCCGGGCTTTTCGATCGTGATTGCAAACGCGGTCGGACGGATCACGTTTAGCTTTGGATCAATTTCAATGAACACTTCACCGTCCTGAGCGATGTCAAAAACGCCTCCGTCAACTGGTTCATCATCACGCTCTGGATCAATGATCCACAATTGATATTGCTGCTGAGTTGGATTGTTGATCGGCATGTCGACAAAACGCATGACTCCCGTTTGGCTCTCGCTGTCCCAAATGACATCACCTGAAACCTGATTCTCAAACGGTGTCTTGCCCTCGCCCCAAGTCGCTTGAGTAGCGCTGGCGATGTTGGACAAACGACGGTGTTTCTCAATAGGCGTTTCCAGAACGTTGGCAACCGCTTTCTTGTTCGGATCGCTGCCCTGATTCAAAATCAATGAAACGCCCATGCTTGCGCATATCAATGCCAACGCGGCAACACATGCCCACGCGATTTTCTCACGCCTGGTTGTCGTCGTTTCCAGCGTGATCACCGTAGGCTGGTCGGAGCGGGTTGATGCAGGCGGTGGCAAATCTCTAATCGCCATGTAACCTGCGGCACGAATACTCTCGGCCAACGCTGCAGGAATTCCCATTTTAGTACTTGCTCCTGCACGTTGCAGCGACGCAGCGGCCACTTCCAATTCGTGGCTCAACGCATCGTGTTGCTCGTGGGGTGAAAAAGCTTTCAAGCGATTTAGCTCCGAACGTTCTTCCTGGCTCAAGTCACCCAAGACTTCTCCAGCGATCAACTCTGCGACTTGGCTATTTTCTTGATCGTTCACTGAACACCTCCGCCGACGAATGCGGATTTGCTTTTCATACAGTCACGCAACTGCAGCAAGCCTCGACGTGCATACGACTTTACAGTTCCCAATGGTATTTTCAGTTGACTGGCTATGCCGCCATGCGAAACACCATCGTGGATCGACAACCCCAGCACTTGTTGTTGAACCTCAGCAAGCTCACCGAAGCAACTTGCTGCTTTGGCGGCTTCCTCATTGGTTTCCAGCTGCTGATCACTTGGCTGCATCACACTGACATCAAGGGAATCGACATCCACTGAATCCGGTATCGTCTTACGTCGGTATCGGTCAATCAGCCGTCGCCTTGCCAACATGGAAACGAAAGTGATCTCCTTGGCCTTGGCCGGATCAAACTTCGCCGCGTTCTGCCAAATGGCCAAGAATATTTCTTGTGAGGCGTCTTCTGCGTCAGCCTTGTGCTGGCAAAAGCGACTCGCCAATGACCATATCAACGGGCCATACTCTTGGACACACTCATCAACTGCTGGTTGCTCACCCGCTGCGATTCTCTGCAAGATGTTAACTTTAGAAGTCACTTGATCCGAGCTGTTGTTGCTTTGGCGTGGCAAAGTCGTGGTCGACATAGCACCTGCCTACGGTGGATTTAAATTGAACGACAAAAACGCTGGCAGCGCTGCGATAGCACTACCAAGCGTGATACGGTTTAGCACAAAGCTTAGCGGGCACTTGCCAAAATCGTGTACATCTGGTCGATGCCACGCCGAAGTGCCCATGCTTTTTCTGTTGGATCGTGATGTCGACCCGCTTCGGCTAAAACGGATGACATGTGGTTTTTCAGATTCTGGTCGACGGTTGTTTTCATCAATCCGTGCATGGTGGCAGAATAGACATCTGCACAGGCATGGTGATGCCCCGAGTTGAATAGTGCTGATCCACGAGCCACTGCGTCTTCGATTGTATGCATCGCAGTCGTTGCACTTGGTGCAGAGGTTGAATTGGTCGCCGTCTTTTGCGGCGGCAGGATGACTCGGTCGATTACATGAATGACGCCGTTGGACGCGTCGATGTCAGTTGTCATTAGCTGAGCATCGTTTACGAACGCACCACGGTCATCGGTGGAAATCGATACCGACCCGCCATGCAATGTCGTCGCCGTTTTGGCCTTCAAAGCATCCGCTGCATAAACGCGTCCGGCAACAACGTGGTACTTCAGGATCGTCGCCAGTTTCTGCTTGTTCTCAGGCAGCAACAGAGCCTTGACAGTGCCCTCTGGCAGTTTACTGAATGCTTCGTCCGTGGGAGCAAAGACCGTCAGTGGCCCTGTTCCACTGAGAGCGTCAACCAGTCCAGCGGCTTTGGCAGCGGCCAGCAATGTGCCAAAGTTTCCTGCGTTCGCTGCTACAGCTGGGATGTTCTTATCTTCGGGCAGGATTACCGAATCGATGATGTGGATAACTCCGTTATCACATTTGATATCTGTGGTAACAACAGTTGCTCCATCAATCATCACAGTGGCGCCTTCCGTTTTGATGTTAACCTGTTGGCCATTCAGAGTCTTTGCCCCGGACAGCTTGACGACTTGGCCTGCCATCACTTGGCCCGGCACAACGTGATAAGTC
>CAYNNP010000481.1:0-2754 GCA_964398215.1 uncultured Pirellulaceae bacterium | reverse complement strand
TTGCCCTGGCGCCGAATCAGGGCCACTTTGCGAATTCGGCTGGCGGCGTTATCGTTTATAGTTGAGAAAATTTACGATCCTTTTAAATATTCCACGGAGCCGCTTGTCGCCATGCCGTACACACTTCCTGAACTTTCGTATGCTCACGATGCATTGGAACCTCATGTCGATGCCAAGACGATGGAAATCCATCACGGCAAGCATCACAACGGTTATGTCACCAAAGTAAATGCAGCTTTGGATGGCACGGGCTTGGACAGCAAGCCTATCGAAGAAGTCATTTCAGATTTGTCTTCTGTACCCGACGACAAACGTGGTGCGGTCCGCAACAACGGTGGTGGACATGCCAATCACTCTCTGTTCTGGAGTGTGATGGGCCCTGGAAAGGGTGGCGCGCCAACCGGAGAACTGGCTGCCGCAATCGATTCGGCTTTCGGAAGCTTCGATGCATTCAAAGAACAGTTTTCGGCGGCCGCCGGAACTCGCTTTGGCAGCGGCTGGGCTTGGTTGGTCGTTGACGGTGGTTCACTGAAAGTTGGAAGTACTGCGAACCAAGACAACCCTTTGATGGGCCAGTCGATCGCAGGCCTGAGCGGAACTCCAATCCTGGGATTGGATGTTTGGGAGCATGCTTACTATCTGAACTACCAAAACCGTCGCCCTGACTACGTCGCAGCATTTTGGAATGTCGTCGATTGGGACGCGGTTGCAGCACGGTTCGCAGCGGCTTCGTAGTCGCCACGAATCAGATCAAAAATCGACAAACCCGCTGGATATCCAGTGGGTCTGTTTTTTTTAATCCGCAAAGTCGCGCCGGTGATTCATGTGTTTCGGCGAATCGGCTACGATAACGGTCACCAAAAGGTTGGCCGTGCAGGCGGCAAAAAAGAACCCATTGCCGCGGAATCACTGAGCTTCATAATGCACTCAAATGCAATGTGAATGCGCCCGCAAGAATCATCGGAATTGGAAAGAATAACGGAATGACTGACTCCCCTGAATCCGCTCCACGCGAACAGAGAAACTTTGTTCAGCAAGCGATCGATGAAGACTTGGCATCTGGCAAATTCTCGTCAGTGCAAACACGGTTTCCGCCGGAACCAAACGGCTACCTTCATATTGGTCACGCCAAGAGCATTTGCTTGAACTTTGGATTGGCCAAGGAGTTTGGTGGTACTTGCAATTTGCGTTTCGACGATACGAATCCGTCCAAGGAAGAGACGGAGTATGTGGATTCGATCCAAGAGGATATCAAGTGGCTTGGGTTTGAATGGGACAACTTGCACTTTGCCAGCGATTACTTTCAGCAGCTGTACGATTGGTCGGAACAGCTGATCAACGACGGGCACGCTTATGTTTGCGATTTGAATGGCGAGGAGATGCGTGAGTATCGTGGATCGCTGACCGAACCAGGCAAAGACAGTCCGTTTCGTGATCGAACGGCGGATGAAAACTTGGATTTGTTCCGCCGGATGCGTGCTGGTGAATTCGAGGATGGCGCGAGAACACTACGTGCAAAGATCGATATGGCTTCGCCGAATGTGAATTTGCGTGACCCGGTGATGTACCGAATTCTGCGGGCGACGCATCATCGCACGGGTGACGATTGGTGCATCTATCCAATGTACGATTGGGCGCATGGCCAGAGCGATTCGATTGAGAATATTTCGTTTTCGATTTGCACGCTGGAGTTCGAGAATCACCGACCACTGTACGATTGGTTTTGCAAGACCTTGGCGATTCATCATCCGCGACAAATTGAGTTCGCAAGGTTGAACATCAATTATGCGGTGATGAGTAAACGAAAGCTCTTGCAACTGGTCAAAGAGGACAGGGTTAGCGGTTGGGACGACCCGCGCATGCTAACGATCAGTGGACTGCGACGTCGCGGTTATACGCCGGATTCGATTCGCAATTTTTGCGCGGATGTTGGCGTTGCCAAGTTCAACAGTACCATCGACATGGTGCGTTTGGAGAATTCGGTTCGCAACCATTTGAATAGCATCGCGCTGCGCCGGATGGCAGTTTTGGATCCGTTGAAGCTGACGATTACCAACTGGCCAGAGAATCATGTTGAGATGTGTTCCGCTGTGAACAATCCCGAAGACGATTCGGCTGGCAAACGAGAGGTTCCGTTTAGCGGGAATCTTTGGATCGAACAGGCTGACTTTCGCGAGGAAGCACCGCGAAAGTTTTTCCGTTTGAAGAAAGGTGGTTCGGTTCGCTTGCGTGGCGGATTCATCGTTGACTGCCAAGATGTGGTCAAAGATGACGATGGGAATATCATCGAGGTTCTTTGTACCTACGACCCGGAAACCAAAAGTGGGCAAGACAATTCGGGGCGCAAGGTGAAGGGCACGATCCACTGGGTCAGCGCTGATCATGCACAGCAAGTCGAAGTTCGCAATTACGATCGATTGTTTACCGTCGAGAATCCGTCCAGCACCGACGAGGGCAAGACGTTTTTGGATTACTTGAATCCCGATTCATTGACGGTTCTGCAGGCCTATGTTGAACCAGCGCTGGCCGAGGCGAGTGTGGGTGATCGCGTTCAGTTCGAGCGACTGGGCTATTACGTTGTGGACCAAGACAGCACCGATAGCAACCGAGTTTTCAATCGCATCGTCGGCTTGCGTGATACCTGGAGCAAAATGGTTGCCAAGGGCAAAACCAGCTAGTGCTGCGCGACGCTCTACTAGGGAAATTGGTTCTGGGTGATTTTGGTAACCCGACGCGTCAGCCTTGTCTTTACCC
>CAYNNP010000480.1:0-2819 GCA_964398215.1 uncultured Pirellulaceae bacterium | reverse complement strand
CTTGATGCGGGGCAATCCGCGCAAAAAATTTGTGATGTGAACCACGGCGTGTTCTAATAGGCATGATGCTATTGCTGATGCGATGATATAGAACCATTGATGAAACCGAGGGCACACCGGTGAAACCAGAAAGTATCGAGAGCGATCAAGAGACTTCCAGCACACAAGAACAAGCGGCGCCGGAAAGTGAATCCGCTAATCCAACCAAGCGGCCGAAGCGATGGCCACTTTTGCTACTGGCAGTTTTCTTAGCTGCGATTTTCATCGCGATCAACTATCCGTACAAGCGACAAGAGATGGTTGCGAAAACCGTCGCTCGAACCGGCGTCGAAGTTGATTTTTACAGCCGAAAAATCGCGATGCCTAGCATGGGCGGCTGGCCATTCAGGTACCTGATTTTGTTCCCAGATCAGACTCGATTTTCGTTGCTCGCTTTGACCTATAACGTGATGATCGCGATATCTGTCAGCGCGCTGGTTTTATTTTTGTTTGCTCGACGACGAAAGGACGGCGGAAAAGTACTACGAATTTCAATCTCCGATTTGCTACTTTTCACCTTGGTGCTAGCGGTCCCGTTTGGCTATTGGCAATACTTGGAAAGCAGGCAAAAGAAGTTCGATGCAATGGTAAACGAACTGCAGCGAAGTGGAGCTGGACTGCGAGTTTCTGCTGCGGTTCCCAAATTCGCCGCCATGTTCATACCTATATCTCTACAGGAAAAACTGCGGCAAGTACGCGTATTGAGAATAGAGGCACCAACGGATTCGATCGTCAAACAGATCGACCAATTCAATGAGCTTGCAGTACTCAGGTTGGGTGGTGGCGACTACGACTTGAGCCTGCTCAAGAACCTGCCATCAAATCCTCACATCGAGGAACTTCGCATCGCTGGTCGTGAGTTGGATGCCGCGACGTTCGCTGCGATCAGAGATTGCAAACGTCTTCATACACTGAATTTGATGCGAACGAATGTCACTGCGAAAGCCGTTAGCAAGCTGGACCAAATGCCATCGCTACGCCGAGTCTGTTTGATGAGAACGGACGTGGATCTAGCAGAGTTGGTTGATCCACCATGGAAAGATTCTGTTCGAGAGTTACGGCTTTCACATGGGCTGCCAGGTAACGAAGTGAGTTGCCGGATTGGTGGATGGAAAAGCCTGGAGTTCTTGCGTTTCGGTGACATGGAATCGCAGGTCAATCGGTCAGTCATGACAGTCGAGCTATTCGATTTACCTCAATTAAAAACCCTGGAATTGGAGATCTTCCAAAAATACGATTTGTCACTGGAGAACATTCCCCTGTTGGAGTCGGTTGATCGTCGCGCCTCTAGCCTTATGTCGCGGGTTCCCTTGGGCGGTTCCGTTGCCACGCAACCGTATCTCAGTAGGTTGCGATGCGTCGACCTACCGGAACTATCGTCCGTCACACTCTATATTCTGGGTCTGAAGGAACTCACACTACAGTCTGTTCCAAAACTTCAGACCATTTTCCCAGTCATCTACGAAGAAGCGCCTCGTGGGGCTGTCTATCACAAGACCGTACCTCTGGAATCAACAAAGACGCTGATCGAGGGTATCGGCAACAGCAACATGCCACGGGTATATTTGCATTCTATCCCGTTGACGGGCGTTGATCTGTCACCACTTGTCAAAAACACAAATATCCAAATTCTTAATTTAACCAATACGAACATCTCCTTCGCACAACTTCAACAACTCAAGGGGATGCCAAGATTGCGGATATTGCTGTTGAAGGACAATCCAATTTCAACCAAAACGATCAATTGGATTTTTACGAACTTTGACGGTTTAGAAGAACTTTCGTTTTCAGGCGAGGCATTGAACGCTGGCGATCACTTTGGCCAGCAAACACTCGAAATCGTCGACCAACCTAAGTTGAAATCACTTGACATGGGAGACGGTTTCTCGACAGCTAGATTGAACAAGGTGCGCATCGTTGGTTCACCGAACCTGTCACTTGATTTGGAATTATATTATCCGAATGAAATTGAGCTGGTCGACGCGAAAAGCCTGACCGGATTTGCCGTACACGACATCTTGCCTTCAACTGCCAAGCTTGGAGTGTTGCCGAATCTGACGTTTTTTGCCGTTGGCGGTCCGACAGTCACCGACAAAACCCTGGACTGTTTGAAAGGCAATACCAAACTGCAAAAACTGACACTTGCGTATCCAAAGGTGTCACGCGAGGCCTTAGCCAAATTAGAATTGCCAAACCAGATTTCATCACTATTCCTGCCTGGCGCGGCACTCGATGATGAGGTTGTGGCCCAGTGGCCAGCGTTTCCTTTGTTGGCAGAAATCGACTTCAGCGATACGAAAATCACGATAGAGTCGATCAAGAAACTGGCCGCGAAAAGCTCACTGACAAAGGTGATTGCCGATCGGACAGATGTCCTGCCAACAGAACTGGGTTTTCTAGAGAACGAAAGCCTAGCAGTGTTATCACTTGAAGACATCGGTATCGACGCAGCTAGTTTGGACAAAATCCTAACCAATCCATTGGTCAGTTTGACGGAGTTGAATTTGTCCGGCACAACGGTCTCACCTGAAGTCCTGGATGTGATTTTGAACAAGGGGAATACTCTTCGCTATCTTCAATTGCGCAACTGCAAATTAGACGATCGCAAACTCTTGCAAATCGCACAGTTCAACAGAAATCTGTTGTTCGATTTGGACGGCAGTTCGGTCTCTCCACAGATCTATAGTGGGCTTGGAAATGCTAATCGTTTGGCTGATCCACAAGAGTGGGTGTACCGGTGGAAATTAGTGCAAGGTAGAGGACGCGAGACATCAGAAATC
>CAYNNP010000479.1:0-2825 GCA_964398215.1 uncultured Pirellulaceae bacterium | reverse complement strand
GCCGGAACTTCGGACGCAAGTAGAAACGTCGTTGATAGCGTAATCTCTGCGACACGATGGAGGCGTTTGCGCTGTTCCGGCACGTATTGCGTCCTTGGTCCGGCCTACAACCAAACACCACATCAAAAAGCGCAACTCCAAAACGTGCGCCTTCGCGCTACCGGTTAAACAACTTAATCAACAAACCCTGAACGATTTGTTGATTCATTTGCGTTGCATATTTTTGTGAGCCGCTGGCGCTAGCCACGGGCCTCGAAGAGTTGCGTTGTCACCAGAAGGCCCGCGGCTAGCGCCGTCGGCTCAGTACAACAACCCTTGAACAGTATTCGCTATCGATACGTATTCACCATTGATAGCCCGAATGTGATTTCCGTTTGAATCCTTCCCGGTCTGACTTCGTTAATGAGTGGAGTGTTGCATGAGTTCAGCAGATCCGAGTCTAGCGCAGATAGACAATGTGCCTCGAATGTCACGGTGGTCCTGGTTCAGTCGCGGCATGTTGGTGGGCGTTTTACTGATTGGAACTGCTAACGCGCTTTCCTTTTTTGTCCGCTCCGAAGGCTGGGGTAGCCTTTTAGGTGAACGAGTCCCAGGCGACGAAGCCATTGGGTTTCCGATGTTGGTCTGGCAAGAAGGTGCTGGATATGGAAGTCATCATTTGAAAGCACCAGGCTTCTTCGTCAACATCTTTTGTGGCTTGCTGGTCGGCAGCGCGGTTGGTGGCTGGGCGATCGTTCGCAGAAAGAAACTGAATCGGTTGGTCAACGGATATCTGAATGATGCCGGCGCCTCTCAATCAGTGCAACTACAGTTTTCGCTTCGTGGATTGTTGATAACAACATTCATCGCTGCCACCGCCGCCGCGATTGCACGCGTGTTCACGCCGCGAACAGAAATCCTTGCTGGTATCTACATTGCAGGGCCCTCAGCACTGGTCTTGATGGCCTATGCACCAAGTCGTCTTAGCTGGCAACAGCGATGTACAATCATCGCGCCACTCTCGCTCGCGTTGATCGCTGTCGCAATCACTCTTGGAACGATGCTAGGAATGGAATTCGACAAAGTCCTGATGGGCATCTTCATTTGCTGGACACCACAGTGCGTCTTGGCGGCGTGCGCTTTGACAGCTGTATTGATCGTCAAAGCAAACAAATTGTTGACCGATCAGCAAGATCTGGCGAGAGAAAAATCCGGTGCGGACGCACAGTAATAAACAGGCAAAGAGGGCGCGTTATTGTCCGCCGATTACTGGCGTCCGTCCGGAAAACACGGTTGGCGATCAGCAACTGATCGCAGTTTTGTGTTAACAAGTCAAGCAACATAAAATGTCATGAAAGTTGTGCGTGAGCTACGCACTCGTTTCTAATAATATCCTTCGACATGATTAGCATTTTCATTCGGTCATGATTTGCTTTTTGCGCAGCAATGCACACCTCAGCGAATGAACGCGTGTCAGATGTATAGATCTATGGATTGATCTGACGAAACACTTGTGCAAACGTCCACCCTCTCAGCCTCTGAACCTGCGCGTTGTTGCAATATTCGTTTCCTCGTAGCTGGACTCGCCAGAGTTCAGGCAGTTATTTGTCGTTTCGCCGAAGGCTTGTAGGCCGGACCAAGGACGCGAGACGTGCCGGAACAGACCAAACGCGTCCATTGTGGCGCTGAGATAACACTATCAACGACATTTCTACTTGCGTCCGAAGTTCCGGCAATTGCAGCGTTTGTTCGGTCCGGCCTACCTCAAGAGGGCAACTCCAAAACGCATAAGCGAGGGACAATAAATCTGAAGCGGTCCCTCGCTCACGCGTCGGGTTACCATTTCTTCTGGCATCTCAGCTTGAAATACTACTTTGCCCTGCACGTGTTGGCTCCCGCGTCGACACACCATCTTTAAGCCGATAAGATCAAACGCTCTAGATAGATTCCGATACGCCGTTTATGTCTCAATGGCCAATGCGTTTACCAGCAATTAGCGGCATCATCGATCGACGAATACTCGCGAATTACCGCGTTGCTCCTGAATGCATGGCCGCGGCTTTGCCTGCGCCATTTCGACCGCAGTTGGTTAATGGGTACGCCATTGGTGGCATCTGCCTGATTCGATTGAAACGAGTTCGGCCAAAAATGTTGCCGATACCGTGGGGAATCGGCTCCGAAAACGCAGCCCACAGAATTGCAGTTCAGTGGGATGCCGATGGTGAAACCAAGGACGGGGTCTACATCCCGCGCCGTGACACAAGCTCTCGTTTGAATTCAATCGCGGGTGGCCGGATATTTCCTGGCGTGCATCACCGCGCACAGTTCACGGTTGAAGAAACCGATGATCACTTTAGCGTTGCGATGACCAGTGACGATGGTGACGCAAACGTTCATGTGTCTGGCTCGGTGATCTCGGACATATCCGCTTCATCGGTGTTCAACACACTGAAATCCGCTTCCGATTTTTTTGAGCTTGGATCGCTTGGGTATTCCGATTCCAACACAGTAGGAAAATTCGACGGACTGGAACTGCAATGCGATAACTGGCACGTTGAATCGCTGAACGTTGACACGATCCAATCCAGCTACTTTGAAGATCGATCACGGTTCCCAACCGGCTCCGTTGAATTTGATTGTGCACTGTTAATGCGGAACATTGTTCATCAATGGCATGGTCGCCCCGATTTGTGTTGTGCGCCGTAGCCAAGGTGTAACCGCCTGTGAATTTTTCGTTTTGTAAACAACCTCGCAAAGAAATGGTAACCCGACGCGTGAGCGAGGGACAATCAATTTTGACTCGGTCCCTCGCTGACGCTTCGGGTTACCAAAAACGAAGCCGAACC
>CAYNNP010000478.1:0-2844 GCA_964398215.1 uncultured Pirellulaceae bacterium | reverse complement strand
ACTTGCGTCCGAAGTTCCGGCAATTGCAGCGTTTGCTCGGTCCGGCCTACACGAAAATCGCAACGCCAAAATTCGTGCGTCCTTAATTGCTTGGCAAACGCAATCCGCGTGTTACCGTCTGCTCCTTGTCCGTTCCGATCGCTTGGTACACAAACCAAGATCGTTTTCGTTTCCCGTACGGGTGCTGCTGGGACGGAAACCCGCGCAGCCCCAACGCCAATCCGCCTTCGTGCGGGTGATCGATCCATCGATGATAGATGAACGCTTCTATCCAAGGCATCTTGCGCACTTTGTTCATCGCGAATAGTAGCGAAGCAGCTTGGTTGTCTTGCGATGGTTGATCCGTTCCCTGAGTGTGAAAACCCTGTTCGCTCAACAGCACAGGGCGAACCTTTCCATCCGACGAAAGCATCGTAGGTTGACCAAGAAACCGGCCCAAGACTTCCAGATTCTGAATCGTGATCAACGGCGTATCGAACCCTTGCTCCGCTCGCGTATCGTTCCATGCAATATCTGCAAACAAGCTTTGTGGATACGGATGGTAGGCAATTCCCCATCCAAAATCGCCTTCCATTTGACTGTAGCGTTGCAGGGTCTGGACGACATCGCGTGGCGACAGTTGATCCCACGTATCCTGTTTCTTTAAGTTCCAGTGATGCGTCAGCGATGCAAAAACTCTTGCATTCGGATTGTGGCTCACGGCGATGTTGTGAATCATCCGCATCGAACGATAGTAAGTCTCGGTGACCAACTCGCGCGGCTGCTTGCCCATGTTTGTCCACACGGGGTGAAAATCAATTTCGTTGTGCGCTATCCAGTTCGTCACACCACCTGGAAACTGCTGTGTATTACTAAAGTGGTCTGCGATGCGATCCAAAACGTACGCATATAAATTGACGGACGTTTGTGACGTCAAGTTCGGCATGGCATAAGTCCCACCATCGGATTCAGGATGAATCATCAAGGATGGGTTTTTCAACTGACCGTTCATCGGCAACAACACGATGGCCGACACAACGATCTTGTTCCGGCGGCAAAAATCGATCAACGGTTCATACGACCGCAAGACGTCTTCGCGAAAGAAGAACTTTTTGCCATCAATTTCAAGCTCTGTTGTGTGCGGTTTCGCACTACGCGAAACGAACCTTGTTAGCGGAACATTCCACGTCACTGCATGGACTCCCAAATCAACAAAGTCCTCCAGTGGCCCACGTCTACTCAAGCACGTCAGTCCCTTTTGCGAGATCGGTACAACGCGGTCGTTAGCGTGATCGTCGGTCCCGCACGCAATTGTGCTCGCGTAAGTTCGCGCTGAAACGAATCGCTTTCCGTCATGCAGTCTCCACGCGCTATTCAATCGGTCGTAGCCATCAACGTACCGCGGTAGGTCGGATTTCCCGGCGTCGATCGAATGTTTCTGACCTGGAACCGCCTGCTTTCCAATCGAATCCATTGGCCGGTACTCAACCAACCGATAGGCGATGCCTGCGGTCGTGTTTGTAAACTTGATCGCAACCCGATCGGTTTCGACCGCAACCGTCATGCTGGCAGGAAAATCACTACCCAAGTACTCAGCGATCGCTGCGGCCTCGCGGATCTTGGAGGACCTCGCGGCGCTGGCGCGTTTGCGAGCCTCGATCTCTTGCTGCGTCAATTCACGAATACGAATATCGCGAATCCCAAGGCTGACATTCGGTTTGTGCCCAAAATCAAAACGCAGACGACCTTTCAGTTCGGACAAAGGCCCACCGACGACATCACGCAGATCGACGCTATACTTCCTCCACCCTTCCGCGATCGACAATTTGCGAATTTGTTTATGCTGCCGCCCCGAAAACGGCTTGCCCCAATAGATCGAAAAGTCGTCGATACCATCCGGGCAAAAGTACTCGAACGCCAACACCGTTTCGGTGCCTTTCAGTTCACCGATCAACTTGCCGACGATGTACGGATCGCTTCCTGTCGTCTTGAGCTCGATTCGATTTTCGGTTGTTGACCTGATCTCGACGTCGTGCGCATTCCCTGACGGCAGCAACTCCCACTCGACGGACAACGAAATCGAGGGTAGAAGAAATGTAGCAGCGATGACAAACAAGTTGAGTTTGATCGGTTGTGTCATGTAACGAAGGACCAGGAATTGAAAAAGCAAGAGCGAGCAGATCATGTTCATGAGCGTCTGGGTTGCTTGTACCCAAACCCGCCCATTCCGCTAGACCACACCGACGATTTTACTCTGTTGGTGGCTGTCTTGCTAAGCGCTCAGTGTACGGACAAGAAAGTCAATGAAGTGACGCCGGATCTTTTCCGTATCGCTGGTACGCCGGAAACGATGAAGGCAGCGGGCGAAAAGAAGATTTTGAAAATCATTCGGCCGCTTGGATTATCGAAACAGAAAGCAAAGAATCTGGCCAAGCTGTCGGCTATGCTGATCGACGAAAATGACAGCCAAGTCCCAAGGTCGTTCGAGGAACTGGAGCGATTGCCCGGTGTCGGTCACAAAACAGCCAGCGTCGTGATGGCGCAAGCGTTCGGCGTGCCAGCATTCCCAGTCGATACGCACATCCATCGAATCGCCCAACGCTGGGGCCTGACCAATGGCAAGAACGTTCAGCAGACGGAGAAAGATCTCAAGCGGCTCTTTCCGGAATCATCGTGGAACAAACTGCATTTACAAATCATTTTTTACGGCCGAGAGCACTGCACAGCGCGTGGTTGCGACGGTACGAAATGCATGCTCTGCAAAGAACTCTATCCACGACGCAAAAAGCCGGTCGTGACCAAGAAACCTTAATCCGGCGCAGCAGTTGTTCATGCCGAGTATCGTTCGGCCGCGCGCGGCCGAAC
>CAYNNP010000477.1:0-2855 GCA_964398215.1 uncultured Pirellulaceae bacterium | reverse complement strand
TTCAATCTTGTCTGCGATGATCTGGAAGTAGTGGACTAGACTGTCAGCGTGATAATCGAGTTCTCGCTGTTCGGAATACCAATGCACAATCTGTCCAGAAAGCAGATGCACACCGATCACGTGATCTTCTGATGTGCCGATTGGCAAGACGTTTGGATTGACCCAACTGTCGTAATCCGGGTCGAAATCGTACTCCTCTGCTTCCTCCGGCTCAAAGTAGCAGTTCCATTCGTTGTAGTCTTCGATGATCCGATCGATCGGTAACAGGCGTTCCATCGCGATCAACTCATCTGACTCTGACGGCTGACCATTGTGCAGCTTCAAATACGCTCGGAACGTCGGGTGAAGCGGGATGCCCAGCAACGACTCCAGCTTCACAATGTCATCATCCGGCGCCGGCGGGTTGAACTCATTCCGCGCTGGCGGATCACGCCCGTTTAGCAACTTGTGCAATCGAGTGACGATTGTGCTGACCGCCTCGGATGCTTCCAAATCTGGTTCTGACAGAGCCACGCCCGATTCAGGCAGATTCATGTCCAGCCCCGCGATTGCCCGAAACGTACAAGCTCCAGTAATCGCGTTCCAGTGTTTCAATTCCGACGTCGTGGTCCGGCCGTTGCAAATATCGACAGTCAAGAGACAGTTTTCTGCACGATCGCTAAGTAGCCGAGCGATACGCTCACCGGACAACTTCCCACAATCGCCAATGACTACCAGTTTTTCTATCTTGCTGTTCGTGAGCGCCCGTACCCACGTCTCGGGAACCGGAGTGTCGCGTACGAGCACTCTGTTTAATCTGGCCAGTTGATTGAACAGTGGCTCCGTGCCCGCGTCGATTGTGCATGCAACCAAACGCAGGCATTGAACTTCATCAGCCACGACTTCGGCTAGCAGATTGCCAACGCTGTCGGACGTTATTGCCGTTTCAATGATGTTAATAGTGGCGTTCCTACTTTGCGTATGCAGCTTTTGGCTTACCGTCTTCGGTCAGGTTTCCGGTTGTCCACAGAATTCCGCGAATCACCAAATCAAGGTACCGCTCGTCTTTGACGGTTTCCGTGTTGTGTCCCAGAGTCGTTGAAAAAATGGGCGTCTTGTTGGGGCCGTACAAATTTGTCCAAGCCACAACAGCCGAAGCTTTTTTCGGCTTTGCATTCGGGTTCTTTTTCAAATCGCGTTTGCGTGGAGCTTGTGTTTGTGTGCCCGAAGCGATCGCTGTCGCGGTGCTCATGACGCGGATATTGTTGTACAGTTCTTCGTTGATCGTTGTCCAATCCTGCATGCCCTTGGTGATCGGGTTTTTCTGATCACTGAACTTGACGACGATTGGTGACTGAGGCCCGTGACTGGTCGACTGCAATCCGATCATTTCGTACCAGCCGGCGTTATCGGCGCCGTCTTTGACCGGCGATCGAAAATCGCCCCACCGATAGCTGTGCATCGCACAGTGTAAATTCACAGCTGGAATACCGCTCTTGTGCGCTGCGAGAATTCGGTTGACGTATTCTTTCTCGGTAACGCTGGCGGAACACTCGTCGTGAAGAATCACATCGAATCCTTTCGCCCAATCGTCCGACTTGTAAATATCGAATCGCGTGTTAGTTCCTTTGCTGGAATTGTATTCGACCGTGACAACCGCATTGATTCGCGATTCAATGCCTTCCTTCAAAGCCTTCGTTTGTCCGGCATAATCATGGCAGCACCCGCCAGCTACCAACAAGATTTTCAAGGGCTGGTTGGCTGCCTGTTTTTCCTGCGAAAACGCTGGAACGGAAATCAAAAACAGGCTTAGTAGGCAAAGGTATCGAGTAATCATGCGATGTTGTCTCAAAGTATGTGATTTGAATTTCAACCATGATACTCGAAATCGTGTCGATTCAATCAGGGGATGCTTTCTCTCTCGGCAGCCAACGGTGTTTTCCTGCAGAGTTGACACCGATTGGCGAATTGCTTGGTCTACCTGATGGTCGTAAACTAACAGGCTCACAAGCCTATTCGTTTGGGTTCGTCTTTTGATGCTCGAAATCCGGTTGGACAAATCAATGACTCGACTTCCGATATTGCTGGCGCTGTTTTGTTTTGGCTGGACGTTGACTTCGGTGGAAGCACAAGAACCCAAGCTAGAGTTTCGCGATTTGTTCAACGGCAAAGATTTGTCAGGCTGGATCGATGTGAACACGTCGCCGGAGACTTGGTCGGTGCGCGACGGGCTGTTGGTTTGCACAGGCAAGCCGATTGGTGTGATGCGAACGGATCGTCAATATGAAAATTTTGTTATCGAAGTTGAATGGCGGCACATGGAGCCCGGCGGTAATTCGGGAATGTTCTTGTGGTCGGACGCAAAGCCTTCGGGAAACCGATTGCCAATGGGGATGGAAGTCCAAATGCTGGAATTGGATTGGGTGAATCAACATCGACGCAAGGATGGAAGCCTTCCGCCGGTTGCGTATGTGCACGGAGAATTATTTGGTGCCGGTGGAATGACAGCGACGCCTGACAATCCTCGAGGCAATCGCAGCAAGTCATTGGAGAATCGATGCAAAGGCGTGGGTGAGTGGAATCGATACGTGTTCGTTGCGGTGGACGGTACTGTGAAGTTGTCGGTCAATGGAAAGTTCGTTAACGGAATCCAAAACGCGTCTTTGAAGAAGGGCTACATTTGCTTGGAGAGCGAAGGCCGTGAGATCCACTTTCGTAAAATTCGGATCATGGAACTGCCAGGTGGAATGGCGAACGCGTCGAACACGGCAGCGGTGATCAAGGCCAAGCAGTAGAGCACATGATTCTGGGTCTTTGGTAACCCGACGCGTGAGAGCGTGAGCGAGGGACCGAGTCAAGATTGATTGTCCCTCGCT
>CAYNNP010000476.1:0-2862 GCA_964398215.1 uncultured Pirellulaceae bacterium | reverse complement strand
GTCATCGCTGGCACTTTATCGCACCGGTGTATTCCAGGCCGAACAACTTGGGCGTCTGGAAGATTCCCTTGCAACGTTTCGGCGTCTGACGTGGGGATCATGGGCAACGCCAGCCAAAGCACGCGTTGTGATGTTGTCGCAAAAATCTTTGGGCGTCGCCACCAAACGAACGTTCCGCACCAACGAGGTCGCCAAAGTTGCTGTCACGGCACGTAATATCGAAACATTAAAAGTCAGCCTGTATCCGCTGAACCTTGAATCCTATTTCCGCAAGACTCACAAACTTGGACGCATTGACCATCTGGACATTGACCTGATCGAGCCGGAGAAAACCTGGGAAATCAAACTGGATGGCTACGAAAAATACACGCAATTGATCCGCGACATCGAGATCCCTTTTCCCGGCAAACAGCCTGGCATCGGGGTCGTCAAAGTCCAAGGAGGTGATTGGTCTGCCAGCACGCTGGTGATCCGATCGGACATTGAATTGATCTTGAAGAGCAGCCGCAAAGAAGCGCTCGTTTATGTCGAAGATCAATTGAAAAACAAATCGGCCGCAAACATCGATCTTTTGTTTAGCGATGGAACCAACATCATCGGCACGGGAAAAACTGGCGACGACGGGGTCTATCGTGGAAAGTTTCCGGAGTTGAAATCGACTCAAGATCTACGAGTGTTGGCGACCGGCAGCCACGGCATCGCCACCAATTTGCTGAACATCGGTAACCTACGTTTCAGCACTGGCCTTTCGCGACGCGGTTACATCTACACCGACAAACCCGGCTACCAAAAAGGCGATGATGTTTCGGTTCGTGGAGTGATTCGCGACGTTCAAGACGGCAGCTACGTCGTCCCAGAAGACCGCGACTATACGGTGCGTATTACAGATCCTGCTGGTCGTTTGCTGGGCGAATCCGCATTGGAACTGTCGACATTCGGAACGTTCAACACGTCGATCAAACTTCCGGAATCCGCTGCGATCGGCAATTACAGCATCATCGCATACCCGACTGCCAAGAAAGAGGTCACGTACCAAGGCCAGTTTGTGGTTCAACAATTCAAGCTTGACCGAATTCGACTTGGGTTTGACTTTCCGCAACAAGTTTACTTCCGCGGCGAAGAGATCCAAGCCACACTCAAGGCCGTCTATTATTGGGGATCGCCGGCAGCGAATAAGCTGGTTCAAATCAGTTTGCCCGACGGACGAAAGATCAGCGAAAAGACGGACGCGAAAGGCGAGATCAATATCAACTTGGACACGGCCGGTTTTGTTCCTGGAAGACCATTGAATTTCGGAGCAAGTATTCGGGCGCTTAACATTTCCACGCAAACCGCGGTCTATCTTGCCAAGCTGGGATACAACATCCGTCTGACTCCCGACCAACCATTGGTCTTGGCCAACGAGGCCTTTGAGGTCCAAGTCGAAACTGTCGGCGCGGATGGCAAACCCGTTGGCAAAGATCTGATGATCACGGTATTGCGCAGCGAAGCACAGAAACAAAACCCAGTGCTCGAAGCGGTACCATGGATTGCTTATAGCCCGCAATCGGCCGCGCAAGTCACGGTGCAAGAAATCAAGGTCACGACCGACCCAAAAACCGGTCAAGGCACGGCCATTTTGAACTTAAAGAAAGGCGGCGTTTATACGTTGCAGGCAAGCGGGCAAGATCGCTTTGAACAAACCGTCACCCGGCAAGCCCTGGTGACGGTTTCGGATGACGAGGATATGCAAAAATTGCGGTTCTTTGCCGAAAAGAGCACTTATGAAGTCGGCGCGAAAATTCCGCTCCGCCTTCACTCGCGAGTCGCCAAAGGGCTTGCGCTGCTGACTTACGAAGGTGAAGAGGTGATCGGCCACAAAATCATCTCGATCAAGAAAGGCAACAACAAGCTGGAAGTCCCAGTCGAACATGTACACTTTCCGAATTTCCGCGTCAGTGTGGCGATGATCGACGGGCGTGTTCTGCGTGCTGCGTCCAAGCGTTTCAACATCAAACGAGAATTAAAGGTCACGCTTACGCCAAGCAAAGAAACTTATCTGCCTGGTGAAAAGGGGACGGTTGATATTGCGGTAACCGATCAACTTGGCAATCCGGTCCAAGCAGAACTTGCGTTGGCCGTTGTGAACCAAGCGCTCCTGGATCGTTTTCCGAGTGGCAATTCTGAGATCTTGACGTTCTTTCAGAAAGGCACCGCACGCTTCACCGAATTCGCCCTCGTTTCGACGTGTGACTGGAACTACACCGCACTTTCAAAACGCACCAGAGGTGGCGGCGCCGAAGCTATCGCTGCAAACGACTTTGAACAATTGTGGAACATCAATCAACTTGAATTGAACCTTAACCCGGGCAACTCGATCATATCGTTCAGTTGTGTCAGTTCTCACGAAAACATCTTCAACAATGGTCGGTTCCAGCCGCAGAATTTGCCACAGCGGAGCGCTGCTCAACAGTTTTCCAATGGTGCCCTGATCAATGGCGCGTTCGATGCCAATGGCGTTGTTGTATCGGGCGTCGCTGGCGGTTACGCCCTACCGACACCCAATAACGCCGAATCTGAATTTGCGAAAGCAAGTAAGCGTCCAGGAAAGAAAACCAACGACGCCCAAAACAATGGCATCGATGGGGCCAATACGGTTTGGGTCACACCGATCGTCACCGACGAAAACGGCAAGGCCCAAAGTGATGTTCAATTTCCCGAATCGGTTGGCCAATGGAACCTGTCCGCAAAAGGCTGCACGACGGACACATTGGTTGGGCAAGCGAGCGTCAAAGTCATCACTCGCAAAGATTTCTTGGTCGAACTCCGTACTCCCGATGTCTTGCAAGAAGGCGACACGGTGGAGTTTCTTGCCACGATTCA
>CAYNNP010000475.1:0-2870 GCA_964398215.1 uncultured Pirellulaceae bacterium | reverse complement strand
CAACAACAACAACCTCAAACTCAAGAGCAACAGGCACAGCAACAGCTGGAAAAAGCAATTGAGAACATGAAAGAGGCTGAGAAGCAGCTGAAGGAAGCGAAACGCGACAAGGCTGTCGAAGAACAACGCAAAGCAGAAGATAATTTGCGCAAGGCGATTGAAGAGCTTGAGCAAATCTTGCGTCAGCTTCGCGAAGAAGAAATGATGCGCGAGCTTGCCAAACTAGAAGGCCGGCTTCGCAAAATGGCTGCAATGCAATCCGAGATTCTGGACGACACAACTTCGCTTTCAGATACACCCAAAGAACAGCGAAATCGTCAAACGGACCTCAAGGCAGGTGACTTGGCGTTTGAAGAAAAGAAGGTGACGATGGAAGCTGATCGCGCCTTGCTATTGCTTCGTGAAGAAGGATCTAGCATCGCATTCCCGGAAGTCTTGGACCAGATCCGCAACGACACAGTGACCGTGTCACAGCGGCTTAGCGATACAAAAATCGATGCGGTAACGCAGGGCATCATGCAAGATGTGCTCGCCGCGCTCGAAGAAATGATTGCGGCTGTGCAAAAGGCTCAACGTGACCTTGAGCAACAACAGCAACAGCAGCAACAACAACAACAGCAGCAAGGAAGCCCGCAGGATCAGCCACTGGTTGAGGCCTTAGCGGAGCTGAAACTAATCAGGACGATTGAAAAACGAATCAAAACCACGACTGATCGATACTCAGGCTTGCTGGAATCCGGGGAGGTTTCTCCCGAGGAAGTCCTGCCTCTGCTTCAGAGTCTGTCTGAGAGACAGGACAAACTGTCTATGATCATTCGTGATTTGGTGATGAAGCGTAATCAATAATTAGGAGTCGTCGTGAATTTATCTGTGCCCAACACAATCATCATCCGAGTTGCTTGTGTCGCTATCCTCACAACTTGCCTTTCCGTCGTTGGCAACAGTGATGATGCACTACAAAAAAACGCTTCATGGTCTGTGATTGATGCCCAGCAAGCTTCCCAGTTGTTACAAACCAGCTTGGACGAAATGGGTGTCGTTCCTGACAAGATGGATCAAATCACACAAGCGTTTGTGGATTCGATTGAAAAAGACGATGCCGATCCGATGGACGCGTACATCCAGCAGCTTCGTTCAGTGGTAGAAGTGCTGGATGAACTGATGGTTGTGTCCGACAAAAACCTGATCAAGGCAGCGGCAAGTGTCGACCCAAACACACCTGGTTACTCGGCGCTAGAAGCTTTGCCAAAGTCGGTACGGATGACAACGCGAACTTGGCTCGGACGCGAATTGGTGCGCCAAAGATACTACGACGAAGCTTTGCCAGTAATCGCGGAAGTTGACCCCAGTGAAACGGTTGCTCCCGCATCGGCTCTGTTTTACAGAGGCGCCTGCTACCATGCTTTGCTGATGAAGAAGGAAGCCCTGGTAGATCTTCGCATGCTGTTGGAAAACGAAGGCCATATCCCAAATCGATTCGAGCGCACAGCAAAGATGATGATTGCAGATATCAAGCCATTGAAAGAAGATTCGCTGGATGAAATTTCTCGTCTGATGACAGACGTTACGCGTCGCCTAGATTTGGGACGCAGTGATAAGGACGTTCAAGATCGCGAGCAAAAGATCATCGACAAACTGTCCAAGATGATTGAACAGATCGAACAACAACAGCAACAGCAGCAACAACAACAGCAGCAAAGTGGTAGCGGTGGAGGCTCGCCTCAGGGCGGCCAAGGATCACCGATGCAAGATAGCCAAGCGGCTGGAGACATCGGCGGTCGTGGTGATGTTGATAACAAGAAACTGGATGATCGCGACAAGTGGGGAAACCTACCGCCCGCCGAACGTAAGGAAGCGTTGCAGCAGATCAGTCGCGA
This sequence comes from uncultured Pirellulaceae bacterium, assembly GCA_964398215.1. Taxonomy (GTDB): domain Bacteria; phylum Planctomycetota; class Planctomycetia; order Pirellulales; family Pirellulaceae; genus CAYNNP01. Next base: position 993 of record CAYNNP010000475.1, on the reverse strand, counting down.
CCTACCGACTCACTATCGTGAAGCGATTGAGGCTTATTTCCGCAAGCTTGCTACCGACGGTAACTAAACAACGGACTCATGCATCAACCGCCAGACGGATTTGCGGTCGCGCTCGAAACTCGCTGTCGACGTGAGTTTCGAGATTCGAGTCTTGTCTTGGATTCTGCCAAGATCCCCTACCGTGTTGCTCGCGACTCAGGGGCTTGGATACTGATCGTACACGATTCGATGTACGACATGGCACATACCGAGATCGGCAGCTATCGTGAGGAGAACCCTCGCAAGCACGCCCAGCCAAGTGTCAGTGGCCCACTCTTTGGCAATTCAATTCCCGGTATTCTGATCTATGCCGTTGCTCTGATTTTGGTCGGAGCGATGGCCATCGCATCGTACTTTGGTGCTGATTGGTTCGACCGTGGGCGAGCCAGTGCGGAGCTGATCAAAAACGGCGAGTGGTGGCGGACGATCACCGCGTTGACGTTGCATTCAGATCTTGGGCACTTGGCTGGCAATATCTTGTTCGGTTCAATTTACGGCGCCTTCGTTAGCCGCAGTTTCGGTAGTGGAATTGCTTGGCTGGGAATCGCGCTCTCTGGAATCCTTGGCAATGCTCTGAATGCGTTGATGCGCACCTCTCACGATTCAATCGGAGCGTCAACCGCGGTCTTTGGCGCGCTAGGGATTCTGGCGATCCACACATTTCTGATCGAAAGACACGCAGAGCAAACGCGATTTCGCAAATGGAGTCCCTTGATCGCTGCGATTGCGTTGTTCGGGTTCTTGGGAGTTGGCGGAGAACGAACTGATGTGGGTGCCCACTTGATGGGATTTGTGTGTGGTTTGGCAATCGGGGCCTGCGGTTGCCGAATGCCCAAACACTGGGTCCGCAGTCTGTCAGTTCAACTGGTCTGCGGTGCCGTCGTGATCCTAGTTTTTGCAATCGCGTGGTGGAAAGCGGTATCATATTGATCGATAGATTGGTGACCCCGATCT
>CAYNNP010000474.1:0-2882 GCA_964398215.1 uncultured Pirellulaceae bacterium | reverse complement strand
CAGAATGCTGTGGATTCGAGCGCTAGAAGCTTTGAAAAAAGCCTATGGCGAGTAGGGCGAGTAGGTGGGATAGGCTTCCAACGCTCTTCCAGCCTGCCGATATCACGAGTCTTTTTGTTTACCAGGTAGTGATTTACGTCTATTGTCCCGATCCCAAAAGCTAGCAGCGGATAAGCGGGCCTATCAACCTTGTGAATTCGCCACGGCTTGGTTCTACTTTTGCAAGAACGTTGCAACCAACCATGAAAAGGGACGGATAGGCTGATGGCAAACACCTCAACAACTCGCCCAGAAACAAAAAAGCAAAAGACACCAGGCAGAAAGACCAAGAAAGGCAACGTCTTTCATCAACGACTTGGTTCGCTGACTTTTTCGCAGGGATGCCAACTACTAGGCGATCAGGGAGCGACACTGCTGCGGCATGGCGGTCAAGCGTTCGAGATCAGTACAGACGACAATGTCTTTTTGGGAGGCGACCTATTTCGGGTTCGGATTCCTGATCCCGCTGTCGATGCTGGACTTGCGATCGTGACGATTACCTTGCAGTCCGGGCGCCGTCGGCAGTTGCAAACCAATTGTGATTGTTGTGACGTGCCGTGTTTGCACATTGGTGCCGCGATTGATCACCTGTTGCAAGCCAAGAGTGATCTTGGGTTGGCACAACCGCCTGATGAATCCGTTCCTCTGGAACATTTGACGCCGGAAGAGTTGTTGTCACGGGCGATGGCAGATCGCGAAAAACGTGCAGCAAGCGAGGGGATGACGGTCCGTTCCACCAACAAGGATCGACCCTGGACAGACTATATCGTCACCAGCCGTTTGTCTGGTCGTTCTTACCGTGTCGCCGTCCGCGGCATGAAATCGAGTGAGTGTTATTGCAGTTGTCCGGACTACCGAACGAATCGACTGGGTACCTGCAAACACATTTTGCACGTTCATCAAAAAGTACAAAAGCGATTCAGCGCCGCCAAGCTTCGTGCTCCGTACTACCGCAAACATTTGTCATTGCGTCTGTCGTACACCGATCCCGTCGGATTGTTATTCAACTTGCCCACCAAGGCTGACGCGGCGGTTCAGGAGATTGTTGGTACCGCAAGTCAGCAGCCTATTACTGATGCTGCCGAAGCGATGCAGCAGATTGCGGCTTTGCAAAATGCTGGACACGACGTCACGATCTATCCTGACGCCGAAGCCTTCATCCAGCGGCAATTGGTGCAGACCCGGTTGCGTCGTGAATGCGATGCGATCCGCGAAAACCCGTCCAAACATCCGCTGCGAACAGAATTGCTGGACGCAAAGTTGCTGCCATATCAGCTCGATGGAATCGCGTTTGCCGCAGGCGCTGGTCGCGCAATTTTGGCAGACGATATGGGGTTGGGCAAAACGATCCAGGGTATCGGTGTAGCAGAATTGTTGGCTCGATACGCCGAAATCAAACGTGTGCTGGTCGTGTGTCCGGCTTCGCTAAAGAGTCAGTGGCGGCAGGAGATTAACCGGTTCAGCGGTAGGTCAACGCAAATTGTGCTGGGCACTGGTGCCGAGCGTGCCGAGCAATACCAAAGCGATATGTTCTTTACGATTTGCAACTACGAACAGGTGTTGCGGGACCTGACCGCGATCGAGGCTGCTGAATGGGATTTGATCGTGTTGGACGAGGGACAGCGGATCAAGAACTGGGAGTCAAAGACCAGTAATGTCATTCGCCAGTTGGAAAGTACGTTCCGATTGGTATTATCGGGGACACCGCTGGAGAATCGACTCGGCGACCTGTTCACGGTGGCGCGGTTTGTCGACGAAGATCGCTTGGGGCCAGCGTACGAGTTCTTTCACAAATACCATGTTGTTGACGAACGTGGAAAAACGCTGGGCTACCATCGTTTGGACGAACTTCGCGAAACGTTATCGCCGATTTTGCTGCGCCGGACTCGCGCCGAAGTCGCTAAGCAATTGCCCGAGCGGACGGACGAAGTGATTCGCATCGAACCGACGGCGGAGCAGAAAGAGATCAATGATGCGCACATGTCTATCGTGGCGCAAATCGTTGGCAAACGCTTCATGACAGAAATGGATGTGCTGCGAATGCAAAAGTCTCTGTTGATGGCGCGGATGGCCTGTAACAGCACGTTCTTAGTCGACCAGGAAGAACCCGAGTACAGCAGTAAGTTGGAACGATTGGGCGAATTGCTGGATGGTTTGATCGAAGACCCAACACGCAAGATTGTTGTCTTTAGCGAATGGCGACGGATGCACGACCGCATTGAACGCAAGTTGGATGAACTGGGTTGTGACTATGTCAGGCTAGATGGACAGATTCCGCAAAAGAAACGCGGTGCGATTGTCGATCGATTCCAAAATGACCCTGATTGCCGAGTGATCTGCATGACCAACGCCGGTTCAACGGGGTTGAATTTGCAAGCCGCCAACACGGTTATCAACGTGGATCTACCTTGGAATCCTGCGGTCTTGGAGCAACGGATCGCGCGTGCGTATCGGATGGGGCAAAAGAACCCTGTTCACGTTTACAAACTGGTCACCGTTGGCGATACGATCGAAGAAAAGTTGCTCGAGACGCTGGCGTCCAAACAAGATTTGGCTGATGCGTCGATCGACATGTCTAGCGAGGTGACTGAAGTAGCGATGACAAGCGGCATGGAGGACTTGAAACGTCGTTTGGAAGTGATCATCGATCCTATGCCAGCAGCGCCAGTCGACGAGAGCCAAAAACGATCGGTGGAAACCCAAGCCGAGAAACTTCGCGCGCGAAAAGAAAGCGTATCAACCGCGACCAGCAATTTGGTCACGGCCGCGTTGACATTGGCTGGCGAACTGATTCCTGCGACAGGCAACTCGTCGCCCGACGAAGCAATGATCAATACGCTGAC
>CAYNNP010000473.1:0-2896 GCA_964398215.1 uncultured Pirellulaceae bacterium | reverse complement strand
CCGGTTTCGAGCACAACCAGACCGTCAATAACCGGGGCTATCGCCCATCGGCTCACAAAATATGGCGCGCTAATAAATCGACAAGCCATCACGCTCGGAATCTAGGATCTACTTGCTTGGCATTCCGTAGGTTTTGGCGAACTCTTGATCCGCTGTGCTGAGCTTTGTAACGGGAAGCGAAACGACTTTGCCATTGTCGGCTCGCTTCAAACTGACATTCAATCCATCCAGTGCAACCAATCGTGCTCGGATCTGAAACGAGTTACTGTCGTCCGCCCAAGTGCGTGGGATTTCAGTGGCCAGCGTGCGCATCAAATCCCAGCGAGCAAATATCCCTTGGAGTGTGAAAATTTGTCGCTTTGGCTCGTTATTGATTCTATCGTCCAGCTTTTGCAGAGTAAGCATCAATGGCGTGCCAGCTTGCAGAGGCGCGAAATCTCTAAGCGAACTTATCTCTTTTTCTTGCTGAATACTCAATCGAAACTGGGTTTGTTTCAATACAGTTTCAATACCTGACTTGAGGTAACTTTGTTGCTTTGGAGACAGCCGCGGAGTATGGCTGATCTCAAGCGCTTTGTAACTTGGAATGAATCCGCGGTCGAACAATTTCGCGCGCAATGCATCCAAGTGATGAAAACCAATACTCACGTTGTAGTTTCTTGTTAAATCCAGGTAGCTAATGCCCGTTGCTTTGTAATTGACATTGCCCGCAAATGGCATTTTGATTTGAGGTGCATACTCCCAGAATCCTTTGCCCATAAGAATCATTTTGGCGCCAATGTCGGTCCCGCCACTTGCATCCACATCGCGATTGAACGACATGATTCCCTGTTCGCTCGCCTTGCGTGGCTCCAGCAGTGAAAGAAGGTTCAATTCCGCTCGGACCTCGTCATCGGATTTTGGATCCTTCTTGTGGCTCCAGTAGTTGGTGTCTCGCGATGTAAAGCCACCAGAAATTTCACCATTGGCAGGAAGATTGACAAAGGGAAGTTTTGCAATGTGCCCCAGTGCTACCGGCAAGTCCCCGTCGCCAGACTGAACCACTACGTTGCCATTTTGGTCTGCAACGATTTGTCCTTCGCAAAAGGAAAAAAAGCTAGCGTATAAGTCCAGTTGCCTTGCCTTGCGTCGCGAGCTTTCGCTTTGCATTTTCTTGCTCAACGATTCCAATTGACTGTTCTGCCGATTGACGATCTGGCTGTTCGGCCCAGTATTTAGCGGACGCTTTGATGAGAGGATGATTGAATTTTTATCAATATCTCGTATGCGTTGGCGCCACGCGTCAAGGTATTCGCGACTCTTGGCTGGGCGACCGGCAAAAAACGGAATGGTCTTATAATTCGCTGTCCAACCATTGTCACTGGCTTTTGTGATTTCGTATCGCAGTCGGCAACGATGGGTTTCGTTAATCGTCATGAACTCCTTTTTGCCTGCTTCGGAAATCTGAAACTCGACTCCATAGTCATAGTTCTGTCCAACCTGGGGTCGAAACATCGCTTTTTGCGCGTGCGCAGAGGCTCCAACAAAGACCGCGACCAGGATGAACCAAGCCGTCACGACATCTGTCAATCTTGTTGTTAACCACATTCGCTTTATTGCAGATCCTATCGTCGCTGTATCAATCATCGTATTCCACCTGCAATCAATTCGAGATCTGTTTTTAGCGAACGCATGTAGCGCCGCCATTCGAATTCCAATCGAGTGCGATCGCCAAACGATTCATCAAAAAGCCGCAGTAGTTCTTTCCCTTTCTCTCTTGGTTTGGTGCCCTTGGGGATAGTGCGAATTTGACCGTAAAACTTGATCAGCTGGTCAAAACGTTCGTTGTACAGAAAATGGGTTAGCGCCCAGGCCTGGCCGTAGGCTGACGCTTGGTCTCTTAGGTTCGCTTCAATCAAGAAGCCAAGATCCGACACGATAAAATCAATTCCACCACGAACCGAATCGCCTTCAAGAGCTCGGTAGTACGAAATTCGGTCCTCATCGACAGCACCAATGCCACTCCATCTCGCCATCTTGGAGGACTCGTAAAATGACGCCAAACCTTCATGAACCCAGCGGACGAACACACCGTCTTTTGGGAACAGTCCTGTGTTGGCCGCCAGTTGGTGCGTGGCTTCATGCGACACAACAGCAACATCTTCGGTTTCACGCTGAATGTCGACCAGCAGCGTGACCGTATTTGCGAATCGGATCACATCCTTTGCATTGGGCGATCTTTCTCTGCGAGCTTTATCTTTCGCAAGGTTCAACTGATCGGTCAACGAACTTAACGCTCGAAAACTGTCGGTGGTGCCCGAGTCATAAAACACGGCGACGTTACTAATGGGGCTAAAAAAACCTGCCGCTTGCTTAACGAATTCGCCTATCTGCCGCTCTAACAGCAAGTACTTTTTGTGGTCGTTGTACAGGAAAACGATCAATGGATCTTTTGGTGGCCGCATATAGAATCCATTCAGCGCGAACGAGAGAAAGTAGGACTCGTAAACCGTTTCTAAAAGTTCAAGTCGCATTTCCGCCCGAGTCTTCTTTGTGATGGGATCCTTATCTTTCGGGGTATCGTGTATCAACAAAAAGTGCTTGCTGCGCGAGGAAACCATTTCGTCCGTTGCATGAACCCATTCGCGTGCTTTTTGCTCTTCGGCTGGATTGTTTGGAACGGGGCGGTTGATGTACATCATCAAGGTTGCAAGCTTTGCAATCTTGGGATTCTTTGGTTCAAGCTTCCATGCGGCGGACAACAATGATTTGCATTCGGTCAGCAAGCCAAGTTTTAGCGCTTGTTTGGCTGATGCGATTTTCCCCGCCGCATCTTGGGACGCCTTTGCCTTGAATTGCCCCAAGACCGCTTGGCGAGTCGCCGTTCGAGTGACTTTGAGTTGATCTCGCGAAAAAT
>CAYNNP010000472.1:0-2922 GCA_964398215.1 uncultured Pirellulaceae bacterium | reverse complement strand
TAGGTCACAAAGTGTTGGACCAAGGATGAACGCAAATCTTATTTGGGTGCCGTTACTGGGAATGTTAGGGCGTAGACCTTCGTATTTTCGTCAGCGAGTTCTTTGCAAAGTCTGGTAAACGTATTCGCGCCTTCCAGTGCGCGCGATTCTCTTGCAGCACCTCGTGTTGCTCTTTTCTGGGTTGGCCACATTGCCAAGTCACTTTGTTGCCACAGCCAACGTCCGTCCGTGTTCTGAACAATGTTCTTTGCGTCGATTCGGCCAGCCGACCACTCTGTAAAACTTGGTAGTGGCTCGTTCGACCAAGCGACCATGAAGACTTGTTGGCCTGGGCCGTCGGTAAAGCCAAAGGTTTGACCGGTAACCGATGGGTATTTCAGCTGCGTGATCGACGACTCGGCAACATGGTCTGCTCCTTCCTCTGGATAACAGAGCTGGATTGCACCATCGGGGTTCAATGCGAACACAAAACAATAAACCGGATCGGCAAACTTGATGTCTAAATCAAGGTCATCGTCTTCAAATACACCTGGACTGCTGAGCAGCGGATAACTGACGCCACCATCGGAACCTTTGGGGTAGCGGTAGTGTGTGAAGTTGATCTCGGGCTGTTGGGCGGGCAAGACAATCGTTGAATTGGTTGACGCTGTGCTTTGCGACGTGTTATTTGTCTCGCGCGGCTTGCCAATATTTGGCAAGATCGTTGCGAGCAGTATTCCGATGGCTATCGTCAGAGTGCCGGCAACGATCCATGGCACCGGCGACGATTTTTTTTCTGTATTCAGTGCGGCCGCAAAATCGGCGGCGGTACGATAGCGATCACCAGGTTCGGTCGCCATTGCTTTCAGGCAGATTTTTTGCAAGGAGCTTGGGGTGCCAGCTTGCTCTAACGCATCGCGATCAAAATCACAGGCGATGGCTTTTTCTAGGCCTTCACGTTTTGTGTCTGCGCTGTAGAGTTTTTTACCCGTTAGCAATGAATAGAGGATTGCGCCGATGGCAAAGACGTCCGTCCGTTCATCGGTGGGGTCTTCCACTGCTTCGCCATTGGAGTACTGCAGTACCCAATTGGCTTGTTCGGGCGGCATGTAGGCGATCGTTCCGCCGTAACTTGATCCTTCTGATTCCGCTGCGTAGGCGTGACGGGCGCGGGCTAGCCCAAAGTCGATGATCTTGGGTTGCTTGTCCGTTGCCCGCATCACAACGTTCGCAGGCTTCAAGTCGCGGTGGATGATTCCGCTTGCGTGAGCGTGCTCCATTCCGTGGGCGATCATGCGCACAAGTTTCGCTGCTTCTGCCGGCGGCATCGGCGATCCCATGTGCAACTCGGCCAGATTGCGACCGTCGATGTATTCCATCACTAGGCACGGGTTGCCATCGTGCATGGTCAAGTCGTAAATCTGTGCAATGTTCGGATGCGAGAGGGATGCGAGAGCACGCCCTTCTTCGACTAGGGATGCTCTCGCAGACTCGTTCAACTGATCTTGAACGACTTTGATCACCACCTGCCGATTCAGTCCCGTATGGTCAGCACGGTACACGATCCCTTGTCCGTGAACGGCGATGACGTTCAAAATTCGGTAATCGCCAATCTGCTCGGGAAAGTAACCGACATCGCGACTGGTGCCAGATTCGGACAGGGTGGCGGTATTTTCTAATTCCGGTGTTTGAATATCGGTCGATTCCGGCAGCGTAACCGGTTGTAGAAAGTCGTCGTCAGATTCCAACTCAGCGTCTGACTCCAGCAACTTTAGCAGTACCGCTCGATCAGATTCGGGCAGTTGTTCGGTGATCCGCTCACGTTTCTCTGGTGCTTGCCCCTGGCACTTATGGAACAAATCCTGAATGTCGATTTCAGCCATGCGACCCTCACTACAAGTTGGTGTGAACGAGCTATTTTTCCGACAGTGATTGATTTCACAAGTAGAAAACGCGTTTTTGCCAAATTGAGGGGCATGGATTATGAAAATTCGAGTAAATAATCCAAATCAAGACAGCCGAGCATGCAGAAACGCCCTTCCGAACTTCCAGTCACGTTTCGCAGTGTCCAGCGATATTTCACAGATTTCAGCGGCTTCTTGCATTGTGAGTCCACCGAAAAAACGAGCCTCGACAACGTCAGCAACGCGTTGATGGCTTGACCGCAAATCTGCCATTGCTTCGTGCAGGTCAATGTAACTGGCACGCGCTGACTGTTCATATTTTTTGACTAACTCGTGTATCAACTGATCGCGATCGACAGTGCGTTTGGACGAAAGTGACTTTCTGGCATAGTCAACCAGCACCCACTGAATGGCACGGTTCGCAGCGGCGAATAGCTCGGCGCGATTGCGAGGAGTAACATTGCCACCTTTCGTTGACATTCGCGCGCAAGCTTCGTTCACGACTGCTGTAGTCTGCAGCAAGTCACGATTCACTCCGCCCAGTTTTTGGTGAGCAATCTCTTTTAGGCGAGGATATATTTCCGCAAAGAGTTCTTCGCGAGCAACGTCGTCTCCTCGCTCAATTCTTTGCAGCAATTCGGTTATAGATCCCATTGTATTCTCAGAAGCATGACCATTATCCGCGAGTCACAGTCACGTTGGCCGTAGACCGGTATGAGAACTTACAGACTAACTACAAATAAAGAGCGTAGCTAAGGAGCAAATGATAGTACAGTTGTCAGACATTGGCACCGTTCCTCGGCAAATTTTCCCAACCTGAGTTGTCCACTGTGTGTAATCTGCCATCCACCTTTGGATTGATGGCGTCTCGGCCGTCGCAGGGTTCTCTCGAAAAACTAGCTCTAGACGTGTCACCCAAATAAAAAACGCCCGCGATGGATTTCTCTATCGCGGGCGTTTTGATTTTTGTTTGTTTCTGCGGCGTGCACAGAAACTTACAGTTCGACGGATTCGACTTCGCGGACGAAGCGGGATGCGT
>CAYNNP010000471.1:0-2929 GCA_964398215.1 uncultured Pirellulaceae bacterium | reverse complement strand
TTTGCCCTGGGGCTCAGACCTCGCTGCTCAATTGTGAGGCAAATTCAAGTTACAATCTTGATAGTCATTGTGACTCTCTTGCAGAACGAATAAGCCTCAATAGCAACTGCGGAACCGAAATGAGACCATTGAGAATTTGCGTTGCCGTGTTGTTTGGCTTTCTACTTGTCGCCCCATTGGCTTGGGCAGAAGATTGGCCGATGTATCGACAAGATGCTGGGCGGCGTGGCGTAACTTCCCACAGTCTGCCAAGCGATCTGCAGTTGGTGTGGGCTCGTCAGCTTCCGCCGTTGACGCCTGCGTTTCATAACAGCCGCTTGCAGTTTGATTCCGGCTACGAACCGATTGTCGCTGATGGAAAAGTCTTGATTGCGTCTTCGCGCGATGACTGTGTGACTGCTTACTCTGCAGTGGACGGAACTCAGATCTGGCGGTTTACTACGAATGGTCCTGTCCGATTTGCTCCCGCTATTTGGAAAGATTCTGTCTGCTTTGGGTCAGATGATGGGTGCATGTACTGCGTCGAGCTGAAAACAGGAAAACTTCGCTGGAAACATCGTGCCGTTCCCAGCCAACGACGTTTGCTGGGCAACCGACGATTGATTTCCGTTTGGCCAGTACGCGGCGGGCCAGTTGTCGCTGATGGCCAAGTCTATTTTGCAGCAGGTGTCTGGCCTTTTGAAGGCGTGTTTGTCTACGCGATGAATATCACTAGCGGCAAAGTCAGCTGGCGCAACGATCGGATGGGTTATCTGTTTGGACAACAGCCGCACAACACCGAAGCGATCGGTGGGTTGGCGCCGCAAGGTTACTTGGTGATCAATGGCGACGAAGTCATCGTGCCGTGTTCGACAGCGTACCCCGCCAGACTGAATCGACACACTGGCAAACTGATCGAGTTCGAGTTGCCGGGCGCTGGACGTTATCCCGGTGGTTGGTTTGCGTCGTTGGATCCGGATACTGCCAGAGCCATTCGCCGTGGGAAACTGACGTTTGATGAAGTCGTCAACCGACAACAGCACGAAGACAAAATGCATAAAGGCAAAGGCGGCGTGGAGGGGTTGAGTCGCGAAATTCGCGCTGGTGAATCGATTCTCAAGTTCGACGACAAAATTGCTGGCGTCGATGGAACGGTCCATTCTTTGGTGGTGGCCGACAACATGTTGTTTGTGTCAACGCGCCAAGGCAATTTGCTGTGCTTTGGCGATGCAAAAACTTCAGTCGGACAGATCGAGTTGGAGCCGCCAACGGAATTTGGCGCGTCAGCATCCGCGCAAGCGTCTTTGATTCTAGAAAACGCCGCCAGCCAACATGGAATCGCCATCGTTGTTGGTCTTCATGATACGTCGCTCACCAAAAGCCTTGTTCAAGATTCCAAATTCCATGTGATTGTCTTTGACGACGACATCGAAAAAATCGAAAGCCTGCGGGACGAAGCGATCAAAACTGGCGTCTACGGCGAACGTGTTGCGGCCATCCACTGCAACCTGAAAACACTGCGTTTACCTCCGTACATAACATCCGCTTTGGTCAGCGAGCGGCCGGATATTCGTCTTGACCCGTTGCTGCAAACGCTGCGTCCTTTTGGCGGCATCGCAATTGGAAATGTCGACGAAGCCGCGGTGGGAGAACTGAAACCAGGCGGTTTTGCGGTGGTTCAAAACGCTGCCGACGTGCCGATCGTTCGCCGTGCAGGCGCGCTTCCAGGTGCAGCGGAATATTCCGGTGATTGGTCGCTCAGCCAAGATCAGCTTGTTCGGTTTCCGCTGGGCGTATTGTGGTTCGACGACACACTTGCTCATTTCAAACGATCCCCGCAGCCACAGTTTGATGCGGGCGCGATGATTTCACGCCCCAAAGACTGGCACGCATCTCGTTTGAAAGGCGAATACAAAAAAGACTATCCGCTTTTGCCGCCAGTCTTGTCGGATATCTATACCGGACGTGTGCTGGATGACTCCGAACGTCTCGATATCCGAAAGCACCTAAAGCCCACATCGACTGCCAAGGCCGAACCCAGCCAGTATCGTCCACCTCGTCAAAGCAACGCATGGAAACCAGAACAACCGGTCGTTGGCGAACGCAAGAATCCATTGACCGGTGAATCCGAACCTCGTGCGTTTCCAAAAACCTACGGCTGCGATGGCGGCGTCGACTACGGTGATTTGTATACGCTGCGAGCAGGAACGGCCGCGTTCTATGACAAGACTTGTGAGAGCGGCACCGTGTTTCTGAGTGGGCCTCGCAGTGGATGCACCAACAGCATTATCCCATCGGGCGGAGTGCTGAACGTTCCGTATTTCTACGAAGGCTGCACGTGCAGTTATCCACTGCCGACCGCGATGTCATTGGTCGCGATGCCAGAGAGCCACGAACAGTGGTCGGCGTGGGGCGAAAGCGAAATCCAGGCCGGTAAGATCCAACGGATTGGGATCAATTTTGGCGCACCAGGAGATCGTATCACGCGCGACGGAACACTTTGGTTGGACTATCCGTCGGTGGGAGGCCCATCACCGAAAGTCGATGTTGTTTCGTTGCCGGTATCCACAAAGTTTCGTTATCGGCACAGCGTTTGGATGCAGCAACAGGAAGCTTATCCGTGGGTGAGTGCTTCGATGGCGGAAGGACTGGAACGATTTGTTTTGAAAGGGATGAAGCCTGGCCGATACCTCGTGCGTCTTCATTTTGCCGAACCAGATGACGTTCCAGCCGGGAAACGCGTCCAAACGGTCAAGATCCAAGGTCAAGAAGCGCTGGCAAATCTGGACATTGCCAAAGAGTCTGGCGGCGCGATGCGCGGCATCACGAAAGAGTTCGCGGACATCAAAGTATCCGGCAAATTGACGTTAGAGCTTTCAGCATCCAAAGGGAAAACGATCGTCAGCGGAATCGAGCTGATCCGAAAATAGAAACTCAGCCGCCTGGATTG
>CAYNNP010000470.1:0-2936 GCA_964398215.1 uncultured Pirellulaceae bacterium | reverse complement strand
AGGGCGAGCATGGCGAATGCGGTTCCGTAAGGTTTGTGGTAGCTGTAGAGCGGATAATCAAACCAACTGCCTTCTTTCTCTTGCCGATCCATGATAAGGCGTGCGAGATGATGCTGATAGAATGCACGTTCTTCGCCGTTCAGCACTTCCAGATTGACGGTGCCGTAGTAAACGCCAAAGTAGTAAAAATATCCTGCGACGGCAGCAAACGATTCGTGAGGGATTGGTTTCTTGCGGCCCATGTCCAGCCATCCATGTCGACTGATCAATCGGTTCAGCCAGATGCGGACGACGTCATCAGTAATGTTTGGGTCGTCCCAGAAACGCAGGGCGATGTTGCAGGCCTGGGAACGTCCGAGACTTCCAGCCGGCCGATTGATTTCACGGGCAGCGCCGCGCATGTCACTGGGCATTCTGGCAGAGTACAGATAGCTGGAATCGGGCTTGCGCATCATTTGGGTGGCACGAATGGCTTTGTTGAGAGTTTTTTTATCAAACTCGATGCCAATGTCTTTAGCTCTTTTCAACGCGACCAGTACCGCAGCGTTGACAAAGCTGCAAGAAGGATTGATTGGCTTGGACATGCCGCTACCGTAGTAGAACCACCCGCCATGAATCGATTGCCAACGTACCAACCCTTTCATGTGAGTCTTGATCGCATTCTTTAATTCGTCTTTTTTCTGGACCGATGTTTCGCGCGCGTACAGCTTGGAAAACGTCTGGATGCAGTAGCAGTGAGCCCAGACCGAGGGTAAGTCACCGGGCCCGGCGCGTTTGATCTTGTCGGTTCGCGACATCAAAAACTGATACGCTTTTTCGTTTGCTTGTTGCACTTGTTCGCTATCCGCTACCTCGATCAATGCTTCCAGGCACATCGCAGTTACTGCAACATCGAAGGACCGAAAGGAACCGGGGACCGGATCACTGTCGACGCCGCCGGTCCATTGCGGACCGCCCCAACCCCCGTTCTTCCGCTGTGAATTCACAAGATGCTTTGCACCGCGTTCGATGGAAGCTTCCAATTCGCCCTGCGAAACTTTCTCTGGGGGCGGTGGAGTCAGCCGCTCAAGGGCCTGGACCATTGGGTCGACGGATTTTGGATCTTCTTGCCAGGCGAAAATTGAATGGCAGTTAAACGAAATCACGGAAAACAGCATTAGCTGTAACGCGCGAATCGACGTGGATTGAGTTTGGATCAGCATTCCATGAGTCTAGTCACCCAGGATGGTGCTGACAAACAGCAACATCCGCGGTTCTACCTTCGACTAATTGAAATTGGATTGTCCAGGCTGAGGGCACCCAACGGGCCTATCGTTTCATTCTTTCGTGCGCCGACTGACAGCGGCGCAATGCAGCGCAAATGGTAAACTGTTTGCCGGTGACGCTTGTCGAATTCCTATGGTGATGAGACCGAAAACTTGCCTTTTCAAATGGTAGAAAATGAGACAGAAACTGCTGGTTTTGGCCACCGTTGTTACCGCCGTGATTGCTTTGGTTGTCTACTCCTGGATTCCTGCGAAGCCGACCAAGGCGACCGCTATCGCTGTTACTACGCTGGTGGATGATGGTCGTGAAATCACATCTTACGCGAGCTACGCGAACCTTCGATTGAGCGACCCAGATATCATTGATCGTTCGATCCAGGAAATACGAGATGGTTGGCACCCTGGCGGGATTGCGATGCTGATCGAAGCTTGGCATTTTCAGCGGTCGATACCCGCTGGGGCCAAGATCCTTACGCTACTTCACGAAAAGAGCGAACAGACGCACGGCAGTATCAGAAGTTGGCGGAAGTGGTTGTGGTCACAGGAGTACGAACCACATCCGCAATACGCTCTTTTCAAATCAGCCATGTATGCGACTCAGGACAAACGCTTCACGGAGTATTTTCAGGAAACCGATAACGCACGAATCAGATTAGATGAAATCTTGTGGGGTGGAGTTGCCCGCGATGGGATCCCACCGCTTAAGAACCCGAAAATGATTCCGGCGAAGGATGCCGATTATCTGGACGATAGCAACGAAGTGTTTGGAGTTGTCCGAAATGGCGACGCGCGATGTTACCCGAAACGCATTCTTGCTTGGCATGAAATGTTCAAGGATACGATTGCGGGAGAATCGGTTTGCGGAGTCTACTGAACGCTTTGTGGTTCTCTGATCGTGTATCAGACTCAATCGGGCGGCCAGCATCACGAACTGGGAACAAGTGGGTTGCTTTATCGTTCCAATAAACTGATGTACGACCACGCGACTAAGTCGTTGTGGTCGACGTTGCAGGGCGAACCGGTGGTGGGACCGCTGGTTGGCAAAGAAATCAAGCTCAAGCGACGCCACGTTGTGACAACGACATGGGGAGAATGGAAACGAAGGCACCCCGAATCCTCCGTGCTCTCGTTGAAGACGGGTTACTGGCGTAATTACGATGAAGGAGTTGCTTACCGCGACTACTTCGCGACTCAGAATTTGATGTTCGATGTGCCGGAGATCGACGATCGCCTAAAACCAAAGGACGAAGTTCTGGCGCTGCGAAATGAGGCGGGGCAATTGGCGATCGCAGCGGATTTTTTGCTTCAAAATCGTTTGCATTCCGATACGCTTGGCGACCAGCGGTTCGTCGTGCTAACGGATTCGTCGGGCGCCAATCGGGTTTATGAGTCGGACGATCTGAAATTCGAATCGCTTGATGGTGATGTCGTCGTTGATTCCGATGGAAACAAGTGGACGGTAACCCCAGATGCGCTAAACGCAGTGGACGGCGACAAATCGCTTCCTCGCGTCCCCGCGCACCGCGCGTTCTGGTTCGGATGGTACGCTCAGTATCCGCACACAAGACTCGTACAGTAGAGAGGTGTGTGAAGCAGAGATGTAGGTCCGGTTCCTACCTTGTCTTTACCCACAACTACTTGGCCCAAAAGCTCGAAAGAACGTGATTATCC
>CAYNNP010000469.1:0-2938 GCA_964398215.1 uncultured Pirellulaceae bacterium | reverse complement strand
TTGACCGCAACGTTTTCGATTTTTGCGGTGTGCAACTAAGTCCGAAGGACTTCAACAACAAAGCCCCGGGTCGCGCAGCGCACCCTGGAGTTGGTGGTCGATTATCGATGAGCGCCGAAGGTGTTCGACAAACTGCTGTTGTTAAACCCTTTCAGGTTTGGGTTGGTCGGATCAACAAACGACCTGTGGTGCGCTGCGCAACCACAGGCTGTGTTGTTAAACAGCTTCGCTGTTGGATAATCCCGAGTCAACCTACTGCTTCGCTTGTTCACCGTAGACTGGCGGCTTCCATCCTTTAGGAAGTTTTCCTTGTGGGCGAACGCCTGTTGCCGTGGCTGGAATCGGATTGTCATCGACTTTCAAAAGCGGCAAGTTATCGGGCAGATGCTTGATACGAAAATCTTTGTATTGAATCTTCATCGGCGGGCCACGGTGGACTTGCATCGCCAATACGCCTTCCAGCTTGCGTCCATTCGTGTCAAAGTCGATTAGGTCCGCCGTTGGGTGACCGTCAATCCAGTGCTGATGATGATTGCCTTGAACCAGCACGCGGTACTCGTGCCATTGGTCAGGAGCAAACTCCTTGACCTCAAAATTGCCGACGATCCATGGTTGTCCATCGGAATCCACGATTACTTTTTCGCCGGTGTGCGAAAGGATTCGGCGTTCGCGTTCTTCGTACAACATCCCGTTGTATTCGTTGCGGTCCGCGACGATGTCACACTGGTAACCCGACACGATGTCCAGCCCGATCTCAGGGCGCGACGTTCCACGGTACTGGATTCCACTGTTGCCGCCCTTGCTAACTTTGACTTGGACCCGCAGGTCAAAATTTCGGATCGTCGAACCCTTCCAGGTCAAAAAGCGGTTCATGTCCAGTTTGCCATCGGTCACGCCCGTGATCGCACCGTCTTTTACCGACCAGTACTTGGGATCGCCGGACCAACCCGCCAAGTTTCGGCCGTTAAAGATTTTGGCAAAACCGTCCGCGCCCTGCCGAGAACTCACCGCTGCGGATGCTCGGGGATGCGGAGCGGTTGAAGGCGAGAAGTTTTTGATCGGATCCAAAGGCCCGCCATACTTTTTGACTTGCTGGTCGGTCCTGGTTCGCATTGCCGTCAACGTATCGGCGTACTTTGGGTCGTCCGCCAAGTTCTTGAGTTCCAAGGGATCCTTTTCCAAGTCGTGCAGGAATTCGTAGTTGCCATGGTCAAAATACCGGACGTACTTGAACTGCTTGTTGCGCAGTCCTTCGAATGCCGGGATACGATTGCGAACCGCAAAATGCTCATGAAAAGTCTCCGTCCGCCATCCGTCCGGAACCTTGCCTTCAACGATCGGTTTCAGGCTTTGCCCATCGTATCGCTGCGGAACATCGACGCCCGCGTAGTCTAAAAACGTGGCCGGTAAATCAACATTCAGCGCGGTAGCGTCGCTTGTTTTTCCTTTTTGCGAATCGTCAACGCGCGGATCAAAAATGATCAGCGGCACGCGCAACGATTCTTCGTAGTGCGACCACTTGCCAGCCAAGCCGCGGTTGCCCATGTGGTAACCGTTGTCGGCGGAATACACGATGATTGTATTGTCGGCCAGTCCGGCCTCTTGCAACGCCTGGCGAAAACGACCGATCGCGCCGTCGATTCCGCTGACCATACGAAAATAAGATCGCATGTTCGTTTCGTACTTTTGTTTTGTGTTCCAGCGCCAAAAGAAACGTTCACGGTTGATGGTGGTCTTTAGAAATTCAGGATGCGCTTCAAAAATCGCTGGGTCATTCAGTTTTGGTGGATAGATACTGACATCGTCGTACATTCCATCGACCGCGCGCGGCCAAGGAAAGTGGCCGATGCCGGGACGCCGGTCGCCGTCTTCTGCATGACAGGCATTGAACCACATGTTCAGCGCGAACGGTTTGTCTTTGGGGTGCCGATTAATGAAATCGATACCCCGATCAACAATGACTTCCGTCTCATGCCGCAAGCTGCCATCGGGTTGTTTTTTGTAAAACGGATTTCGACCGATCGCCTGGAATTCGTCAAAGTGGTCGGCGTTCTTGTAACCCTTGGGCATTTTGGCGTGCCATTTGCCAAAGTACCCGGTCCGGTAGCCGTTGTTTCGCAGGATGTCCGAGTACAGCGTTTCGACCGCGTCAGCGCGAGCTTGATCAGGGCTGCTGGATGTCCCGTAGTTTCGCCCAACCAGTCCAGACAAAATCGTGGTACGACTGACCCAGCAGATGGAGTGGCTGACGCACATGTTGTCAAACCGGATACCTTTCGCAGCCAGCGAATCGATATTCGGCGTTTGCACAATCGGGTTGCCGTAACACCCCAAAGTGCTGGTGGTCTGATCGTCGGTAAAGAAAAATACGATGTTCGGTTTTTGAGCTTGCGCATTGCTGGCGGCGAACAACACAAGCAGGAAAACAGAACCGGCACGGATTACTTTTTGCATAGCGTGAGATCGAAAGAGACCCAGTGAGAAAAATTTTTGTGACGCTGTTGGGACAATGATACTTCAGTTGCGGCGGTTAGCGTGTGGGGCAAAGCATTGTTTCAAGCTGAGATAACTGAAGAAATGGTTGTAGGCCGGAAAAAACTGAAACTAAAGGGGAGCCGCCCACAACCTTGGGCTCGCGCCCAAGGCTACATTGCGCTTTTTGATGTAGACTCTTGGTAACCGCGTCGCTCGGCAAAGATGAGTACTTTGTACTTGGTGATTTCTCTGCGCAATCACTGGACTCATGACTTTGGGCCCAAGGTGCTCCCGGCCACAAATCCTTCGCGGTTCCCGACTCGTATATGAAAGGTGTTGTTACCCATACATTCTGGCCACCGCATCGTTGGCGCATCCATCGTTGAAATCGACTCGTTTTTTGTCAGTGAATGCCGACCTATGGCGTGATCGAACTTACGATCCAAATTCCTAGAAACTGGGC
>CAYNNP010000468.1:0-2962 GCA_964398215.1 uncultured Pirellulaceae bacterium | reverse complement strand
CGCGCGGAACGATTGCTGAACCTATTAGGCCCGAGGCTCTATCGCATTGACTTGGTCGTCAACGCTTCCTTGACAGTCCAACCACTCTTCAAGCGACTACGTAATGACGCGGCGGTGATCCCAACTTCACCCGCCCATTCTGTAATCGTTTTTGACTTGCCACGAAAACGAATCACATTCGAATTGGACCGCCGAGCGCCAGAGTTTTTTCTGGGTGCCCACCCCGCATTGCTTGGCTTCCAGGGACCCGTTGTGTCCTTGCGTACCATGATGTGACTCTTAGATGGCCGGTTGCCTACGTCCTTGTAAAAATTCTCGAACTTTTCCCAGCGACGACACACGTCGTCATGTTTTCGAATTCGTTCCCATGCACGATACTCCACCGTACCCCACATCCCATGCGTCGTTGAACGCTCGCCGGTTTGCCGTCGCGAACACTCCAGACACTGTGTCGATGTGCCACTCCGCAAATTCGCACGGTAGTAATCAGAAGACGTTCCGCAATCGCACTTGCAGCGCCACATCGGGGCATCATCGCGATAACCAGCAAACCCCAATACCGTTAGTCTCCCGTACTCATGTCCTGTCAAATCAATCCGAATACTCTTGGGAACAGCCTTTGTCCCGGCAACACGTTTCTTCTTAGCCATAAATTTTTACGTCACAGTCATAGACAATCGCTAATCTTCCCCCGGCCAAGATTGTATCAACTGTTTTCCCATGCGGAAAAGCATCTGAACGCGCTAATCACAAAAAACAAGCAACCGCGGCGCGGTATCATGTCTACCTGAAACGAATACGTACGCAAAAAGGTCCAGAAATGAGAAATCTATACATGACGTTGTTGCTGACATGCGGTCTTGGCATTGCGACCACGGCCCAGTGCCAGGACATCCCACTAAAGACGGTCAAGGCCAGGACCATTGAACTGCAAGTCCCCTGGCAATGGAAAACAGAAGAATCACCGTCGGAGACGCGGGTTGCCCAGCTTTCCATTCCGGCTTCGCCCAAGAATGCACAGTTGGTTGTGTTTTATTTTGGCGGGCCAACGGGTGGCCTGAAGCGAAACGTAGATCGCTGGGTCGGGCAGTTCTATGAAAAAGACCTGAAGCTCAAAATCATCAAAGGCGAAAGTGAACAGGGGCGATACCTGTTGGTGGATACGCAGGGAACTTGGAAACGCCCCGATGGTCCACCGTTCGCGCAAAAGACAGTGACCACTCCCAATAGCCGAGTCATCAATATCATCCTTCAGCAAGCCAAGGGGCCGGACACGGATTATTACTTCATCAAGCTGTCTGGCCATGAAGACGTGATTTCCAAGTACACCGAGACGATCCGAACTGCCATTGGCGCGTCGATCGACAAAGAAACCGAAGTCAAACAAGCGGACTTGAAATAGTAACCCAATAATGCCCAAGCTGCTGGAGGCAAAATCGCATGTCTGACATTCCTGTCCGACACCACGACCACTCACTAGCATTGAGTCGCACTTTTTCTTCCACCGTTCAGCGAAGACGATCGGGGTAATCGGTTGTGATGCTGTCGACGCCCCATTTCTTTAGCGTTTGCATGACGCGTTTTTCGTTGACGGTCCAAGTCCAGACGCCAAGGCCGCGTTGCTTTAGCTGCTTGACTAACTCTGGTGACAGAATCTTGTAGTTCAAGTCGACGATGTTCGTATTGCAACTTGATGCTTGGGCCTTTATCCAATCCGCTTGCTGTGCTGGTGTACCGTTGGGTTTCTTGCCGTGCAGCCAGGCGCATTTGATACGCGGTTCCAGATGACGGATTTCACGTATTGCGTTATGGCTGAATGCGATCACCGCGACTTCGTCGGCCATCCCAAGACGACGGACATCTTCAACAACTTGTTTAGAGATACCCTCCATTTTGATCTCGATAACAGGCTGACACTTCGAGCCCTTTAGCAATTGCAACGCTTGCACCAAAGTTGGAACCTTCTCGCTGCTGTACTTCGGATGTTTCCACGATCCGGCGTCCAAACTCTGTAGCGTCTGCAAACCCAATTCGGTCACGGCGCCCTTGCCGTTGGTTGTGCGGTCGACTGTCTTGTCGTGCATCAGCACAACGTTTCCGTCTTTGCAGCCATAAACATCGAATTCGCAACCCGTCGCGCCGGCTTTGATCGCCAAGCGGATTGCGGCCAGCGTATTCTCCGGCGCGATACCTGAAAAACCTCTGTGCGCAACGACTTCGCAAACGCCTTTCGGACTCAGACGCTCTGGTGCAGCGGGCAGATGACGAACCGAAAAGTCGCTGAACTCTGCGATGCAACCACTCGCTCCCAAACCGACACAACCTGTTGGACGATCGGTACAAAAATCGCTACTAACGACGGGCACGCCGTCCAAGTAGCCGTCGACATGCGAACCTTGAACGACAACTTTCAAGTGACGCGAAACATTCAGTTTGCTTTTTGTCGCCGCACTGGACTTACTGCGAACGCTCCAACTGTTTTTCGGGGTGCGAACAGCGAACTCCATCCCATTTGCCGCTGTTGTATCGAATCGCACAGGGACTTGCGACCAAGGTCGCGATCCATCTGGCGCCGCACGGACCAAAATGGCGAGCCACCGCGAAGGATTGCGAACTTTGCGAAAAGTCACTTTGGCTTGTACTTCGTAGTTTTGCCAATCAGCTTCGCCGACCACAACGAATGAATCCGCTTTCAAAGCATCCACCACCAGCGAGTTTTTGTTGATTCGCCAATCACCCGTAACAACTTGCCAATCACTTGGGAAAGGTTTTCGAATTGGCCGTGCATCGACCGCCTGACCAGATTCCTGGCCGCAGCAGTTTGGATATGCAACAAACGGGAACACCAGCAAGGCAACGAAGAAACGCGAGGCTTGCAATTTGTTCAATTTCGTTTTCATGAATAATGTCAGTTTAGATACAAAAGGCGGACGCTGGGAATATACCGCTGCACGTAGCCAGG
>CAYNNP010000467.1:0-2963 GCA_964398215.1 uncultured Pirellulaceae bacterium | reverse complement strand
GGCTATCGCCCATCGGCTCAATTTTGTGGCGAGGCTTCACTGACCAACGTTGCCGCCTTCATCATCGGTGCGTTCCAGTCTCCAAGTTCTGTTTGGCGAACAATACGCATGCTGGGATACCATGGCGTTGTGGCGCTATCCATCAACCAACGCCAATCAGGAACTTTGCCGACGATCATCGTCACGGGCACCCCACATGCACCCGCCAAGTGCGCGATCGCGGTATCACTCGTCACTACATGGTCCAGGTTTTTTAAGATCGCGACCGTATCGGTGAAAGCACCTTCTGTTCGGTCGACGTGATCCGGCAACCTATTGACTTGATCGGCAAATCCACAATCGCTGAGTTGTTCGACACCAAATCCAAACTGCAAGTTGATCAAGCTTACATCCTTCAAATCCGCTAGCGGCTGAAAATGCTTGAGCGGGATGCTTCGATAGACGTCCGCGTGGTGTTCAGGATTGCCTTGCCAGTTGATACCGATCTTGGTTGACTGAAAACCTTGCGCGTCGATCCAATCCTTCCAGTATTTCACCAGTTCATCGGAAACGCTTAAGTAACCTCCTTCGATGAATCCCGACCCAAATGGCAATTCGCCTTGGGTGCTATGCCAGACATCGACCACATCAATTAGGGACGCATGAAAATGTGCATTCGGCAACACGGATCCTTCTGGCAACAATTCGTCGACTCCAGCAACCGATGAAAACAGTGGAATCAAGCCGGCAGGGCATGTCAGAACAACGCGAGCCCCCTGATCGCTAAGCGTCTTGGCAACGCGCACAAAATGGATCGCGTCCCCACGGCCTTGCTCTGGATACAGAATGATTGTTTTCCCGCTGAGCGATTCACCGTTCCATAACGGTGCAGATACAGGTGGGCGTATGGCACCCGGCATCAGCCATCGCGCTCGGTACTCTGGCCATCCATTTTCATAATCGCCCAACAGCAACCAA
Organism: uncultured Pirellulaceae bacterium; assembly: GCA_964398215.1. GTDB lineage: Bacteria > Planctomycetota > Planctomycetia > Pirellulales > Pirellulaceae > CAYNNP01. The sequence continues at coordinate 2,006 of CAYNNP010000467.1, read as the reverse complement.
ATCACACCGCGATTTCGCCGCAGTTCGATGTTGTTGGGATCAATCTCCAAGCCTCGTTGGTACCAATGCAGGCCCTTTTCGATGTCGCCATTCCATACCCAGAGCGTGCCTCGATTCTTGAACGCAGAAAGATACTTGGGGTCTTGCGAAAGAGATTTTTCCAAACAGCGGTCCGCTTCATCAACCTCGCCCAACATTCGCAAACTGTTGCCAAGATTGTTCCACGCAATTGGAAACTCATCTCGCTGGTTCAGCGCCTTGCGATAACATTCAGCCGACGCAGCGTACGCACGCCTGTCAAAGTACAAAATCCCCATGTAAACCAAGGCTTCGGGTTGATCCGGGATTTGATCCAAAACATTCTGATAAACATCTTGCGCCTCCGATAATTGACCAGCTTGGTGCAACTGCCAGCCTCGACCGAGTACCTCATGAAGATTTGCCATCGATGAATCAATCGTCTGTTTGGGTTAACCTGGAGGCCTATCGATACTCAGAATGCGCTACACATGTTCGCATACTGAGACGACTTTCGGAACTCTGATCAATCGAAAGAAACCATGTCATCAAAAACAATTTCTGCGATCGTCGTCTTGGGCTTGCTAGTTCAGTTTTCATGCCCACTGCAAACGAGGGCAGAACGGCCCAATGTTGTTCTCTTGTTGGCCGACGATTTAGGCTGGACGGGACTTGGATGTTTCGGCAGCGATCTGTACGAAACACCGAACTTGGACAAACTCTGCTCTCAAGGCATCAAGTTCACCAATGCCTATTCGGCTTGCGCCGTTTGTTCCCCAACACGTGCTTCGGTGATGACGGGAATGTACCCCGCTAGATTGCGGTTGACGGATTTCATCGCTGGTCAAAATCGACCGTTTGCAAAAATGCGAATCCCCGATTGGACGAAAGGCCTGGAGTCACAGCACGTCACGATCGCCGAAGCACTCAAGGCAGTCGGATACAAAACCGCGCATCTCGGAAAATGGCATTTGGCTTCGGCTAACGGTGCAAAGAACACGGATCCTGGCAGCCAAGGTTTTGATGTTTCGATATCACGACCTAAGGGAACACGCGGTTACTTTTTGAAGGAAAACATGACGTCCGATAGCGGTTCAAATTACTTGACCGATTGGTTGACGGACAAGGCTTGTGAGTTCATTCACGACAACTCAAAACAACAGCCCTTCTTTTTGTACTTTGCCTACAATGTTCCCCACACTCCGATTCAAGGCCGCGATGACCTGGTTAAGAAATTTCGATCTAAACTCAAACCCGAATTGACTCACAACAACCCGACTTACGCTGCCATGGTAGCTAGTTTGGATCAAAGCGTCGGGCGTGTACTGCAGACGCTGGACCAACGCGGCGTGCGAGACAATACGATCGTGATTTTCACCTCTGACAACGGAGGCTTGACGCAGCGATATGGCAAACATGATCGGTTCACCGAGAACCTGCCATTGCGCCGCGGAAAAGGGTCAGCCTACGAAGGCGGAGTGCGCGTACCAGCGATCATCCATTGGCCTGGGGTGACGACGCCCAGTGTTTGTAGCGAACCGATCATGACAACGGACTACTATCCAACAATCTTGGAAGCGACTGGTGCTGGCGGCCACGATCAGGCACCCGGTGCCAACGTCGATGGGCGTAGTCTGATCGGGCTGTTGAAAGACACCCAAACCAAACTCGATCGCAGTCTGTTTTGGCATTATCCACACTACCATGCTGGCGGCGACGGACCGTATAGCGCGATTCGAAACGGTCCGTTTCGCTTGATTCAGTTCCATGAAGACATGAGTTTGCGACTGTACGATCTACGCGTGGACATAGGCGAACAAAAGGATCTTGCAATGTCCAATCCAAAGCGCGCGAAAGAGTTGTTGGCTGAATTGCAAGAATGGCGATCATCGGTCGGGGCGCAAATGCCAACACCCAATCCCGAATTCGATGCCAAAAAACAAACGAAAGTTAGCCGCCGCAAGAAGCAGTAGCAGCATCTAACGCAG
>CAYNNP010000466.1:0-2970 GCA_964398215.1 uncultured Pirellulaceae bacterium | reverse complement strand
TTGATACATTTTTGCAAAAGCGCAACTCCAAAACTCACGCTTCGGGTTACCAAAAACCAATGCCTTAGCGTAAAAGCAAACTCACGCGTTGGGTTACCAAAATGACCCTGAGTCAAAAACTGATTTGCCCGCTTGCACTATCACACTCTTTGACTTCCGTTCCAACAGGCATGCACACATCTTCGGTGCCTGCAAACAAGTCAATGTCAAAACGACCGGCTCGGCTGGTTCACCGATCCTTACAGCCCTATCTCTCGCTGAGACATCGTGAATGTTCCCGAACCGCTGTCTGTTTTGATTTTGACAGCCAAACGTTGACTGGTTGGGCCAAGTACACTGAAGTGATCGTAGCGGCCGGCTGTAAAGCACTGCACAGGAGTGTTGGAACTGCGCGTCTTGATCTTCAGAAGGCTCAATATATTTCCAGGCTGCTGGGCACCTTCGATCACAAACGTTGGCGACTTGATGGAACTGATCCAGTTGATTGGATCACGGAGCTTGAACTCATTCGGGTTGGACGAGTCAAACGGAATTGAGTCCGCACCATAGCCGCGCACATTCTCGGCAGGACCGAATGAAAACACTGCTCTGAATTTATCGGTGCTTGCCGCAACCAATAATACCAGCGTACCACCAGTACTATGACCGCCCAGGTAGATCCGTTTGGGATCGACGCCAGGTTGCTTTTCAAGGTAATCGCGAGCCGCCAAGACGTCGTTCACTTCACCAAAGAAAGCTTCGCGGAATCCTGGGTTTCGGTTTCCACCACGGAGTGAAGGGTACATCGTAATGATGCCAGAACGCCAAAACATACTTGCCGTTTGATCATTGTCCGCAGAGGCGTCATCGAAAAAGCCATCGTCAATTGTGTTACAGTCGCCGCCAGATATCCAGATGATCGCCGGATTCAACTGCGAACCTGCTGGACGATTTGTGACATAGGCATCCATCATGCCGTTCTGCGCACGGTATTTCACTTTCTTAGCAAATTTAGCGGGCGGCGATGGAACAGCCGAACCATTTCTTTCGTGCTTAATCAACCGCGTCCTAAACTTTCCCCGTGCCTGAAGTAAGTTCTCTTCGACCACACCGCCAGAAAAAGGATTTTTCGCATCGTTTGGGCTACTCTGAACACCGAATGGGTTAGGTTTGTCGCGAGGTGGAGCTGGATTCGATATGCGAGGATTGGCAGCGACCGTTGACCCTCCCACTCCAAGCTCAGCTATTGAAATCCCCAGCGCATTCGCTGTGTCGATCGCGTCCTGGTAATTCGGATCCTGTTTCAGTGATCGAGCCAAAGCAACTTTGGCCAAGTCCATTCGGTTATCGACGGAATGGGTTGCCGCCTCAAGGACTCCCAGTGCAGGATCACCACCAACCATTTTGTCTAATTCGCGAATCGCCTCACAAGCTTTCTGGTTCTGTTTCTTCAGGAAGTAATAGTCGACCACGAAAAGTTTTTGCGCGGGGTCGTTTGGGTACGCTCGTCGCATGGCTTCGATTGCTGACAGATATTCCGAATCGTCGTTGGTTGCAGATGCAAATGTGATCCGCATCACCAATACGCTTTTGTCTTTCTGGAGCGATGCTGGTAGTTTCTTTATCTCACGCAACGCCCAAGCCGGTCGAGCGTGCCCCTGAGACGCCACCCTCGAAATTGTGCTGCCATGTTTAATAAAGTCGTTGTCAGCTTTGTTGCCCAATCGCTGAAAGAAGGACTTGTTCATTTCAGCGACCACCGGCAGTGTGCGTTTCCGCAATGTCTGTGAAAGCCATTCGGCCGTCGCATAGGTGAACACGTCATTGATCACAACAGTACCGCTTGGGCTGTAGCCAAATCCAGTCTCCACGTATCCAATTCCGCCATCGTTACCAACTGCGATTCGGAACAGTGCGGTTGTAATCCCGTCCTTTTCACGCATCCGCAAAAAAGTGATCACGTTGCCGCCACGTTTCAATTCTGCACCCAAAGAGTTTTGACGCATGCCCCTGATCAAACCAGTTTTGAATTGACTCTTTTGCGTCGCTGACAACTCAAAACCAGCGATCGCCTTGTCAACAATCAGATCGTACTTAATCATCGCTTCCAGTTGAGCGGCACCGGGAGCCTTCGCGGCTCGTTCAAACTGCATAGCAACCGGCTTCGCAGCGGCCGCCGGGACCTTCTTTCCTGCAAATTTGCTGGTGGATGGTGCAGCGGCGGGAACTTTCGCTTTTCGGTCACCGCTGAACGCAACGAAAACGCCAACCACACAGATTAGCAATAAACCAACAGCTGCAACCGCGCCTAAAACCAAAGGCATGGCAGATCGTTGCTTGGAACCCTGCTTGGCGCGCTGTTGCTGGTAAGGCGACTGCACATAGCGATTCGGAGCACCCGGAGCGCCGGCCGGTGGGGTTCCGGTAAACGGATTCGGCTGGCTTTGGCCAGCGGACAAAGGATTTGGTTGAGGTGCAGCTGCCTGCCCTGCAGCAGGATCCTGAACAGCCAACATTGAATTGCAAGAAGGACATTTGACCTGCGCGCCCCCAGGGGGAACATCAACTTGCAACGCTTGCCCGCACGGACACTGGATTTGAGATTGCATGAGCCCAAAATTGAGGCATTCGCCTCTTATGTGTGTAATGATCGAACACTAACCGCTTACCAGTTTACACGATTCGCACAGAGCAGGTAGCAACAATCAGCCATGCTGCTAAAAGCCCATAGAGGAAGCCGTCAAGACGTCGTCAAGACTTTCGGATTATGCGGTTTGCCGAAAGTCTAAACGGTTTGTACGTCAGGGCATTGTTTTTTGGTAACCCGAAGCGTGAGCGAGGGACCGGGTCAAGAATGATTGTCCCTCGCTTACGGTTTTGGGAGTTGGGCTTTTCATGTGGTGTTAGGTTGTAGGCCGGACCGAGGACGCGATGCGTGCCGGAACAGCGCAAACACCTCCATTGTGTCGCAGAGATCACACTATCAACGAC
>CAYNNP010000465.1:1801-2973 GCA_964398215.1 uncultured Pirellulaceae bacterium | reverse complement strand
GCCCAACTTTTGTTTTCGTCCGCAAATTCCAAACAGCCATCATGCCGGTTCAGCCGAAGCGATTACTACGGATGGCGTTTTCGCTACGAACCATGTTGATTGTCACGACGATCGTGGCCGTGGTGGGTGGGCGATGGTTGATCAGTGCACGCGACCAACGCAATACGCTCCGTCTTTTACGTAAATTGTGTGCCGCAGATGCGTTAACGCTTGAAATCGAAACCGGCGGTGTCCAAAGATGGTTTAATCACGAGCCGTCAGAAAACACAAAAGACGTCAATCATTTCCTGAGCAACGTCTCCGCCGTCAAAATTTCCAGCAACTCGAATGGATGGACTCTATCAACGGAAATCGTAGAGTGCCTTGCGGGATTGCCCAGTCTAAAGAGCCTACGATTGTCGGGAGTTGAGATCCCACGACAAGCCCTGGCGTTGGTGGAGCAGATGAGTCTCGAAGAGCTGGAGTTATTGTCGGTTAGTGTCGCTCCGCAACTTGACCACTCCCAATCGATAGGTCTACCACGAAGTTTGCGACGGTTGAAGGCGACCATTTGGAACGACGACCTTTCGCTGTTCTCGTCACTTGGGCAACTAGAACATCTGCGAGAAATCGAAACGCGCTACGTCGAACTGACGGACGATCACATGGCGATGCTCTGCTCACTTGCAAAGCTAAAGTCGATTGAACTTCATGGATCGATGCCGATATCCCCGGATGGCCTGGCCGAAATTGGAAACTTGAAACATCTGACTTCGCTGGCGATTCATAGCAGCGACGCATATATCAACAACTCCGTTCTTGCTGCAATTGCGACTCTCCCCAAGCTTAAAACGCTCGCGATCCCAACACGAGGAGTCCACGGGAATCCATTCGGTCAATTGGCCAAATGCAAGTCGCTGGACCGCTTGCAATTGGTTGGGTGCACTGAAGACGATACGCAGTTGTCTGGGCTAAGTGAAATCAAATCCCTGAAGCACATTGCGTTTGAAGATTGGGGCAAACCAGTTTCCGAAACCATCTTTGGCTACCTACGAAGCATGGATCGCTTGGAGACGATTTACGCAGGCTCAGCAGGTGTCTCGATTCGCGGCGCCAAGCGGATGCTGGAACTCCCCTCTTTTACCAATATCAACGGCACTAAAAGAGATGCGATGGACCGCAATTACATGCAC
>CAYNNP010000465.1:0-1701 GCA_964398215.1 uncultured Pirellulaceae bacterium | reverse complement strand
TTGACGTGTGAAGAGTTCCCAGCAATCAAGAACTTGGACGTCTTGTATCTTGATGGTAGCCGAATCACATCGGCGGGCTGGCAAGCAATCGGCCAACTGCCAAACCTGCGAACTCTTAGCGTGCGGGGCGCGACAATCAATGCGGATGCGGTTTCAAAGATCAGCAAGATCGCAAGTTTAGAAACGTTAACGTTCTCAGGGTGCGACATCGAAGCGAACGCTTTGGCCCCCATTGCCTCGCATTCAGGTTTGACATCGCTATTTCTTTTCGGCCCGCGGCTCCCCAAAACCGAATCAATTGGACTGAAAGGTCCTGCCCAACTGCGGACGCTGATGATCAGCTACACGCAGCTCAACAACGACCTGATCGAATCTCTGGCGGGGCTTCAAAAGCTGCAGCAGATCGATCTAAGACAGACCAACATTGGGGATTCCTCCGTCGAAGTGCTCGCTAGCCTTCCTCTGATTGAGTTGGTCCAACTCTATAACACCAAGTTCACACTCGAAGGAAAGCGACGGCTCCGAGCCAAGCTTGGAACGAAACCTAAGATTGACGGAACGAACGAACCGACGATCACCGACAAAACGATCGCGTCCTTCCTGCGGACCCATCATGGATCCGTCTGGCTTCCTGACTCTTTGGTAACAGATGTTGGCATTGCTTTGCTCACCAACTGCGACGGTCTATATGACCTTGATCTGACCAATACCAAGGTCGGTGACGAAGGAATGAAAACGATCGCAAAGGTTGACGGCCTGTCCTTTCTATGCATTCAAGGCACCTTGATAACCGACGCGGGAATCAAAGCCTTGCAGCCACTATCAGAATCAATCGAATTTTTGAATCTCAGCCGCACGGCCGTCACGCCTGCTGCAGTAAAGAGTCTTGCAGCGCTGCGGCTAAAAAACTTGATTCTCGGCGGCACCACGATCACTCTACAGCAGGTGGTAGACCAAATGCCTGAGAACGAATTGCATCATTTGGTGACATCCGACTGCGATCTACACATCAATGAAATCAGATACGTTTTTGCGAGCGACAAGCGTTACTCCAGCAGCAAACTGAGACTGCATGGTCCGTGGTGGAATTGGGAACGTGTTAACCCGATGGTTGGCAACCGGTTTGTTCAAGAGGTCGCGATACGATCCACCAGTCTTGATGACAAGAGTATCGATTTACTCCTGTCATTTCCTTTTTTGCGACTGATCCATTGGATCGATGAACTGCCAACGACCACCGCATTCTCGCGACTTCGCGAATGTCGATTTTTGCATAAGATGCAATTCGAGAATGTTCGGGTGACACAATCGCTGATCGATGAAATCGCATTGATGCCGCATCTTCGGCAAATCGAATTTGATAATGCCCAAGAGCTTGATTCGATCGATCTCTCGCCGCTTACCAGATCGAAACAGTTACAAACGATCAAGATCATAAGCCGCAAGGAAAACTTGCAGTTTGAATGGCGCTTAAAAAAGCTGTTTCGAGGCCACGCCAAAATCAAGTTCGAAGAAACGGTAGACGATGGGTCCAGTTACGACACCGGCTGGTGAAACTTGGGCTTCACGATCCGACGAGATACCGACCCTGCAAGAACCGACGTGAGTGGATTCGCCTTTTTGGGGGGAACACTTCGCGGAGGGTCAGTCTGGGTTTTCGTTACGATAAGATGACGGGCGATTTGAGCTTTAGGCAGAAGC
>CAYNNP010000464.1:0-2977 GCA_964398215.1 uncultured Pirellulaceae bacterium | reverse complement strand
GTATGCAATTCGGGCCGCCAAAAACAGCTATCAAATTTTCCGTAGCTGGATTCGCCAGAATTCAGGCCTGTTGGTGAACCCCGAAGTCTGGCGACTCCGGCTACGACTGAAGCACTCTTTCACAGAACGGGATGGAAAGCACGTTGATTTTTGGATTGTTACCAAGAATCCTCGAAACTCAGTGCCTGAATATTTGTCCAACCTCCTAACTAATTGATCAAGCACAACGGGTTTGGCACAAGCTGACTTGGCCGTAGAATGAACCACTTGATCGAGTCTTCGCCAAAAACAAAATTCAAGGCCTAGTATCGCATGACGGACTCACCTCCCAATCCTGCTCCTGAACCAAATCAGAATCCTGCATTACGAGCACGCGTGCCCGAAAACGTTGCCAACGGTTGCTTTAGCACCGGCGCGATCGTGATGACCGGGGCCAGTGAGTTCATTGTCGATTTTTTGCAAACGATTGGCCGACCCCACAAAGTCGCATCGCGGGTGATCATTCCTCATCAAGTAATGCCGCAGTTCATTGAAGCATTGAACACAAACCTGGAACTTTACAAGAAGCGATGGGGCGATCCGCCGACGCCTCCCAAATCGAATCAGGATCCCAATGCGAGACGTCCATCGATCCAAGAAATCTATGATGATTTGAAGTTGCCGGACGAAGTGCTCAGTGGTGTCTATGCCAACGGTGTGATGATTGGGCATGGCGCCAGCGAGTTTGCTCTCGATTTCTTGACCAGCTTTTTCCCACAGTCGGCTGTCAGTGCGCGGATTTTTGTTTCAGCGGGCCAAATCCCTCGTTTGCTGGACCAATTGCGTGGTTCGCACAATCAACTGGCACAGCGACAACAAGCTGCACGCGATCAACAAAACCCAGTCACACCAACCGATGTACAACCAGGCGACTTGCCAGCGGTTGACGATGGCGAGGATCCAAACAAGGATGACCAGGGTAACGAGCCGAATAGCGAATCGTGAACTTCCCAGTACAATCACGTCCATGAAATTCTCTGATGACCTGCCGCTCATGGCTGGCTTGCCAAAAGCCGACTTGCCGACTAGCGAGCCGTTGATACTTGCCAGTGGTTCGCCGCGACGTTCCCAGTTGATGACGGCGGCTGGCTACGAATTCCAGATCTTGCCCGCAAGTGATTCGGCTGAGTGCGGCATGTGCAGTCGCGAAACGGCACCCGAACTTGTGGCCCGATATGCCTACCGAAAGGCAGCGGATGTTGCAGCACGACTAGAAACCGGTTTCATCATCGCTGCCGATACGGTTGCATCCTGTCATGGCCAGATCCTGGGCAAGCCGCATGATCAGGAGCACGCTGAATCGATGCTCCGAATGCTGAGCGGTAAACCGCATGATGTTTTCACAGGAGTATGCCTGTGGTCAATTTCACGGCAGCAGTGTGTTGTGGATGTGACACGAACAAAACTGGAAATGGATGTGCTATCCAATGAAATGCTTGCAGAGTATCTTGCATCCGGTCTGTGGGAGGGGAAAGCGGGGTCCTTTGGCTATCAAGACGGAAATGACTGGTTAAAAGTTGTTGATGGCGGTAGCGAATCGAATGTTGTCGGACTTCCCATGGAGCGTTTGGCGGAATTGTTGGAAAATTTCAGCCAATTGGCCGAAACCGTTGATACACGATAGCTTTATTCGTATCGCAAGATGACGGATCAATTGCTATCGTTAAACGACACCTGTTCACTTTTTTGTACAGCAAGGTTTGAGATGGAAGTCACAGGAATCTTGAAACGACACCAGCTAGCTTTCTTGGTCGCGAGTGCGATTGCGTTTTTCTGTTCGCCAGCAATGGCACAACAGAACTGGGCGTCCAAAATGTTCGAGACACGAAGTCATGATTTTCGCACCGTGGGCCGTGGCGCGAAAAGCGTCCATGAGTTCAAGGTGACGAATATCTACGAAGAGGAAGTACACATTGCTGCGGTTCGAACGAGTTGCGGGTGTACGACACCGTCGATTTCCAAACAGACGTTGCAAAGTCGTGAGTCGGGTTCGATCATCGCGAAATTCAACACCGATACGTTCATTGGAACCAAAGCGGCGACGTTGACGGTTGTTTTTGACAAACCGTTTTATCAAGAAGTCCAATTGAAAGTGCGCGGCAATATTCGCACTGACGTTTGGTTCGAGCCAGCTGAAATCGACTTTGGCGAAATCGCTCCTGGAAAGACTGGCGAGACGGAGATCGTGATCAATCACAGTGGCAATAGCAACTGGCGAATCACTGACGTGCGAAGCCATTGCACGGATCTCCAAGTCCGATTGTCAAAGCCAGAACTGACACCTGGCTTGGTAAAATATCGAATGGTTGTGAAGACAAAAGACTCAATGTCAGATGGCGAGATTCGCGAACGCCTGACTTTGATCAGTAACGATCGCGCATTCCCAACCACAGAAATGCTGATCTCAGGTCACATGCGGCCTGTATTGAGTATTTCTCCGGCCAGTCTGAGTTTGGGAACATTGTCACCTGGTAAATTGATTGAAAAACGCTTGCTGATCCGCGGTGAAGAGCCGTTTTCGGTGACCGGCATTGTTTGTCCCGATAAGCGGTTTGAGTTCAATATTCCCGAAGGCAAAAAGAAGCTTCACATGGTGAAAGTAAAGTTCTCATCACAAACAGTAGCCGATAAAATCGCCCAGCAGATCCGAGTCACCACGGATTTGGATGGCGACAAGTTCGCCGAAATCCTGGTCACAGGCAGCGTCGGTACGCTGAAGTAACCCATCCGACGCGAAAAGTAGGCCGTATCCAGCAAACTTTTAGTTTGCGCCGCTACGGCAGCAGGTTTTTGGTAACCGACGCGTAAGCGAGGGACCGAATCAATTTTCGCGTTGTCCCTCGCTCACGCGTTCTGAAGTTGCGCTTTTAAAAAATGCATCGAGATTCGTTTGGTTGATCGTGTTCAACAGCCAGAAAACCAGCTGCGAAGCAGCGAC
>CAYNNP010000463.1:0-2978 GCA_964398215.1 uncultured Pirellulaceae bacterium | reverse complement strand
CGCCGTGCCAAGCTCTGCAAGCGTCATCAACACGAAAGCAGCTGGCACTTGACCACACATGCTGATCGATTCCGCACGGCAAACTTTTAGTAGCTGCTCGGGATCATTCGCTTGTAACTGCTCCAACGCCAAGCGATCTCGTCGCCGATTTTCTTGGTCGTCAGCGAAATGGTTCATGTCACTGCTGATCATCAACAAAGGCGGCTTGTCCAAACCCTTCATCCACAATGCCATCGACTTGGCCGCTACCCGCAATTCATCAATCGTACCACCCGTCATCGCCACACCGACCACCTTCGTCTTCGGAGCAATTCGGTGCAAAATCGGCAGTTGAACTTCGATCCCATGCTCCATCGCATGCGCCTTGGCATCCAATTCAAATCCAGAGACCGCGTCAGCCAACTGCGTTGCCAAACTCAAATCGCCTGGCATCGATGCATTTGCTGAAAGCTGCCATTCGCTGTGCGGCGCAACTGCCCAATTCACACCATCCGCGGTATGCTTCGGTCCAATGACGATAACAGTTTCGGGCAATTCAATCCGCCGCCAGACATCGGCAGCAATGCGTCCCGAAAACCGCAAGCCTGCATGGGGCACCATCGCGGTTTTCACTACCTGTTTCTTGACCGCCGCCAATTCTGCTAGGAATCCGTCGACCATCTGGTCACGTTCTGCATCGTCAGCCGGATAAAACCGCCCAGCCACAGCTGGAGCGCGAATTGACCCGCGAGCATCGCCCTTCAACCCAATGACCAATTTCAACGAATCGCTCGAGCAATCGCAAACTACCGAGAAAGTTTGTGCAGTGCCTTGTTGAAACCTCTGCGATGCCATCGCATCGGCATGCACAGCGTCCGCAGTCCCACCACGATCAAAATTCAATGTGAATCGCTTGGAGTCTCGCACAAGTAAACCGCGTGTCTGACAATCGACGCCCTGCAATTCCACCGCACTACCGGTGCCATGATGAATTGCATTTGACATCACAACCACATCAACTTTCTGCGCCGACAAACCCGCCTGAGAAAGCGTTTGCGCCGCTGTCTGGGTCAACTGAAACAACGTCGACTGCAGCGGCACGCCATCACGAATCACGAAATGCAACCAATTGATCGGTTCACTTTCACCCTGCGGTATTACCTGTAGCGCGACGCCCTGAACAGTCGCATCACTGACACCTGTGGCGTAATACATCGGCGTTCCACCCTCAATCAACATGTTCAGATTGCCAGTGGCCCATTGCTGATAGCGAATCATATCATCGCGCGAAAACAACCCCGCCGATACCGGAATCGATCCTTCGATTTTCAGTGGCCCACCAAAATCAATGCCGTCAAAGATTTTCAAATCCGCGTCTTCGCTTAACCAAGCGCCTGCCGGTAATCCAGCCTTGCGGCAAACGGCGTCCAAAAACTGTCGTGAATTCCAGTTCCATTCCCGAGCGACCGAAGGCAATAACAAACCAGCTTTCTTGCCCAACTGAATTCGCAATCCATGCTTGCCCACCTCGACCGCATCAACACGAGCTTCACCAGAAACACCAATCGGACGCGGACCACCCAAGATCGAAACAGAAAGATCTAAATGGGCAAGCTCATCGGTTGAAATCGGTGTCATCCTAGGATCATTCGTCGCTGTACGATTCGCGGAATGCGTCAGGGCGTCCCGAAGCTTTAACGTCGCGCTGTGAACACCACAACAACCGCGCAACGTCTTGCCTCGCTTCAACGTGACATAGACACCATCGATTTCTCGCGACGCCAACTCCTCCGACAAACCATCGTCAACCTGCTGGTTCTGCACAGCCGCAACAACCATACGGCTTGCCGCCGCATGCACAGCCTGGCGATCCACTTCGCTAAAACTATCGTCGTTCACTACAGAAGTTGTTTTCATAGGTGCGTCCTTGATCGATTTATTTGGTAGTGAAATGGGCGTGATTTTTATCGGCTGACGACGCCGGCCCCAAGTCCCCGCAGCAGACTCAAACCGGCCAGCAATCTGAAAACCGCAATGTCCGCAGCAGTTTTTGTCCAAAGCGTAACTGCCCAACTCGTGCCAATCGCGCTCAATCACAACCTGGCTACAACTGGGACAGTAGGTACTTTGCCGACCAACATCATGCACGTTGCCAACGTAAACGTAACGCAGACCAGCACTCCGAGCCAAGTCATAAGCACGAATCAAAGTCTCATGTGGCGTGCGTTCACGGTCGGTCATTCGAAAGTCGGGATGAAAAGCAGTGAAGTGAACCGGTACATCAGGCCCAACGTTCTCCAACACCCAATCACACATACGTTGCAGCTCCCCCGTTTCCTCGTTCGCTCGCGGAATGATCAAGTTCGTTAACTCAACCCAAACATCCGTCTCATTGCAAGCGTACCGAATCGTGTCCAAAACAGGATCAAGATGGGCGCTGGTTAGCTTGAAGTAGAAGTCTTCAGAAAACGCTTTCAGATCGATATTGGCTGCATCCATCGCACCAAAGAACTCGGGACGTGCCTCTGGCGTGATATAGCCCGCGGTCACGGCGACTGATTGAATGCCAAGCTCGCGGCAGGCAGCCGCCGTATCAATCGCATACTCGGCCCAAATCACAGGGTCGTTGTATGTATACGCGACGCTCCGGCACCCATATTCTTTTGCCGCATGCGCGATCGCCTCCGGTGAAGCTTCGTTGCTCAACCGAGCCACTTCACGGCTCTTGCTAATATCCCAGTTCTGGCAAAACTTGCAGCCCAGATTACATCCTGCCGTACCGAAACTCAGCACGGGTGTTCCCGGCAAGAAGTGATTCAGCGGCTTCTTTTCAATTGGATCAATGCAAAAACCGGTACTCTTTCCATAAGTATCCAAGACCATTTTGCCACCATGATTCGCACGGACAAAACAGAAACCTCGATCACCCTCATTCAGTCGACAAGCCCGCGGACAGAGTTCACAAAGAATTCGGTCATCGTCCTGTCGAGTCCACCATT
>CAYNNP010000462.1:0-2981 GCA_964398215.1 uncultured Pirellulaceae bacterium | reverse complement strand
TGACCGCAACGTTTTCGATTTTTGCGGCGTAAAACAAAGTCCGAAGGACTTCAACAACAAAGCCCCGGGTCGCGAAACAGCTTCGCTGTTGGGAATCCGGTGTTTTGTGCTTTTGGGCAATGCAGTTGCGGGTAAAGACAAGGGCATCGGCCAGGAGTGGCCAACCTCCATGCACGCTTGCCGTCTACAAAACTATCTTGCCAATTAAAAACAGCGAAACTCTTGATGAGTTTCGCTGCAAAGGTCAGGGCACTTTTTGCTTTTAACCGTTAGTTGACGGCGAAGCAGGCGATGTAGGATTTTAAGTTGGGATCAAAATCATTGTCCCAGCAAATCCACAGCGTTCGCCGGCCATCTTCCAGCGCAGGTCCCCAGGTCAAGCCCTCGGGCTTTTCGGCCGTTGCGGCGGCTCCCAGTTCATGCTGAAATTCCATCAAATCAATAAGCAACCGTTTTTGCACGGGTTCAATCGGATTCGGTCGACTGAGATTCTTGCTCCGATCCACGGGCAATGCATCCACTTTGGAAACGTCACTCGCCTTTTGCGTATTGGCAAGATAGATGCGTTTGATCATGGCATCTTTTCCCGCCAATCCGTCGCGTTCAAGAACCAGCAGCCGATGTTCATCCACCGACAGTAATTCGCTGATTCCGGAGTAGCGGCTGGACATCGGATAGGCCACCTCGGCCGTCAGTTTGCCGTCTTGATCAAGTGCGATCCAACGAGTGAATTCGCCGAAACATTTTCCGTCAACCAGTTCACCATCTTGAAGCAAACTGGATTGATAGGAAGCCCACGCAGTCGATCCCGATGGGGTGACCGCCAAGCCTTCCAGTCCACGGTTTTCGCAGCTGCCACAAAGCTGATCACTAGAGTGCTTGCCATTGAAGAGCTCGTCTTTTGTGAACTTGCATCGAACACGAGATTCCGGCAACTGCCACTGCTTTTGCAGCTGGCCCGCCGCATCAAAGTATCCGATGTTGGGACCATATTCTTCGCTGATCAACCAGCCTTTTCCCCAGCGGCGAATGCCTTCGGGGTCCATGGCGTGCCAAGGCGAATTAGCAGGTCGCGAACGATCGGCATTCGCAGTGACATTCGACCCATCCAGCTGAGCACCATCGAGTGACTTTAGCAGAACAGTCGAAACCCAATTTGCCTCAATGCTGCGGCCTTTGGGGTCAAGTTGCAAATCAACGTACTGCATCCGGCAAGGATACGACACCGCACCGTCACCCGCACCGCGATCGGCCAGGATAACGAAACGATTTCCTTTACCCGAGTACTCGATTGCCGAAAAGCCACCGAGTCGATTGCTCGGAGACGAATCTTCGAGACCGCCGTCCAGGCCACTCAAGTCAACCGCATCGCCAGCGAACTCTACAAGCCCCATGAACTCAATCGGGATAGGCTCATCCGTACCTGAGTCGATGGAAGGCTTTGCTGCATTGGCAACTCCGCAAGACAATAGTCCTACAAAAATGGTCCCCAATATTATCGTCTTTCGTGATTGGATATTCATTCTTCCTCGATGACCTCCCGACCTTGTTTGGTTGCCAAAGCAGCCAGCAGTAGGCCGTCAATACTTTCGCTGATGAAATGCACGGACCCGTCGCAACGCAGCGACATCGCACCGCCAGGATGGAATGAATAAATCTCGCCATCGTTGGTAGCGTTCATCACCTTGGTGCCGTAGGCCTCAACGTCAAACGGTGAACTCTTGTCGGTCTTGTTTGCCAAACCTGTGATCGGGTCTGCGAAGTCCAGGCTGATGCTGTCCTGATGGTCGGCCCATCCCCAGCCTTCTTCAACGAAGAATGTCCCTGTCCAAACTTCACCCTGATCAGGATTCTGTCCGAGCTGTCGATTGATGTACAGTTCAGGTCGGCCAGCGTCTTCAACCAACATGATGGTGTTCGACAAGCCGTCAAGGATTTCGCTTAAGCGAATGCCGCGTCCGACCGTTCGGGCATCTTTATGGTCTTTGGAAAACAAGGCACCCGGAAGTTCACGTTGAATTTGCCCCGGCATTTCAGAACCATTGACCGTCCAGCAACTGCGGCGAATATTGTTGATCGCGGCATAGTCGCTGGAACCAAACTTGGGCGACCCGTAATCGATATCACGTTCTTCCAAGATGTCAGTACCGGGTGTCGTGCGTTGCCCTGGTGCTGACGGACAGACAAATCCTTCCACGCTGGTTTCTGTGGCAGGAAGGTTGTCGGGGTGCGACCATGTCAGGTCGGTTCGATAGGTCTCAAACAAGGCCGATTCTTCTAGGAAGGGCAGCAGCATGACCTGCCACCCGGCCTCGAAGTCTGGTGTTTTGATATTCACGCGGCTGGCCGGAAAACCGCGATACACACTCGCATAGTTGTGCATTGCTAGGCCAATTTGCTTTAGGTTGTTACTGCAGTTCATTCGACGAGCAGCTTCACGCGCCGCTTGCACTGCTGGCAAAAGCAGGCCAACGAGAATACCGATGATCGCAATCACAACCAGTAGTTCAACGAGAGTGAATGCTTGACGATTGTTTTTGTTGCGAACGCAACTTCCCGAGCGGCAATGGAAAAGAGACAGGCCTTTCGAGCGAAACATTTGGCTTCCTTTCAATGAGATTAAATGTTTTGTGAGCTCGGGATTGTACGAAGTGCAATCGCAAAAACCGTGAAGGTCATGTGTTAACGAAATGAAGGTTTCGTGAAGAAATTGGCCCGGGTATTAACGTGCAAATTCACCCCAAAACGAGGTGTTGATAATTTGTTAATCCGTAACGAACAGAGCAGATTTACGGGCGTATTTTCGGCACCCAAAGCGTGAGCATAGAAATCTCACCAGTGATAGCCCTCAAGGGGTCTTTCGGCGAACAAGATTTTGGAGTAGCGCTTTTACTTTTACGTCAGGCATTGGTTTTTGGTAACCCGAAGCGAGAGAGCGTGAGCGAGGGACCGAGTCACGATTGATTGTCCCTCGCTCACGC
>CAYNNP010000461.1:0-2985 GCA_964398215.1 uncultured Pirellulaceae bacterium | reverse complement strand
CCCCGGCCGCTACCGCGTCCGACCCTCCCGCAAGCGGGAGGGTGACGGAAAAAGCGCAACTCCAAAAAGCGTTTGCGCTGTTCCGGCAGGCGTGCTTGGTCCGGCCAACCGTTCAAGCCAAAAAGTACCCGCTGACAATCTGAAAGATGATTTTGGCAAAGGATACGAGGCCGATCCCAACGCTCCAAACCGCAGCGCCGACCAATGCTCCCGCCAAAGCGCCTGATTCGCCCCGCGCCAATACGCCAACCGTGGCTGCGGCCAAAGCAGTGATGATCGCCCATGCAAACGCATATTCATCACTGAACACAAAAGGCACGAACAGCATGATCAATGCGATCAAAAATGTTGCGCCCAGCAACCTTGCGATCGTCAAACGGTCATTTGCAATGACGTGACGTGGAGCCGGGCGACTGTATCCCTCTGGATCTGGGGTTCCTCGATCCTGACGTCTCGCATCCAGTAACGCACAAATTGTATTGCCTCGTTCGCCGTCCATGATGACCTCGCTACTTACGCGCTCGAAACTCTGGAGGCATTCTACCCAAGTCAGGGTCCGCCTCATGACGCAATGTCTTTAACCAATTCAGCCACTCTGGATTCGGCGAAACTTGCTCGCCACTCGTCTGGCTGATGGAAATATGCAAAATTCGTTTTACATCCATGACTTCCATATTGCATGAAGCCTGAAAGGCGACTTTCGCATCCAACTTGCCTCGCAGTTGATGCTTTACATCCGAAGGAATCGCACCAGAGAACAGTTGGTTCACCATTTCGTGTTGGTCGCCATGACTCAAGTCCGCAACTACGGTCGCGAATCGTGCTCTCATCCCATCCAACTCAGCAACTTGCAGTTCGCTGGGGTCAGACGCCAAAGCAATTGGTGTTATCTGTAACTTGCCGTTTGCGACTGTCCGCGCACCGGGGCTAATCCGACTGGGCGAATTCGGTGTGATTTTGCCATCATCCGTCACGGAAAAAGTAACCGCCAAACCCGAAGGCGACATTAGCGAATAGGTCGTCGAGGACAAATGCGTCGAAGTCTCGAACCGATTGAATACGCGTGGCAAGGCAATGCTGTATCCCTTTGGGATATGAACTCGCATCGTAGTGCTTTCGTCCATTCCACTGCGGGGTTGATTGGACGAGCCGCGATTCGAAACGGATTCGCGTCGTGATCGACTGTCGCTCGGATCACCTGCCCGCAACATCCGATCATCCTTTTGTTGTTGCCCGCCTGAATTGGACGAGTTCATCCGCTGACGACGCTCGTCCTCTGGCTGAAATTGTTTCACTCGCATTTCAGGATTATCAGATTCGCTGGAGCCGCGCATTCTTGGATCCATCGATTTCCGCGAGTCCTCAGGCTCCATCCCCTTGGGCGGCTGCATGCTTTCGACTTGGGCCTGACGCGAGCCAGATGACGTTGGAGTAAAAGGATCCATCATTTTCTCACGAGCCTCGTTGGACGAAACTGACCTCGCGTCGCGTTCAGTATCCATCGCTCCAACCTGTTGTTGTCGCGGTGGACCAGCCGCAGATGGTCGCCGCCTTTCGTCTTCTTCGTAAGCCGATATTTCTGGCTCACCTTCCGTCTCGTTGGCCACCACTTGGACAGATTCATCAGATATGTACCGATTCGGATCCAATCCTGAAAGCTCTTGCGAAGTCTCAGGATCGGAAGCAGCGACTTGCTCGCCAGATTGCTTTCGCATGATTTGATAGGCAACGACCCCACCCACAAACATCGCAAGACACACAAAGCAACCAACCAGCACTGCCAGCAATTTGCCATTGGACTCGGGCGCGGAAGTCGAAGCGGCTGGTGGTCGGTAAGCGCTGGGCGCAGTGGCGGTCAAACCTGGCGCTGCAATGCCGGGGCCAGTTGCTTGAGTTCCCGGCCCAAGGCTAGGAGCTGCCGGAAAGTTCATATTCCCAAACGCATCATTGCTCGTAGCAGAATTCGCTAACGGAACGTGCACGAGTTGCGAGCATGTTGAGCACCGAACTCTCTTGCCGCGAACAGAAGTGTCCAAAGGAATCTTTGCACCACAAGTACAAACGACCGTGATCTTTGCCGGTGCCGGAGGAGCCTTGGGTGTCGCAGCAATCGGTACTGGTTCAGCCGCCGGAGTGGCGGCATGTTGTTTTGGCGTTTCAGATTCAGCAATCTGAACAATCGATTGGCATCCACCACATCGAATGCGGTCTCCTTGAAATGAATCGCCAACGGGCAGTGTTCTTTCACATTGCTGGCAAGTAACGGTCCGTGACATTTCATCTTCCATCATCGATTGAACGAACTTAACAAGGTCATTGTAGTGAAAATGATCCGCAGGCTCTCATTAAATCTACCACAAACACAGTCCAAGTCGCTTTTCAGATCGGCCATACGGTACGAAGGCGATACTGAAGTGCCAAAACGAACTCCGACCTAGTGCCAAAGTTGGCAAAAAACGTTGATCACTAAAACCTCGTAAAACGCGTTGCGGAAACCATCAAGACGTCGTTAAGGCTTTCCGGCAAACCACCTAAAACCGAAAGTCTGGAGGGCTTGTTGAATTTAGGCTTTTGATCTCGATCTGCCTTCACCTGAGCAAAGGTTTTTTCGGCTTTCTTATCCGCGTCTATCTGTGTTCATCCGCGGTTCTTTCAACTTGCCAACGCCCTCCCCGGCCGCTACCGCGCCGGACTCTCCCAGAGGACGGCTTAGATGATCGCGTGCGTCTTTTGGAGTTGCGCTTTTACCTCAGGCATTGGATTTTGGTAACCCGAAGCGTGAGCGAGGGACCGAGTCACGATTGATTGTCCCTCGCTCACGCTTTTTGAATTTGCGCTTTTCAAAATTTATCGAGATTCGTTTGATCGATCGTGTTCAACAACCAGGAAACCAGCTGCGAAGCAGCGACAGCATATAGCCCCATGCGTTAGCACTTGTCTTTACCCACAACTACTTGGCCCAAAAGCTCGAAAGCACGTGATTAT
>CAYNNP010000460.1:0-2993 GCA_964398215.1 uncultured Pirellulaceae bacterium | reverse complement strand
GAGAGCCGAGCTACTTTAAGCAGTTTGAAAAACTGCTTTGCCCTGGAAGCAGCGTGCACGTCCATTCCCCATTTCAGCCTGATCCGGCTAACATAGGAAAATTGGCGATCGCGATCTCCGCTTGTATGGACGCCAGTCGCACCGTTGCGTTTGTCTTTTCCGCATCCGACAGCTTAGTCATGGACGCCCCAGATGCGTTTCAGATGTACATTGCTGAGTTGAATCTCTTAATGAAAACTAAGGCGCGAATACTCCTCCCGCCCGGTCTGTATGCTGACCCCTCAACTGGGAAACCGATAGAGACGATGGTGTTCGAGCCAGCTGGTATCGAGAGTCTTTTTGCTGAGATTAATCCCAAGCATGACCCCGAGAAATGCATCTTCTTGAGAAAACCTGAGCATGAGCTATCGGATGTATGGCGATGGGAATAGCCAGACGTTTTTGGCCAATGCTCCTACCTCCTTTGTTTCCATCTAGCTAATTTGCAAAAAACCACACTGGCGGCTCAAGGGGTTTCTCCCGCTGGACACTCCAGGCCGGCTTCGCATCGTATGCAAAGTTCTTTTCAAATTCGGCGAGCTTCTGTTCAGGTGCATTTCGCTTGATGTTCCGGAACTCGTAATGTGTCTTACCGTTCATAAAGTTAGGCGAGTAAAGCACAAGCGATTGTGGGACAAGAGTATCGGAATCCAGCACTACCTGGATCAGTTCCCACGTACGTAGATCTTTACCTGACTTTGGCCAAGCTTCAATCAACCGCAGTTTCTTTTTTATGAACGCAACCTCACGAATCCAAAATCGTTGCTTTAGTTCTTTTGCATCGACCTGAAACACAAGTGGAAGGTGTTGCTTGGCGCATTTTGCTGCAGCGTTTGCTGTTGCGAACTCAGTAATGCGAAGCCGTTTAGTCTCATGATCGAGATTAACTAAGTCGGCGCCGTTGACGATCCAGTGTTCGCCTGCGTATCGGGAATCGTTTTTGTATCGAGGTTTGTTTTGTGACATCCCACGGTATGAGTGAGATTGTTCGATATGATAAACGGCTTTGTCCGGTGCCGCGTAGAGTAGACGGCCGGATTTTTTGAAGGAATGGACACCGGCGGGAGCAGAAAAAACGTCATAATCCCAGCGGTGAATTTCGCAAGCGAATGTTTGAGTTGCCAAACTTTGCTTTTCCCAGTCGGCCAGCAGTTTTTCCAATCGTATTTGCTCGGCCGAATCCAACGGCGCAAATGGCCGGTCCCGTTCTTGGCTGAACAATGGACTGGCAACAAACAGTACAGCGACAGTCAAAAGAAATCGCATTTTGAACCCCGATTGGTGAATGTAGCCCCACATACTTGATGTAGCCTACCAATTCGTGGCTGCGAAATTGAACCCCAACGACTGCTATCGACCAGGCCCCGCAACGCCGACAGCAAGCGAAATTGCTAGCGTTGGCATTGGCTGCAACGCGAGTTTTCTGCCGTATACAAAGGCAATGCAACTACTCTTGGGTCCATACTGCCAACACGTTTCCGCTGGGATCCGAAAAGTGGAAACGTCGTCCACCAGGAAAAGAAAACGTTTCCGATTCAATCTTGCCGCCTTCATTTTTTACGGCATCAAACGTTGCCTCAAGGTTGTCCGAATAGATCACGACCAGTGGGCCACCTTTCACGACAGAGTCTGCTTTGGCGAATCCGCCAACTTCGCGCCCGTCGCCTTGAATGCCCGCGTAGCCTTCTCCATAGTCGGTAAACTGCCAGCCAAAAACGGCGTTATAAAACGCTTTGGCTGTCGCCATGTCCGTGACACTGAATTCGATATAGTCAATCGAGTGATGCGTGCCATTCATAAAAGAACTCCGTTAGAATCAGGGGCGTCGAATTTTGCCAATGTACTGTATGTCAGCCGCATGGCTTACTGAACCCGTCACCGGAAAGCGAGCAGGTTGATGCTGAATCCTGGAATGTTGCTTCACACAACGTGTACCTTTGTTTTGGTCCTTACCCTGACATTGGCATCGGCTGTTTCAGTGCAGGCCGACGAACCAGTCAACAAAAAACCTGAATCTGATGCGCCCTACCTAGTCGTGCTAGGCATCGCCCAAGACGCTGGGTATCCGCAGGCGGCTTGTAACAAATCGTGCTGCGAACCTGCCTGGAAGGACGCATCGCTTCGCAGGCATCCCAGTTGTCTTGCCGTGGTCGATCCGAAAACCCGGCAACGATGGCTGTTCGACTGCACGCCAGCCTTTGCTGCGCAATTGCGATTGCTGGATGACATTTCAAAATCGACGAGCGGCACATTGCCGGTGGACGCAAAGGGGCGTTCGCAAATCAGCGGGATCTTTCTTACTCATGGCCACATCGGTCACTACACGGGTTTGATGCACCTGGGACGCGAAGTCATGGGATCGGGCAGTGTCCCTGTGTTTGCGATGCCTCGGATGCGCAAGTTCCTTTCGTCCAACGGCCCGTGGAGTCAGTTGGTAAGCCTAAAGAACATTGCGTTGAAGAATCTTGCTGACCGCGACAAGATTCAGTTGAACGAACGGATCTCGGTCACGCCGTTTCTAGTTCCGCATCGTGATGAGTTCACCGAGACGGTGGGTTTTCGTATCGCCGGTCCGGGGAAACAGGTTTTGTTCATTCCAGATATCGACAAATGGGAAAAGTGGGATCGGCGAATCGAAGCGGAGATTACCGAAGTAGACATTGCGTTTCTGGATGGAACATTTTTCGGTGAAGGAGAGTTGCCGGGGCGCAACATGTCCGAGATACCACATCCGTTCATCCAAGAAAGCGTCGATCGCTTCTGCGTGCTGCCTGCAGCGCACCGCAGCAAAGTGCACTTCATCCACTTGAATCACTCAAACCCAGCGCTTGATTCTGGCAGTTCCGCAGCCACCAAAATCAGCGACGTAGGGATGAACGTCGCAGTTCAAGGCCAAGTAATAAGGCTTTGAAAAACGATTACCAGTCGCTTGTGTTCGTAGTACCGCCTTCAGG
>CAYNNP010000459.1:0-2995 GCA_964398215.1 uncultured Pirellulaceae bacterium | reverse complement strand
GTATACGTCCCCATGGCTAAAGCCATGGGCTAAAGTTGTGCCAGCCTCCGGCCTAAAAACTCACAGACTCTTTAGCCTTGATGTGCTTGGGGTGCGAACTGGATCTGTTCTACACCATCGGCAAGACACATCCACGGCGCAACAAAAAGGCCGGAGGCTGACATAGCCCTAGCTGGTGGCGTCAGTCGCGCCGCAAAACTAGCACTTATTTTACGAGCCATCCTTCGTTGGAACGGCGACCTTTAGCCCAGCCCAACGCACGTCGATGCGTTGCTCGCCCAACTGCATCTGTGGGCGATCATGGGTTTGCATTTCAGTTCCGATTTCTTGCAACTGCAACGCAAATGCGATTTCAATATCGATCAATTCGTTAAAGTCAAAATCTCGTTCCGTTCCGGAATAACAAACGGCTTCTACCGCCGATAAGCTTTCCTGATTAGCGATTTTCCATTCCACCGATTCGCCCAGGAATTTTCCACCCGACGTCACAACGACCAATTCATGTCTGCCAGCCTGCAAGGCAAACGTCCCCGCTGCGGTTTCGATTGCCTTTACCTCGTTGCCCGCCAGTTCGATCACCACTCGAAGATCTTTCGCTCGAAAGATTCCGCTTTTCGGCCTATCCAATGACCGATGCCAATCGCCCCGTCCCGGCAATGAATGCAGCGCACATAAGACACGGTTTTGTTCCTGCGAAGAACGAACGCCCATCGAAGCAAAGTCACGACCGTCTTTTAAAAACCGAAGTCGAAACGCGACCGCTGGATCCTGATCGGTCCTCCAGTATCCGTTTACGGGTTGCCGCTGAGTCCAGAAACTAGCGCGATTGATCGAAGCTATGTTGGACTGCGAATCCGCCCAAGCTTTGCCAACAAAGAATGGTCGTCCATTTCGGTCGAGTGAAAAAACACGTCGCAAAAATTTGGGATATTGATCACTCGTTTTGATCTTTGCCAACAACCTGTCAGGGCACGGCAGCGGAGTCACAATCCCATAGCCTCTCGGTTTTTCAACTGGCGCCTTGGGGTGCGGCGCGATTTGGAAATCAATACGGTCGTTAAAGAAATCCAACAACGATGTCGTCAGACGTCGATGCGAATGGCGGCTATGAGGCCCTGCCCATTGCTGGGTTGGCAAGTGAAAACTGTCGGCAAACATCTCCCATGCCTTCAAGCGGATCGTTTCGGCCGCCTGCCGAGTTCTCTTGTCTTTGACCAACTGCAAAATACGCTCGGATTCACCAATCACGACTTTGCCGTAAGGCGGACTGTTGTACTCGGCGAAACTGTCGACCTTGTCATTTTCGACCACAACGTTCTGCAAACGCGTTCGTCCGTAATCCAGCAAGTCGTCGTCTTGCAGCACTTCGCCCGCGATCGCACAAACGCCTCCGCCCAGAACTGCGATATTCGTATACTGAGCCCCAACGTTACGTTCGCGAATCGCGATCGCCGCGTGGCGGAGGGCCGCTCGCAGCCGTTTTTCCAAATCGGCATCGTTAAGTTGCTGACGATGTTCGATCAAGATCTGAGCAATCGCGGAGCCACAGAAATCTGCCCAGTTCAGATCGATCGAGTCCATCTTTTCAAGCGGTTCCTCCAGCAACCACGGCCATGCGCCATAGCCCAGCTGTTCGTGCTTTGTCTGCTGCAACGGCAGCAGCTGTTTCAAAATCAGTTTGGCTCGGCCAACGTCTCCAGCACCTCGTCGCTGCAACAACCCTACCGCATAATAAAACGATTCTCGAACCGGATGCACCGACGTGCCCGGAGCCATCCCACTGTGGTAGCCAGGACTGAGAAACTTTTCCTGCAACAGTTGGCGTTGGTCATCGAAGTGGTCGTCGTAATATTTCAACAACCGCTTCAACCTTGGTGGTACCGGAGCCGTAACCCGCTCTGCAGAAACACCACTTACGGATTGATCGGTCGTCGTCACGTTAGACTTGTTGCAGGAGACTTGCCCAAGCAAACAAAGGCCGGCGGCAACGACAACACAAGCCTTTGCGAAAAATCGTTTTTTGCCTCGATGTTTTTTTAGCTTCACGTGTCGCTTTCTCTTCTCGGAACAGATTCTTCACAACACCAACGATACCATTCCTTGGTGGTAGGTTAGGACCACTCGCGAAATTAACGACGTTTTGAGTTACCGAATGTGATTTGGAACTACTGGGCGCCTTCTTTTTTGTTTGGCAATCGGATCGGCTTGATCGACCTCCCCGCGACTAAAGGAAGGGCCTTACGATTTGGATTTTAGTCGCTTGCGTAAATGTGCAGGCTGATTCATCAACACTCTGTTAAGGGTTTCGGTGGCACCTAAACTTTAATACTCTTCGTATCTTTACCGCCAACATGGCAACAAAACTTTCCAGAGCGCGATCTATGTCTACCGTATATCAACACCGATTTGATGACATCACTGGTTACTTGCATCACCGCAAGCCTTATCTCTTGGTTGACGCGATCAAATCAATTCTTGACGACAGCATCGAAACGACAGCGACTGTTCCTGCCGACGCCTTTTTTATAACAGGCCATTTCCCAGGCGCGCCGATTCTGCCGGGCGCGATGATGCAAGAGATGACAACGCAGTCAGCAGGCGCATTGATCGCTGCCAACCACAACCCAATGAAGGAATTCAACACCGAAAATCCATTCTTCAATCAACAAGCGCTGGGGGTTTTGGTGAAAGTATCTCGAGCCCGCTATCGTGGTTTCGCGCGGCCAGGCGACAACCTGCAAATTCATGTTCATCTACAAGAACACGTTGGGGACTTATTTGATTTCGTGGGCAGGATCATGCTAGGCAACGAGACGATTTATTCAAACGCGTTTCAGTTGACGAACATTCCCTCAAGCGTCTTGCGCGGATAAAGCGGGCCGATAACGTTAACGGCTTGTTGATTTATTTGCGTGACAATTTTTTAGCCGATGGGCGATAGCCCCGGTTATTGACGGTTGCGCTCGAAACCGGGGCTATCGCCCTGCGGCTCAGT
>CAYNNP010000458.1:1606-3011 GCA_964398215.1 uncultured Pirellulaceae bacterium | reverse complement strand
GGGAGAGTGATTCATTCACGCGCTGTATCGCGAGCTAAAAACGAATCTTGTCGTTTGCGACTTTAGTCGGGCGCGTCACTCTTTGATGGGATCTACTGGAACGCGACCACCGATATTTTGACGCACTGGTGAAAAATTCGACAAGAGGGCGCGAGTCTGAAAGAATAGGATTGAAACACATGTACCCAAGGAGGTGGCATTGGTCCAACCAAAGACATCAATTGTGGCGCCGCGCGTCTGTTCGCCAAATACCGGCGACGTTATTCGACTTACCGACCAGATAGAACTGCTGCTCGGTCAAGAAAATCAAGTCAGGATTCGCCTCGATGGCGAAGGCGCCGATCAAGCTATTTGTCACTTGTCAGCCTCGATGCCAAACCAAGTGTCTAGCGGAAAACTTTACTTGGACGCGGGCGATTCTCTGTCGCTTTTGGAAGGCGACCCGGTCGTATCGATCTACGCGAATCCGACACGAGCATCGCTGTCGACCAGTGCGCATGTCGACGACGGTTACTTTGACATGAACCTGCGTTTGGAGAACTGGCAACGTGATGACTTCATTGAATATCTGTTAGCAAAGCATCCTCAGGCGTGCTCCAGTGTGATGGCTCGGCTTGAAGACGCGAACCTTCGCTTTGCGACTGGTTCACCAGCGATCTGGCAATTGATCTTGGATCGGATGGCAGCTAGCGAAGCTAAGTCGAACATCGAAGAAATCGTTTTGGATGAAATAGATCTTCGGCTCAATGATGATTCGCTTGGACAAGCCATTGCGGATCAGTTGCTCTTTCCATCGGCGCCGGGAGAGATAGGTGTTATCGGACATCTGCCTTTGGAAAATGAGCCGTCGCCAACTTTGCTGTACGCCGCCGCGTCCGAACTGCTTACTCATGGCACCATCAAACAAGCGTTTGCGATGCGCCGTTTCGTGCAACTGCTTGGCGACCCAAACAACGAGTATCGAGATCGATTGTTGGTTGGCCGGTTTTCCCTCCGTGTGCTTCGTAAAATTGCAGGCCATGCTCGGATCAATGAGTCGCTCGACCAACAGATTCGTGATATCTTTGCGAGCAACAATCGCTTTTCTTCAGCGAACGCGGCAAGCATTTTGGCAATGAGCCATCAGGGTTGGCGTCCGCGTGGTGCAGGGATGCGGCTTTATCGCGCCTGGTTTAACGATGTTCAGTGGCCGGATGTTGATCTTTCTGGTGCGGATCTCATCAAGGCCAGTTTTGTGAACGCGGATTTGTCTGGCGGGAATTTTCGAGACAGTAAGTTATCGCTTGCCGATTTTTCCAATGCAAATTTGCAAGAGGCACACTTTCAAACCTCACGAACTTCCCCGCAGGCAGTGCCAGCTGAACAAGTGCAGGCTGAAGAAGCGGACACAAATTCTATTGCTGTC
>CAYNNP010000458.1:0-1506 GCA_964398215.1 uncultured Pirellulaceae bacterium | reverse complement strand
AGTGCCAGCTGAACAAGTGCAGGCTGAAGAAGCGGACACAAATTCTATTGCTGTCCAGCCTGAACCCGAAGGTGAAAACCGCTTGAGCAGCGCGGCGCGTAGGAAACGGAAAAGAGCGCAGCGTAAACAGGCGCGGCGCAAGAAAACCCGTAGCAACCGAAAACGAGATAGCGAGCAGTCCATGCATTTCCATCGCGCCGTCTTTCATGGAGCCGACCTGACGCGAGCAACTTTGGCGCAATGCACTTTCTATGGATGTGATTTTCGCAGCAGCGTTTTACGAAAGGTTAAAGCAACAAGGTCTACGTTCGCTCAAGGTTCGGTTCAAGCCGCTGATTTATCCGAAGGCGACTTTCAGGATTGCTTATTCGAGCACCTTGATCTTTCCGACTGCAAGCTAGATTTTGCTGACCTGAGTTCTTGCAGTTTTGACCAGGTGAGTTTTGAGCATTTGATTGCGGATCAGGTGCAATTTGCGAATTCGAGATTCCGTCGTTGCGTGTGGACCAACAGCCAATTGAAAGACAGTGACTTGCGTTCTGCTAAGTTGAATCGCGGCCGAATGGCTGACATCCAATGGGAAAACTGCGATCTTCGTAAGGCCGACCTGCGGAATTGCACCTTTCACATGGGATCGACTCGGAGCGGACTGGTGGGCAGCGTCTATCCATCGCACGGCACACGAACCGGATTTTACACCGACGACTACGACGATCAGCATTTTCAACCGCCGGAAACGATTCGCAAAGCCAGTTTGTACGGCTGTGATATTCGCGGCGCTAACATTGAAGGCGTCGATTTCTACTTGGTTGATCTACGAGCCGCCAAATTCGATCGTGGTCAGATCAAGCAATTGATTTCAACCGGAGCAATCTTAGACGACGATATTCATTAAGAGTGTGGTGTTCCGGGTGCCGCCATCAGACGATGCATCACGGTTGCTTATTCCTGGCGGTTGCCGCCGATGGTATTTCTAGTCGCAACGGGTCACGCGAAATCACCTTCGCGCGAAGGCTATCCGTTTCATAGTTGTAGTCACTTAGCCAGCGAGCATTCTTTGCTTCGAATAACCGGGGTGGGTAGCCTTGAGGATATCGGATCGTGTATTCGCCTTTGTCGTTACCTGGGACTCCTCCCGTACCGACGTCTCTCCAGGTCCTGTTCGATTTGGTCCACGAAATCGAGACCAGTCCTGGGCTACGCATTTTGGAGTTGCGCTTTTTGATGTGGTGTTTGGTTGTAGGCCGGACCAAGGACGCGATACGTGCCGGAACAGCGCAAACGCGTCCATTGTGTCGCAGAGACTACGCTATCAACGACGTTTCTACTTGCGTCCGAAGTTCCGGCGATTGCAGCGTTTGCTCGGTCCGGCCTACACCAAGAGCGCAACTCCAAAAGCTTCGCAATGGGTCGCGCCCACAGGAAGTGTGGTAAAAGCGGCTGAGTATTTGATACGCATGATTGCTGGCGTGATCGGCCTCCCTTTGTTACTGCCATTCTACCGCG
>CAYNNP010000457.1:0-3044 GCA_964398215.1 uncultured Pirellulaceae bacterium | reverse complement strand
AGGAACCGGCCCTACGTGTATCGAGAACGTCCCATTACGCCGGAGGCCAACTCACAAAAATATTCCACGCACCAAGGTCAGCTACCGTCTGCAGCACCGGATGCGTCGCCGACCATACCGCGAACGTCAAAGCCGCGTGCCGTTTGCTGGTCTATTTGACATTCACCAATTCGATGATGAAGTGAAGGTTTGAGTGGGGAGGAATGGAACCTGGAGTACCTTGTGCGCCGTAGCCTAGCCTGGAAGGCACCCACAGTTCGATCATTCCGCCCTCGCCGACGAACTGCATTCCTTCGGTCCATCCGGCGATGACATTCTTCAAAGGAAAGGTTGTCGGTTCACCGCGCTCGTATGAGCTGTCGAATACTGTGCCACTGTTCAGCCAGCCACGGTAGTTGACGCTGACCGTGTCGTCCGCCGTTGGCTTTTTTCGATCAGAGTTTCGAAGAATCCTATACTTCAACCCTGAATCTGTTGCTGAGAATTCAGGAACGGGCACCACATCCATTGCACCGGTTCCCTTTTGAAGCTCCGGTAGATCAACAAATGTGATTCCGTTTGAGCTTGGGACATTTGCGGGTGGCGGTGGTGATGATGAATTGTCCGCCGCAGTGTTGAGCTTCGCGGAGCGACACCCCGGAGTCGTGAACACGAAACACAACAAACAAAATGACAACCAATATTTCATCACTGCTCCGGCGCTCCCATTTCGCATCAATCCAATACTCCAATTGGAAGCAAATCCTTGCCTCCGTCCTTCATTTCGGAGAGTAGCGAATGCTAGTAACTGTTGAAAGACCTTTATGCGTGCTTGAGTGCCTAGCTTCGCCAATATCGCAAGGGCACGGAGGATTTTTAAAGAGGCAGTTCGCCTCGCGACCAAAACCCAATAAATCTCGGTCGGGAGCGGCCAAGCTACTGTGGCGTACGAGTTCGCCGCATGAAACTAATCGACTCTGCGACATCTATTTGGGCAATCCAAACACCACGATGTAGACGACGACTGGTGAGAGGGCCAGCAGCAGGAGGCACCAGAAAACGAAGTACAGTGGGCGGATTGCATAGCTACGAAGTCCACCCGCGATGGACGTGACCACCTTGTTTGCGGAAGCAATGAACCGAAGAGCTGGCTTGGCCTCGTCCGACAACGCTTGCACCGCTTGGTCAACTTCTGGAGTGTTCAGCTCTTCGACGGAAACGCGTTCATCAGTGACGCCATCTGCTTCTACTCGAGCAGCGATTAGCAAACGATTGACTGCTCCGCCAATTGTTTTTCGATACATCCAAAGAATGGGCTTTCCTAGAAATCCAAATGCTTCGGAGACGACCTCTTCAACACTTGGCATGATGACCTGCTCGTACATGCCGGTCACAATTTCCTTGCCCGATGGAATCTCAACGTCGCCAGAACGCATGGCTGCAAAATCAAGTGCGGCGTGATTTGATGAATCAAGCAAAATCGTCAACACGCCTTCGATGTTAGCAAGACTCTTGTGGACTACACGTAGGAGCCCCAAAGGAACGCCAAGGGCGATACCAGCTAGCAAGATGAATATGGAAAGAAATGCCACCTCCAAAAGCGCCAAGTCCGAGACCAAAATCCAAAACGCAATGAAAACAGCGAACAGTACCAATTCAAGATACGCGGCTGTGCAGATGACACTTGCAAGTGATCCGCGTATGTTCAGGATCTCGGAAAGCTTATCGACAATGTCACGTGATCGGTACTTGCTAAAATCAAACTTTGTGGCTGGCTCGCTGGTTAGGTTTTCCACCTCGCCCATGACTCTCCCTTTGCCATTGATGTTGTGAAACAGATAGGCACAGAATAACTGGAATTCCGCATCAAACCAACTAGTATCACTGGGACGAATTCCCTCTCACATAGTTGCTCGGCTATTCGAGTCGAGAGATTGATCAGGATTTGAAGTGGTCGCGGGGATCGGCGTCGGGTCGCGTGAACATCAAGCCACGTGACCATCGTTCGCCCAGTTTATTTTCAACCCAAAAAAACGCTTTGTTGAAACGACTGAAGCGGCGCCGAGCCGCTTGAACAAACAAGGCGAAACGAAGGCTGACACACACCAGTATCGAAACGCCCATGGACACCCGCAACGTGCCACCGGGGAATGGTATGAAGAACGATAGAATCAGAAGCACGGCGATGATTCGCATGACAAATCTGAGCATCTTTTGTTTCCTCAAAGGAATGAACGTGCGGCGCAAAGCCGGTCGGCGGATGAGAATATAACGTAGTGGTTTTGAATCAATGCCAGTTGTTTGCCTGACGCTTGCCAACGTTTCCAACTAAGATCCGAAATGTTCGCGGGGGTCGGCGTCGGGACGTGTGAACATTAAACCTCGTGCCCAACGCTCGCCTAGGCGATCTTCAATTGCCGTCAACATTTTGTTGATCGGCTTGAATCGGCGACGAACTCCTTGCAAAAACAAGGCAAACGGAAGGCTGACGCAGACCAGAATCGACAGGCCCACAGCGAGTCCGATTGAACCACCGGGAATTGGGGTGAAGAACAATAGAATCAGAAGCACTGCGACGATTCGCAAAATAAATCTTGGCACCTTCGGTTTCCTTGGAGTTGAACTTGCCGCGCCTAGGCGACGATGAAGGATACGGTCGACCCAACGAGCTGGCATCCAATGCGCAAAAAGATAAACCGGCAACACTCGTGAATGAATGATGTAGGCGGTCCTTGGCTTGCGAGAATCGATGATCTTGCGAACCCGCTCCGCCATCACACGAGCTGGCAAGGCCGACTTTTGGGCTTCCTGCATCATCGCTTCGACATTTTCAATCATTGGTGCGTAGTCGGATTCGGCGAACTCCGACATCGAACCGATGTTCTTTTCCCAAATGCGAGACTGAATGGGGCCCGCCTGAATTGAAACAACGTCGATTCCATACATCATCAATTCGCGACGATAAACTTCGCCGACGCTTTCCACCGCATGCTTGGAGATCGAGTATGAACCGTTGATCGGTGCGTTCAAGATTCCAGAAATCGAACTGATGTTGATGATCTTGC
>CAYNNP010000456.1:0-3046 GCA_964398215.1 uncultured Pirellulaceae bacterium | reverse complement strand
CCGTCGGCGTAAAGAGCCCCACGATTAAATACTGCCTTTTGGGGGCTGGCCTATGGCGAAGCCAACAAATTACCGGCCGACGAGAGTCGTGCTGTGGAAATCGAACGCCTGAGCTTTCTTTTACATTCTTCTGACGGCATTTGTATATCGCTGTCGCTTGACAAAAGTACGATTGAGACAGCTGACTTTTTCAGTCTCGATTGAAGTTTGTTTTCCGATCCTGAGCCGGCGTTATTGGTCATGGCAGAACATGCAAATTTGGAAACGGGTGTCACCGCAAGGCTGCTGGCTGGCGCAAACACAGGTGATTCAACAGCGACTCAGCAATTGATCATTCATTGCTGTCAGCGACTTGAAACCCTTGCGCGGAAGATGCTGCGCGACTTCCCACGCGTCAAACGCTGGGAAGACACAGCGGATATTTTTCAAAATGCCTCGATGCGGTTGATGCGTGCACTTGAAGATGTAAAGCCAGAAACGACTCGGCACTTCTACGCGTTGGCCGCTCTGCAGATTCGCCGCGAGCTGTTGGATATGGCTCGCCGGTATCAGGGCGAGCGTGGCGACGCGAAATCAGTCACGCCGTTGCCGATGGCTGATCACCCAAAGGAGGTGAATCGCGACAGCGGATTTGTCGATCCGATTGAGCCACAACGCAGCCTTGATCGCTGGTCGCTGTTTCACGAAACGATCGCCGCCATGCCAACAACCAATCGCGAAGTCTGCGAACTGCTGTGGTACCAAGGACTTTCTCAACCCGAAACGGCCCAGTTGCTGGACATCCCTCTGCGGACGCTGAAACGGCGCTGGCAGGAGATTCGAATACAAATCCATGATGCTCTAGGAGGCGAAATGCCATGAACAATCCTCTTGAAACGCGAACCGATCAAGAACTGATTCAGGAACTTTTGCTGCAGTGGGAAGAAGCCAGAGAGGACGGTCGATCGATCGATGCTGAATCGCTTTGTGCCGACTGGCCCCACCTGCGTGATAAGGTGTCCGTTCAAATTCGGAAGCTACGGGTCTTCAATGAAACCATGGATTCCAATGTAACTATGGATTTTGACGCGACCATGGATACGTCGCTTTGCGCAGACGACATTTCGACACAGCGTTCTTCTGAATCAGTGCAAACGCCGGTTCAACGAACACTCGAAATCCCGGGATATGAAATCTTGGAGTGCGTGGGACGCGGAGGGATGGGGGTGGTTTATCGTGCGCGTCAGACAGCTTTGGATCGCATCGTCGCTGTGAAAACGATGTCGTCAGTGGCCATAGCGCCGATCCATAGTGATAGCGATTTGGAAGCCGCCGACGTGCTGCGGTTTCGTCGCGAAGCAGAAACGGCAGCAACGCTTAAGCACCCAAACATTGTGGCGATCCACGACGTGGGTGAATCCAACGGCCTGCACTACATCACAATGGATTTCTTGTCTGGCAAAACGCTCAGCGAAATGGTCCGTGAATCTTCGTTGCCTCCGAAACAAGCCGCTTACAATCTGGCAAAGATCGCCGGTGCGATGGAGGTCGCACATCGAAGCGGTATCTTGCATCGCGACCTCAAGCCCAGCAATGTGATTTTCGACGGAGACGACAATCCGGTGGTCACCGACTTTGGGTTGGCAAAACGAATCGACGACGATTCCAATCAAACAATGAGCGGGCAAGTGCTGGGCACGCCAAGTTTCATGCCGCCCGAACAGGCAAGTGGCCAGATCGACAAGATCGATCAACGCAGCGACGTCTACGCGCTCGGCGGGGTTCTTTACGCGATGCTGACTGGACGTCCGCCGTTTCGGTCCGATTCCGCAGTTGCGACGGTAATGCAAGTCATCGACGAATCGCCCGTCGCACCGCGTCAACTGAATTCGAAAATCCCTCAGGACCTGGAGACGATCTGCCTGAAGTGCCTGGAAAAGTCGCCTAAGAATCGTTACGCCAGCGCCGCTGAGATTGTCGAGGAGTGCGATCGTTTTCTACAAGGCAAACCGATTCACGCAAGACCGATCAGTACGGCAGCAAGCGCGTGGCGCTGGGCACAGAGGAATCCTATGATCGCAGCGTTGGCTGCGTGCTCTGTGGTTTTGCTGATTGCTGGAACGGCGACTTCCACGGCGTTTGCAATTTCCGCAAACAGGAATCTGACAGCGGCAAAAGCGAATGCCGTAGAGGCACAGCTAAATTTTGTTTCGATGAAAGCCGAAAAAATGCGAGCCGACGAGAGTCACGCGGTGGCAATCGAAGAGAAACAAAAAGCAGTCGTGGCCAAACAAGATGCACTTGAGTCGGCCAGGAAAGCGACCGCCGCAAAAGAATTGGCGTTGTCGCAGGCGCAAGAACTCGAACGTCAGGCAGATCGTCTTACCGAGCAACAGCAGACACTTGAAAAGAGTATTCAATCCTACTTGCAGATGTATCAGAACATCTGCAAGATCGGCGGTGATGTTGCAGCATCCGACGATGCGAAAACCGCGGTCGCTGCTTTTGCCAAATTCAACTCTCAGGAGCAAATGGTCACGAACCAATCGATCCGCGCGGCGATTGATGCCATCGAGAAACAAGTCGATCAGTGGCGGCAATCTCCCGAGAATCGCCCGGATCAACTAGAGCAAACTGTGATTCGTCTTGCCGATGCGTGTCGCAATGCATGGAACACCCGGTGCAAGTCGACCTTTTTGGGCCGAGGCGCTGGACGTGACACTCCCATTCAAAAGCTGGAACGCAACTTGATCATCAAAACGGTGTACGATGACGCCGTGGACTCGGCACGGAAGATTGCCAGGAGTCCTTCACCCAAGCTAGCCAAGCAATCACGTGATCGATTCGAGTGTCTGTATTGGTGCGAAATTCGATTCGTCGCAAATCAACATGTCGACAGCGCCCCGGTCCAAACGGCGATGGACGATTTCCAACAACTGCTCGCTGCATGGCACTCGGGTCCTCCGCCACAAACACTCGCTCAATCTGCCGCACGACTGAGCGCAACGTGTGCCAAGAGTCTGGAAGCCGCATCGGTCAACTAACTTGTCTTTACCCACAACTGCTT
>CAYNNP010000455.1:0-3058 GCA_964398215.1 uncultured Pirellulaceae bacterium | reverse complement strand
AGGTGACAAGCTTCCTTTTTGCGACCTGAAGATGCCCGCCCTGGAGCTCTGTTTTAATGCAGACATTTTTTCTTTCACGCCAGAGCAGATCCCGATCCGTCAACGAGTGGCCAACCGTGTTCGGCTTGGCCTGGGATGCTGCGCTCAGGAATGGGGAGTCTTTTCGGTTTTGCGCATCGATTCCAATTCTTGGATCCACTGGTCGGGGACGCTCAAGCCGGATTTCGCTGCGGCCTTTAGGTCATCACTCAGCGACTGAGCATCCATCCCGCGGATATGTATTATTTCTTGGGCAGTGTACTCGTCTTGGAAAAGCTTCCATGTCCAATAAAACGGCTGTTGCGTAATCGGCTGCTCCTCAGGCAAATCCGCGCGAATGATCTCTTGTGCTTCGGATTCATCCTCTTCCTCGTCCTCTTCGTTCAACTCGTCATCATCGTTTTCGAGTTGTTCCTGGACAACCGTTTCTTCGTCTGCCGAAACGCCTTGGTATTCGTCTGCGGATTCCGAGGTGGCCGACGAGCTAGAGTCGTCGCCGTTGATTATTTGCAAGATGTCGTAGCCAAATTGTTCCATCGTTGCCGGTCCAACTCCGGGTACCGCTTCCAACTGCTCGCTATTCTTGGGCATCATCTCGGCAACGCGAACGACCGTTGCATTGGAGAGCACTCGGTAGGCGGGAATCGCTTGAGCCGCTGATGTCTTGCGGCGCCAACGCTTCAGACGCTCAACCATTTCCTCGGTTGCTTCTGATTGAGCGTTTTCTGATTCGTCACTACTTGCTGTACCGTCATTGTCTTCGTCGGGCTTTGCTTGACGAACATCACCCGCTTCGATGTGGCGTGCGGCGATTGCAAGCCGTTTTGCCAGCGGAAACGACAGGTGCACACTCGGCGGCAATGGATCGATGGCGTGCATGACTTTCTTGCCATCTTCACTCATTTCAATCGTTGGTCGCCGCTCGTCCACCTCGCGTTGCTTTGCCAATCCGCCTTCGACAAGCGCATCAATGACAGCAGCAACTTCAGATTGTTTTAGCTCCGAGAGCATCCCGTAGGTACTGAGCCGATGGAGTTTCCATTGTTGAAGTTTCTTGCTGCGCGAACCACATAGCATTTGTGCGATCATGTTTTTTCCGAACCGTCCATGCATTCGAGTGATCCCGCTCAAGACTACTCGGATGCCGCACAGC
The DNA here is from genome assembly GCA_964398215.1 of uncultured Pirellulaceae bacterium. GTDB lineage: Bacteria > Planctomycetota > Planctomycetia > Pirellulales > Pirellulaceae > CAYNNP01. The sequence continues at coordinate 1,866 of CAYNNP010000455.1, read as the reverse complement.
AGCGATTCAGCGTTGACGCCTTCGATGGGACCGCCCAGAGAAACGGCGTCACCCGTTTTGATGCTGGCAGCGCCCGAGGCCGGCGAACATCGATCGCACATTCCGCAATTCGCAGCCTTGGGATCGCCGAAGTAGTCCAAGATCAATCGTTGACGACAACCACTGGTCCGGGAAAAGTCGATTACGGCTTCCAGCTTTTGGTATTCGGCCGCTTTACGTTTATCCAGGTCGGAAAAATCGATGTCCAGGTTTTCAAACGGTACATCACGTTCTGTAAAGTGCACCGCGCGACCACGAAACGGAGGCACGTAGTCAAAGAACTTCATGCGGTTAAGTTCTCGTACGGTTCGCGTCAGTTGCTCGCGACTCACGCCGGCGATGTCCATGATCCGCTGGGGAGTGACAAACACATCATCGTACCGCCGCGTGCCAACGATATTTTCGATAGCCAGCATGATCTTGCGGCGAATTTTTGCTTCGCGTGGCAAAAAATCTAACATCGTCGGCGCGTCGCTATCGATCCGAACGATGGCATGATTGGAGTTGCTGGAAAGTCGTTTAAGCACTCCGGATCGTGCCAGCAGCGTTTGCGATGTTCCAATCGACTCGCTGCCGTCAGAAGTTTTGATCGCGTCACGAACTTGGTCCAAAGTCAGCTCGATGGGATCCTCGGGACGTGACTGCAGAAATTCATAGACTTTGCGTACCGTTTCCCGAGATGGGTAACGGTTTTCGATAAAGAATTCTTGGACGTAGCGATCTTGGTAGGAAAACATCAGCAGACATTCGCTTTCTTTTCCATCACGGCCAGCGCGTCCGGCTTCCTGATAGTAGGCTTCCAAGCTACCAGGCATGTTATAGTGAACGACGAAACGTATGTCGGCTTTATCGATTCCCATTCCGAACGCATTGGTCGCCACGATGGCACTTAGTTTGCCCGACATGAACTGTTCTTGGACTTGTCGTCGATCAGCCGCGTCCATGCCGCCGTGGTAAATGCCAATCGAACGCCGCGTCTTTTCGGGCAACCAAGACGCAAGCTCTTCGCAACGTTTCCGCGTCGCGCCGTAGATGATGCCCGCGCCGTCTTGCTGCTTTAGATAGCTGGTCAGTTGTCGATCTTTTTCTTTGTCGGTTTTGCTGTGCGAGACATTGAACTTGAGGTTTGTCCGCGCGAATCCAGTCACAAAGACCTTGGGCTCCGCCATGCAGAGCATTTTGCAGATGTCATCGCGAACCGCTGGTGTTGCGGTAGCCGTCAGCGCAACGGTCTGAACGCCGCGCAGGTGTCTTTCTCGAAAGAGCCCCAGTCGCGAATAGTCTGGACGAAAGTCGTGCCCCCATTCGCTTACACAGTGAGCTTCATCGACCGCCAGCAGGGTAACATTCGCATTGCCAATGGCTTCTAGGAATCGGCCGTGCCGCAACCGCTCTGGAGCGACATACACCAGATCCAACTCACCGCGCGACATCTCTGCCATCACGTCGGACTGTTCGGATGCGCTGAGCGTGCTGTTGATCAATTTGGCGCGAATGCCTAACTCATGCAGCGAGTCAACTTGATCCTTCATCAAAGCGATCAGCGGAGAGACGACGATCGTCGTACCATCACGAGCAAGGCTTGGAAGTTGATAACAGAGACTTTTTCCGCCACCGGTTGGCATCACACACAACACGTCTTGGCCCGCACCGATCGCGTCCACGACGTCACGCTGTCCTGGTCGAAAATCAGAAAGCCCGAATCGTTCCAGCAAACTTGTTGGATCGATGGAAGACATACAAATCGCCCCGATGCGGCAGAAAACGAAACTAGAATGCGTGTAGTATCCTATAGAAACGCCTATCTGTCACGCGGCCCAAAAAACC
>CAYNNP010000454.1:0-3062 GCA_964398215.1 uncultured Pirellulaceae bacterium | reverse complement strand
CGTAATTTGTCGTGTTGAACAATTCAGCGTTCCCAAAAAGCGCAACTCCAAAACTAACGCTTCGGGTTACCAGAAAATCGCAACTGCAAAACTGACGCGTCGGGTTACCAAATCTTCGGGCTGCTATACGCAATTCGCACGAAAAAAGCCGCTCGAGCGAACCCGAACGGCAATGCGGATGGGGTGGGATTCGAACCCACGGTACGCGCAAACGTACGCCGGTTTTCAAGACCGGTGCAATCGACCAAACTCTGCCACCCATCCGGTAAACGCCAATGTAACAAATCAGCGATGTATTTAAAACCGTGTCTCTGAAACTCGTTTATCGTGACGGCCAACTGGCCTTACAGGATGCTGTGAACGAAAAAACCGACCAGCAAATTTGCATTTGCTGGTCGGCAATGTAAGGATGCTTCGACCCGTCGGCGGCAAAATGGAGCCGCTGGGAGAAACACGAAGACTTCAGCGTGCTACTGCACTAGCCTTTTAATAGTCTTGGTGAACCCTAAAAATGATCCCTCTGCCGAAGTGTTGGATCGAAGCGATGTGAGCCTTTCTCAAAGCTCACAATGTGAATATAGACTCGCCTTACCAGACAGCAAGGTATGTCGGCGAAACCAAACAGCACAAGCCATCTTTTTTCCTGAAAATCGTCTGATGCAATCAGTCCAAATTTTTTTTAACGCGCTTTGCACGATGCCCGGTGCCCAACATTCGATATCCGGCATTTTTCGATATTCCGCGAAGTTTTTTCTAGCGATTTGCCTTGGCTTGGTGGCTTTTTCATGCACTGCCGAGGACGATCTCGATTTTCCAAAACGCCCGATCAAAGTAATCGTGCCTTTTTCGGCAGGCGGTGGCAGCGACACTTTCGGTCGTATTATCCAGTCTGCGTTTGACAAATATGATCTGTTGCCGCAAAAGCTGGTGATGATCAATGTCCCTGGTGCCGGTGGCACAATCGGAAGCCGGCGTGCAAAGAACGTACGCCCCGACGGCTACACGATTCTCTTGCTGCACGAAGGAATTTTGACAGCCAAGTTTTCTGGGCGAGCCCCCTATGGCCCCGAGGCGTTTGAGCCGATTGCGGGCACCGGTGACGCCGTGCAATTGATAGCTGTCCGTGACACTTCGCCGCTAAAAGATTTGACAGAACTGGTAGATCAGATTCGCGCGAAACCAGATACGGTCGTGTTCGGCGCCAACTTGGGGGCACCCAGTCACTTTGCAGGCCTTATGATCGAACAGCAAGCTGGCGAAGATGCCGCGTTTCGGTTCACGCAAACTGGTGGCGGTGCAAAACGAATTGCAGGTCTGCAGGGCGAACACATGGATGTGACGTCCTTTTCGATCGCCGAATACATGCAATACCGTGACGTTGGATTGCGTGCACTCGCCGTGCTTGCGCCCAAACGCCACCCCGACATTCCAGATGTCCAAACAGCACGCGAGCAGGGCTTAGACATCGTCAGTGTGAATACCCAATTTTGGTGGGCACCCAAAGGCACCGCGCCAGAGCGAATCCAAGTCATCGCAACAGCGCTCAAGCAGGCAATGCAAACGGAACAAGTTCTTGAAAAGTTGTCGTTGCTGAAAATCAAACCAACTGTGCTGGTCGGCCAAGAGCTGCAAGACGACATTCGCCGCCGCACCGAATCGATGTCTCAAGTTTCGTCGCGCGAAGTAACCGGATTGCCCAACATCCCGCTGGTTCTGCTGGGTCTGTGTGCACTCACTGGAATCGCGTTCGTGATGACAAACCGCTCCGAATCAGATACGCCAAATAAGAAACGTGATTTTGGACTGCTACCTTGGCTGACAATCTGCATGCTGGGTTACGTCATCCTGTTGCAGTTCACACGACTTGGGTTTGTGACTAGCACCATCGTGTTTTTAGTTGCGTCAGCCAGCTTGATTTGGAAAAGCAACCCTGGTGCGTATGCTAACCAAAAGCCAAAGTACGTTGTGCCTGCGGTCTTGGTCGGCGCACTATTGTTCGCATTTGGGATCCAGTACCTTTTCACCCAAGTCTTGGTCGTGGACCTACCGTGATCACGTGACTGAAGCAGAAAGCGAGACCCGTTGAGTTCGCTTTGCTTCAGAGCAGATTCGTTTTCGGTACGGCCATGGTTTCAGCGACGGACACCTCAGTCACTAGTCGCACCAACTGCGCGACCGAGTCGACTTCGAGTTTGCGACGAAGATTCGACTTGTGTAGCTCGATCGTTTTGACCGAAAGACTCAGGCTTTTAGCGATCTGCTTGTTAAGTTTTCCTTGCACGACGGCGTCAAGAACTTCCGTTTCGCGCGGGGTGAGACTTGAGAGTTTCTCCACAAAATCGATGCGTTCTTGACGCTTGAACAGTTCTTCTTGGTCGCGATTGAGCGCGGAGATGACGACATTGCTGAGCTGGACATCGTCAACCGGTTTTTCCAGAAAGTGCATGGCTCCGAGTTGCATTGCCGAAACGGCTCCTGGCACGCTGCCAAATCCGGTAACAACCACGAACGGCATCAGCCAACCATTGCTGCGTAGCGATTGAAGCAGATCGAGCCCAGTCATTTCCGGCAGCCGCAGGTCGACGAGCACACAGGCAGCTGTATTCGGCGGTGCAACCGATAGTATTTCGCTGGGCTTATCGTAAACGTTTAGCTCCAAATCAAGCGGAGCAAGCGCCCGCTTGAGCGACTTCTGAACCAAGAGATCATCTTCGACGATGAAAACCTGTCCGTGGGTATTGAGATCGGCCAATTTCATGAGAGAAGGTTCTTGAAGAAATGCGCGATGCAATTTTTTTGGGAAAGTGTGGCAGAGTAAATCAGTTTTTGGTTCTGGGTCATTTTGGTAACCCGACGCGTGAGTTTTGAAGTTGCGCTTTTGCGGGATGTTCAGTTTTTCAACACCACAAATTGCGGTGTCCCCACAAACGAGTGTCCGTTTAGAAACTGATGTTGCACCACCTTTCGCCAGCCACGAAGTGGCGACAGCATATAGCCTTGGGCGTTAGCCCAAGGTTGCGGCCGGCCCCTATCGGTTTCGTTTTTTCCGTCCTTCATCGCCG
>CAYNNP010000453.1:0-3078 GCA_964398215.1 uncultured Pirellulaceae bacterium | reverse complement strand
ATCCCCCTGCCTCGACAACAAACCGCTTGACATGGCTACAGACTGTCGCCACGCTATGGCTACAGATTGTAGCCAATGCACTGTGGAGTTTTTCAGTGGTGAAAAAACAGCCTGATTTAGCAGCGCTTTCAGAGTCGCAGCAGGAAATCATGAAGATCGTTTGGGATCACGGCGAAGTCTCGGCTAGGCAGGTCCGAGAAATCTTGCTGCAAAGCCGTGACGTGGCACGCAATACCGTCCGCACGCTTCTGGAGCGAATGGAAGAAAAAGGGTGGCTGACCCATCGTGAAGAAGGGCGGACTTTCTTGTATTCAGCAGTTCAGCAACGCCATGACACGGCCGGCCAAAAGATTGTTGAAGTTTTAGATCAGCTTTGTGGCGGATCGCCTGAAAATTTGATGAACGCGCTGCTGGATTACCGTGGCCTTTCCGCCGACGAATTGTCTCGCGTTCGCAAGATGCTTGCCGACGCGAAAAGCTTGGCCAAAAAAACAAAGAAACCGAAAAAGAGGGGCCGCTAACATGACTGTGCTGACCGAGCTGTTTGTTGGAGAAGGTGTCGAGCAGTCGCTTGCCGTTGCTGTTGCAGCCGTGTTTGTTTTTTCAAGCACCGCGGTACTGGTCGCACGATTGCTGCAAGATAATGTCGCACTACGTTCTGGAGTGCTTGTGGCGGCATTGTTGGCATGCCTATTGGTGCCCATTGTAGGCGGTTACGCCGAATTCACGCGCTGGAGTGTTGTTTCGATTCCAGTTTCATTGGACGCCACAACTGTATACTCGCAGGAGTACTCAGCCGAACCCGCTGAGCACGTCGTCGCACAAAGTGAATTGGCAGACATTCCGGCGTATGCAGCTTCAACATCGGAGCCGGCATCAACCATGACGCAACCGGTGTCCATTAACGAACCCATCGTATGGGCTCAGTTTGTTTTCAAAGGGTTACTGGCCGTTTGGGCAATTGGAACCTTCTGCTGCATCGCGTTTACCGTTCGCGGCTACTGGAGAATGCGACGCATTCTTGGTGCGTCAACACCTGTGGACATCGAACCGATCAGGCCCTGCATTAATCAGGCATTGCGACATTTTCGGCTGAATAAGACGCCGCGCATCTTGTGTTCGGATCAGATTGCGGGCCCCGCCGTTTACGGTGTGCTGCGTCCAGTTCTACTTTTGCCGCCACAATTCGCTCGCCAGCTATCTTCAACGCAACTTACCGACGTTTTGATTCACGAGTTCGCGCATATCCAGCGTCACGATACACGCATCCTGCTGTTGGAAACTGTAGCTCGATGTTTGTATTGGCCAGTGATTAGCGTTCATTGGATGCTAAGAGCACTTGAGAATGCTCGAGAAGAAATCTGTGACAACTACGCGGTCAACCAGCGAGGTAACATCGCGTACGTCGAAACACTGCTGAACCTAGCGGAACTTGGTACCTCACGAGCGATAGATCGTTCACCAGCCGTTGGTATCATGAATTGGCAAGGGAAACTTGAACGGCGAGTTGCAGCAATCTTGGATCCGCGCCGTGATTCTTCGCTCCGCCTAAAGCCCTGGTTGTTCACCTTGCTGGTTGGTCTAGGACTTTCGATCAGTGTCCTTGTGTCGGGTGCCCGATTGGTCGCAGACGAAGGCGATGAACCGGCCACAACCGAAAAGGTCACTCCGATCGGCCCAGTATCAGGTTCGCTTCCCCCGACAGAAGAAGACTTCAAAAAAGCAGGCACTCGCGAGATTACGGTCCGCGGAACGGCAAAGGATTTTGATGGCAAGGCTGTCGCAAACGCAAGAGTTGTTTTGATCGGGAGTTCTTGGACAGATCGCGTGGTGGCGGAAACGAAGACGGACGAATCGGGAAAATACGCGTTCGAGAAAATTGCATTTCCCGTCAAGTCGAACCAGGCCAGCGTATTCGCAATCGCAGACGGTTACGGAATCACATGGCACGGTGCGATGTCTCTGATGGAAGCCGATCAACGAGCCAAGATGCCAGAACACATTTTGAAGCGTTCATTTGATCCAGACAAACATGCGCAAATGGATCTTGTCTTCCCCAAGCCGGCAAGCCTTATCGGGATTATCCATGATGGGGATGGGACGCCAATCAAAAATGCAAAAGTGGTTGTAAGGCAATTGGATTACTTGGACCCAACCGGCAAGACTGATCATATCAACTACCGAGAGTTCAACGGGTTGCACCTGACGCCGAAAAAGTATCGCGAATCGACTACTGATGAGCATGGAAAGTTCCAACTATCGGGCCTGCCGTTCCAAACCTACGCACAACTGTGGGTCGATCACGATGACTATGCAACCAAAATATTGTTCGCTGCAATCACGGACAAACGCATGAAAGAGTTCGAACGTCCAAGTGGTTCGTTCTTCACGATTGTCGGCGGCAAGCAGGTCGCCAAGATTAGATTTCAGACAACTGCCGTCAGTACAAATCCAGTCAGGGTTCGACTACACGAAACACAACGCGTAGCGGTTCGGGCGGTTGATGAAGCTGGAAAGCCGCTAAGCGACATGCGAGTGAACCTTGATTCAAATGTCGGCGGTGCTCGCGTTTCAGCCTACGGAAAGACGAATAAAGAGGGCATCGCCAACCTAAAGGCTCCTCCAGGAAAACACTCTTTGAGCGTTCGGCCACCCCGAACAACGGACCGCGTTCCAGCAAAACAAACGATCGCAGTAGTCAAAGGAAAAAATCTCAAGATCGATATCCACGTAAAGCTTGGCGGCGTATTTCTGGCGCGTGCAGTTGATGCCAAAACTGGAGTTCCCATCCCTGGCATTGGCTTTTCCCTGAAAGAAAATGGAAAGACATCAGGTTTGAATTCAGTGCCCCACTACGTCGATCACCCCAAAACCGATGAAAAGGGTGAGTTGCGAGTCTTGCTGCCAGCAGGAACACACGTCATTGGAACTGGATTTCACGTGCTGCCAAACAATTACCGAGATACAGGAAAAGCACGGCACGTAATCATCAAGTCTGGCGAGGTTACCAAGGTGACATTCAAACTAGAGAATTAAAGCGAAGTCGGTCCCATCACTTTTCTAATCTGAGTCGTTCGT
>CAYNNP010000452.1:0-3084 GCA_964398215.1 uncultured Pirellulaceae bacterium | reverse complement strand
GGCTATCGCCCTGCGGCTCACAAAATGTTCAGACATAAAATAAGGCACCGGCCCAAATGATTTGAACCGGTGCCGCGCGTCCTCGCTCACTGGCACCCAACATGTTACTCGCTCGTAATCGATCCACAAGCAACAAGACTTACATCTGCAAGAGTGATAGTTCCGATATGCGCCAAGAATTGCGCTCAGCGTTTTTCTTTCCAATAGCTTGCGTTTTTGTGCAAATTCATTACCTCAAATTAATTTCGGTTTTTTTAGACGCGATGTGTGTGGAAGCACTATTTGGTTGCGCAATTCGGTAATCTTCATTTGAACAAAGGTTAGCGAAGTGACGTTGATCGGCCCAAGACGCCAGCAACTTTCGAGTCATGGTTCGCCGACTTGCGATAGTAAATCCCTTGCTTTGCTTTCGTGTGTTTCGCGTATTTCGTGGTTGTCTGCCACTGCGAATACGTTGCCGATGATCAATCACGAAATTGACGAACGACACGAAAAGGAAAGTGACGAACCACGCTGTCGAATCTACAGCGTGACAATACGTTCGGTGTGATTGAATTGGCGATAGGCGATGAATCAACTAACTCTTGTTACCTAGAAACCCGAACGGAATCTGCAAAGCAGCTGCCAGCCGAAAGTCCACTACGTGCCAGGGTTTGGTTCGATTGGCAGTGAACGTAGTTATCCTTTAAAATCGTTCCGAGTAACTAAGCGGAAGCCATTGAGGCAAACTGCCAAACTCTGGCGCATGATCTATGAGGCTTGATACATCTGATGGGAAACGGGATGGCAAATAAGACTACTAGCAAGAGTCCGGCATCTACTCGCGAGACAAAGAAGGACCTTGCATTCCGAGGAATATTTCTGGCCGCGTTTACCCTGTTCGCCGCCACGTTTTCTGTACCGTTGGCCAAAGCACAAGAGGTCGACTGGAGGTCCGAGTTGGAATTCCTCGCCAGTGAACTGCCAAAGCGACATGTGAATTTGTTCGCCAAAGTTGATGAGGAGACGTTCAATCGAAAAGTCGCAGAGCTGTCAAAAGCAATTGGCAAGATGGATGCAGCGACGGCAACCATGGAGTTGATGAAATTGGTCGCAATGATCGGTGATGGCCACACAACAGTGGTTCCCGATCAAACGAGTTTTCGCTATTTCCGAGTCAACGTCCGCTGGTTTAAAAGTGGGATCCATGTTCGCGCTATCGACGAACGCCACAAAGACCTTGTCGGTGCCAAGCTTACAGCTGTTGGCGATGTCAAGGCTAAATCACTCGAACAGAAATTCGCAGAACTCTTTTCGCATGACAACATTTGGGGCGTTCGAAAAGCGATCGACAAACAATTTCCAACCTTTGAATACTTGAAGTTTGCTGGAGCCACCAACCCTGATGACACCGCGACCTTTCATTTCGAAAAAGATGGCACAAAACGTTCGATCACGCTAAACGCCGTTGCCGTCAAGGACTTCAGAAAAAAACGCATCGTAAACTCATTTCACATTGGCATGATGAAGAAGTCTGTCTTTCTAGATTTGATGATGAAAGACGAAAAAGGCTTTCCGCACTGGAATGACTGGATTGCGCCGGAGAAAACGTTGTACTTCAAGTACGACCAATGCCGTGACGCAAAGGGGTTTCAAAAATTGGTCGATGGGACAGCCCGCTTTGTCGAACAAAATCCAGTCCAGAAATTCGTTCTTGATTTGCGAGACAACTCGGGTGGCAATTCGCTAATATTCAAGCCTCTGCTCAAGTATCTTGCAGGAAACAAAACACTCAATCGAGAGGGCAAACTGTTTGTGCTTGTTGGCCGAGATACATTTTCGTCCGGATTATTTGCTGCGATGGACATGAAGAAGACGAATGCGATTTTCATTGGCGAACCGACTGGGTGCAAACCAAATCACTTTGGCGAAGTCCAGACTTTTACATTGCCAGGATCGAAACTGTCCGTTCAATATTCCACCAAATCATTCACTTTGGCGTCCGACGATACAGATACCTTCAAACCTGACATTGAAATCACTTATACGCCTAAAGAATTTCTGACCGCATTCGACCCGGCACTCAATGCTGTTTTTAAATTCGAGGAGTCCTCCAAGAAATGAATTCTCGCGTCATAGCCGTTGATGACGCGGACGCCATGGTGCCAAACGTCGAATAAACAATATGATGCACGCAAAACCCGACATGCGCATCGTTTTGAAAGTGGACGATCGTTGGTTCGGTCTCCGCGATCGCTGACGTTATTGGACTAATTCAAATGATTCGAGATGCAACGGAATCGGACCTGCCAGTGCTCGCTGCCGGAATGGTGCGGTTACAGAAATTGCATGTGGACGCATTCCCCAATGTCTACAAGCCGTTCACTGCATCGGAGGCAATCTTGCATTTGACTGATCTTCTGTCGCGGCCAGAGTTCAATGTGCGAGTCTTGGTTCACTCTAATCAGGTTGTCGGCCATGCAGTACTTGCTATCGAATCGACGCCCGCCAGCATGTTTAAACACGCACAGCGATATGGTCACCTAACGCAAATTGAAGTTGATCCAGATTTTCGACGATCGGGATTTGGACGGTTACTGCTCTCGGACGTCGATGAGATTGCAAAAAAACTGGGGCTGGATCGAATCCTGCTCGATGTGTGGGCGTTCAACGATCTGGCACGAGGTTTTCTTTCTTCTGCCGGGTACAATGCGTTTGGCTCGAAACTAGTTCGATCAATCAAACCGAGTACCGGATAGCACGCGAAGCCGAATCGCTGGCTGTGGTGCGAAGCTGATCCGAAAGGTTCGTCGATAAAAGGTTCTTGTGTCTAAAACGCATGTATTGAAATCCGAAACAAAACGAATGCCACTCTATTTGCGCACTGCGATCGCCGCGACCGTAGCCGGAGTTGCTGGTTTGCTCGTCTGGGCTTTTAGTGCTCAGTTTATTGGCTCTTCTAGTAACGCCCGATTGCGTGACACAATGCCGATGGTTGGTTCTGCGATGATGTCAGTGTGCTCACTGATGTTCATGATTTCCGCAGTGCTTGCGATTGTCCACGCTGCTCGCGGGCGCAAATTTTCATGGACTCACGGACTCGTT
>CAYNNP010000451.1:0-3089 GCA_964398215.1 uncultured Pirellulaceae bacterium | reverse complement strand
AGGAACCGGCCCTACGGCTACTTGGTTGATCACGTCGATGTCGATGGTCGTACCGGAAGACGAACGAACGGCCCCGAGCATCGTGGCCAAGCACAGGTTGCGGCAACGTCGAAGCACGCCATCAGCGCTGCGAACGATTAACTCGATCGCGCCGCTGGTGAATGTTTTTTGGGAAGTCTTCAAAGAGCAGTCGGAGTTTGCGTTCGCACTTGAAAGCGTTGGTCTGTCATCGTAGTCGCGTGTGAATTTTAATTGTTCAACTTGGCGTTTCGTGGGCTTCCTGATAAACTTTCTATCTGGATGGGCCATGACAAGCTTCCTTGCTTGGGAACGTGAGTGAAATATGAAGACGGTTCATATTCAATGACATCCAAAATCGTTATGCCAATTTATTTGTGAACACGTGCTTAGTGCCGTGTTGCTCGCCAGGCTGATCACGGTCAAGTATCGTGTTGAGAACGCCAATCTCATCCGCGCGAAGAAACGCCATACGCCATGACATTGAAGAGGAATGTCCCATCTGAAAACCTTCAGCGCGACTTTCGCTATCGTGCCGAAATTGATGGGTTGCGGGCGCTAGCCGTTTTGCCTGTTGTCTTGTTCCATGCGAAGCTCGGCTTTTCTGGTGGATATATCGGAGTCGACGTATTCTTTGTCATTTCTGGTTTCCTGATTTCATCTTTGATTTGGAAAGACCTAGAGGAAGGCAGCTTTACATTCGCAGGGTTTTGGGAACGCCGGATCCGAAGGTTGGTACCTGCAATCGCGGTGGTTGTGTTGACGGTGATGGCGGTCGGATGGTTTGTTCTTTTGCCGATGGATTTGGACAGTTTGGGGGAGGCATCAGCGAGTCAGGCGGCACTGATCGCGAACGTACACTACTGGTCTGATTCGGGATACTTCGCCGCCGCCGCTGACGAAAAACCGCTTCTTCACACCTGGTCACTCGCTGTCGAAGAACAGTTTTATCTGTTCATGCCGTTCGTTCTTTGGTTTTTGCATCGAACCACAAGGTTACGTAACCGACGCTCAATCCTCGCCGCGTTGGGGACAATCTGCTGCGCGAGTTTTGCGATCAGTTGTTTACAGGTCAATCGTCATCCCGATGCAGCGTTTTACTTGCTGCCCTCTCGCGCCTGGGAATTGATGCTGGGCGCGATGGTTGCGTTTGCGCCGCGTCCCTATCACGGTTCGCGTAATCATGGCAGGCAAAATCACAGTCTTCAACAATCGACACCGTGGCTTCGCGAGTTGTACTCGCTGATTGGTTTGGCACTGATGGTAGTTCCAATATTTTGGTACGACACTACCACACGCTTCCCTGGCATTGCAGCAGCGTTCCCTTGCCTAGGCACTGCTATGTTTATTTGGGCCAATACACGCGCGAGCAGCACAGAAAAGGCGTCTTTGCTCGCTAGACTCTTGTCTTTGCGGCCACTTGTTTTCCTGGGTGCGATTTCTTATTCCCTGTATCTCTGGCACTGGCCACTATTCGCATTTGCCAACTACTTGAGCATTTGGCCCGTCGGATATCAGACTCGCTTGATCCTAGTGATCGTAAGTTTTGGACTCGCTGTTCTGACATGGCGGTATGTAGAGACTCCGTTTCGCGCTAAGCGTTGTTGCGAATCTAGACGCGCCATCTACATCTTTGGAGCATTGACAGGGGGCGTCGTGTTTGGCGCAGGCATTTTGCTTTTGAGAAACGAAGGATTTCCTATGCGGTTTTCAAAGAGTGTTCGTGAGATGGCCGCGGCAAGTTCCGACATGTCCTTCGTAACGGACATGGCCGCACAGCAGATCGCCTCGGGAAAACTGGTACGGCTCGGCAAGACCGAATCAAAGGAAACTCCCGGTCTGTTGGTTTGGGGCGACAGTCATGCGATGGCCGCGCTGCCCGCCGTTGATCGTTGGCTGAATGAACTGGGGGGGTTGGGGGTCGCGGGCGTGCGTTCAACCACACCACCAGTCGTTTCGTTGCGATCTGATGCGAACTTTTTGGATGAAGATGGTCGAGCGTTCAATCAAGCCATGCTTGAGCACATTCGGCAGACGCGTCCGCCGCGGGTTCTGCTGATTGCGCGTTGGCATTGGTATGCCGACTTCTCCACATCATCCGTACCTGACATCTCAGATGCACTCGTGGCAACGGTAAAGCAGCTCAACCAAATGGGCGTCCAATGCTCGCTGTTACTAGACATTCCAAATCATTCGGTTGATGTCCCGAGAGCGTTGGCTCGTTCAACGGTCTTGGGTTCCGACATCTCTAAATTATTAACACGGCCCTCGGAAGACGACCGGCACGATGGGCTTGGGATCGCGACGCTTGGAAAGCTGCGTGAGCTTGGTTGCATTTTGGTGGATCCTAAACCTGCGTTTTTCGATGCTGACTCTCAACAATACCGAGTCGTTGACGACCAAACTGTCCTCTACCGCGACGGTCATCATCTCTCAACAAAAGGCGCTCTGCACGTGCTGCCGGCGATCTTGAAGAATTCTGGCGTCATCAACTTGGATTGACAAATCATCAGTCGATCAGAGCATCCACGATTTTCGTAAGTTGATCGATATTCACGTTTACATCCCGGTAACCAGTGCGCAATACGATTGGCTTGCCTGCCGATCAAAAGCCGCGAAATCGCTTGACAATTGAGGCCAGAGCGCCGATAGTTCCTTTCCTGTTGCCAGGATACCAGACCCAAGTCGTGTCTTTCTGGCCGCAGAGTTCGCTGGACAATTCACTTCCGTTGATCGATGTCTGAGACAAGAGGACGTGACCAAGAAATTGGAGTCTTTTCTGGGAACCATGTCCAAAGACGATCAGGAGATCATTGCCATGCGTCACTTCGACGAGCTAACGACAGATGAAATCGCGATCACTTTGGGATTGACTCGTTCGGGTGTCTTAAAGCGGTATGGTCGCGCGATCAAACGATTGTCCGCGGCAGCCGGAACTCGATCACAGTTCGGACTCTGAATCGAATACGTTAAACAATGAGTTCAAGCACAAACAACGTCAACGAAGAACTGGTCTTGGAATTGGTCGAGGAGTTTGTCACGCGTCATCGAAATGGCGAGTCGCCTTCAGT
>CAYNNP010000450.1:0-3149 GCA_964398215.1 uncultured Pirellulaceae bacterium | reverse complement strand
GGGCGACTCAGTTCTTAAGGTTCGTGTGATGTCATTCAATTCTTGGGCACATGAGTTCCATAAAACGACATCTCTCCGACCGCTGCGGCGTTGCGGGTGTAGCCAGACAATCCCTTTAGCTTGAAGTACCGAGCTTTGATATTGTTGATCGGAAAGTGCTGGGCCGATTCGGTGTCCTTCAGCTTGCCTTCAAGTGCTGGTTCGCCCCAGTTCTTTCCGTCGATTGACAGAAACAGTTGATAGTTTTTGATTCGTGGATGAGACGTACCTTGTCGGGCTAGGTATTCCAAAGAATGAACGACCGATTCGCCACCCATGTCTACGACCAATTCATGCGGAAACGGCGGCTCATCCTTCACGAACTGAGTGTGCCAAAACGAACGCGGGTTGCCATCGATCGCTAACTTGGCCTCGTAACCGCTTGCTTCACTGTCGACTGAAACAACCTTCCAGCCTCGCTTGTTCAACAGCAGCGGGACGGTTGCCGGATCAGGCATTTCCAACAACATCATTTTCTGAAATCGCCAAACACTCATCGTCTTGTAAGCCTTGCCGCTGGCAATCCGTGACTTGAAGTCCTCGATGTTATTGATCGGCTCATCGTCCATCTTCAGCACCACGTCATCGCCCTGCAACTTGACCACGGAAAAGAGCCCCTTGGTCGGCCCTTTAACGATCTTGGCGCCTTTATAGTCGGGCAAGCCAGCTACAGATTTTTCGTTGTCGTTTTGAATGTTCTTGATCACACCACCCATGTACTCGACACCCACGATGACTTCGTCGGGAGTCAACTCGATCTTGGGAAAATCGGGCTTCTTAGCGATTGCTTTGAGCGACGGTTTTTGCACGCCAAACTGATTCATTGGAAAATTCTTCCACCCAATCGCTTTGGCCAGCTGAGAGTTTGTGACTGTGTAGTCGCCGTTGGCTGGGTCAGCAAATTCCGGGTCGCCGTACACACTGTTTTTGTCAGTCCGGTATTGGGATCGGGCTTTCACAAGCGATGCTTTTTGAAAGAACAGGTTTCGGTCAAGCTCCTTACCCCAGTTCTTCATCCCGATGGGGAAATAGCCGTGAGTAGAAATGTTGTTGGTGATGACATCCCCACTGTTCTTTAGCCAAACGTGAAGGTTCATCGAATTGTTGATGTTCACGTTGTTGTAGACGTTACGTAGCATACCGTCACGCAGTTTGATCCCGCCGCTAAGGCAGACGTTGTTGTAAATCTCGTACCACGCCGACCCGTCGTCCAGGTCAATGTCCCAGCCGTGGTCACACCGCCAGCGATTGTTGCGAATCACATTCTTGGCCAGCATGTCGATCTTTACCAAGTCGTAGCCGTGCTTGGCCACACGGTTGCCCGCTTCACCGCGATTCTTGGTGTAGTAGCGGTCACGGCCCCAGCTGTTGAACGCTCCGTGGTCATGAGTCTCTTGAACGGTCAGGAAAACGTCGTTGTATTCCAAGACGTGTCCGCCCCACTTGCCCTCACTAATGTTGATGCCCGCCCGCGGCACGTCATAGATGCTGTTGCGGCTGACCGTAATGTAGGCCGCCAAGCTGATGTGGACGCCCGCAGTCTGCTTTTCAAAGTTGCCGATGTTGTAGATCAGGTTGTTGTCGACGCGGCATTTCTGCGGATAGTTGTTACTTGCTGGACCTGGTGTGAAGTCCATTTCGTCCAGCGGCGGTCCGTCGTTGATGTTGTAGTTTTCTGCACGGGCTGTAGCGATATCGCCGACGAAGCAGACACCGCTCGCACCGACGTTGTAAATGTGACAGCCTTCGACAACGTTGTCTTTGTTGTACAGGTTGAAGAAAACTGCGTTACCACCAAGGTCACTCAGTTCGCTGTCTCGTAGTGCACAGTGTTCGGCACCCTCAAAGTGCACGACGCCACCACGATAGATTGTCCAGTCACTCCGCAGCAAACGCACCTCGGTTTTCATGAACGTCCGGATTGTACGCTTAAGCGTCAGTCCCTCAAGCGAGATGTGCCGGACCGGTGCTGCTTGGGTACCTTTGAAGACGAATAGTTGTTCTAACGCCGCCACTTCGAAATCCGCCTTGCTCAGATCCGCAGCGCTATCCAACCCTGTGTCGTGTGCGGGGTAAAAGTAAAGCTCCGATGTCTTTCGATTCAAATACCACTCGTGTGCATCGTTCAGCTCTTCAAAGATATTTTCGACGAAACGATGCGACTTGTGTTTGCCATCGCCGCGGTTGTTTTGGGTACCGCCCACCATCGTCACTTCATCATTGCTTTTTTTGCCAGTGATCTGATAGTGGATACCGCCCCATCGCGCGGGATGCATCGCATGAAAGTAACCATTTGTCGGGTCTTTCCAAGTGGCGATTCGCTCACGTGATAGACAGTCACTGGCAACTCCATTGAACGCTGGAGCGTCTTCGGTGTAGTTCGGGTAGCGGGCAAGAATCTGCTGCTGCCCGTCAACGAAAAGCGTTTCAAATACTAGACCTTCGGGCACCTTGGTTTTGTAGACATTGTCGCCAGCGTCTTCCCACTTCAGCCCGTCCAGCTTCACGCCACCAAGTACTTGTGGCACCTCGTCCTGATACGCCTTGTAAACCACAGGGCCTTCCGCCGTCCCGCTGTCCTCAGGTTGAAAGACCACTGGCTCGGTTAGATAGTACTTGCCGCCGCGCAGATAAACCGTGATCGGTTGTTTGGGATTGTTCTGCTTGAACGCCCGCACCCTGGCTTGAGCCACCGCGATGCTGGCAAGAGGCGTACTCAACTTCCCATCGTTCTGATCGTTGCCAGCAGGACTGACAAAAATCTCTTCAGCCATCGCCAGTGGACTAAGCAGAACGCAGATCACCAACGACGCGAAAAAGGCACCAGGAATTCGCGGCCAGCATTGAAGATTCATCTGAAAAAAGCTCATAGTATTGATGGACGGTCACCGCATTTGATTCGGCTACGTCGAGTATAGTTCAGTGGCCTGTCGTTGGCTGCTACGGTAATCCATGGCGGCTTTTTTCGTAGCTGGGCTCGCCAGAGTTCAGGAGCGCTGGCAATCGCCCTCGTAATTCGCCCAAAGTCTGGCGACGTCACCTACGACATTCTATTGTTCAATCAAACGTTTCCAATCGGGATAGACGGGGCGGTCTTTGGTTTTCTTGTT
>CAYNNP010000449.1:0-3181 GCA_964398215.1 uncultured Pirellulaceae bacterium | reverse complement strand
AACGGGGGATTAAACGACGTGGTGTCGCTTTATTTGTTAGCTTAGCGGGACCTGGGGAGATGGGCCAGCTGGACAGCGCCACTTTTATCAGCCGCCGTGCGTTAGCTCCCGGCTATTGCCGCACGAACCGGGAGCTAACGCTCTGCGGCTGATGAGTCAGCGAATCCCCGTATTCTGATCACAAAGTGGCGCTGTCCAGATAGGCTGAATGGGTGAAATTCAGTGCTCTGGTGTGGTAGATTCCAACCGCGGGTCTTGGTTGGTACGCCGGCGATGAGCTTCCTCCGCTTGTGTAGGGAGTGCTTCAGTTTTTCGGGTTTGTTTGGCGGACGAATTGACTCTCCTTGGCGGGAGGACTTTCGATGAGTTGTGATTCGTTGGTTCTTTAGTGGTCTGTAGACTTGGCGGCTTGTTGATTTATTTGAGTGACATATTTTGGTGAGCCGCTGGCGCTGACGATAGCCACGGGCCTCGTATGGGTGCGTTATCAAACAAAGGCCCGCGGCTAGCGCCGTCGGCTCAGTAAATCGACATTCCGCTGAGGCGGGGAGGCGGCGATTGGAAAGTGTGTGGGTTGAAAAAGATGCGTGACCTGATTAGCTCTACGGCCCTGTTGACGGTTCTGCTGTGTACTGGCCTGTCTTCGCGTGGGGCTGCGGATGAGAGGCCTGCGTTTGTTGATTATTGCGTGCGACTGGAGCAAGAAATCCAAGGACGGAAACATGGATTCCTTGCTGGTAACGTTTCGTATTACGTTGGAGGATTTCACGCCAGTTGGAAATTGATTGAGCACGAAACAATCGGTTTGACGCATCCCGTACACCATGACTTGCGCAGCCGTGGCGTCGGGTTGCTTGAAAGTCAGGTCGCGGGGAATGAGCACACTGGAACCGGTAACGACTACAGTGGGTGGGAGTTTTACAAAGACACACGTGTGCTGTATGGCAGTGTGATCGTCAATGGGAAAGTTCATGAGAACCCAAGGCCAACCAGTATGCGTTGGCGACCCGATAAACTGATTTGCGAGTACGAATTCGATGGCGTTCATCTGCGCGAGGAAAAGTACGTTGCGGCGAACGATGCCGTTGCCTCCATAATCTGGTCATCCGAACCGGTCGCACTGAAGTTCACAGGTCACAGCTTCTTTCATCGCCAAAGTGTTTCATCGACCGCGAAAGTTTCGGTCAACCGTGATACCAATACCATTCTTATCTCCGAGGGTGGTACCGTAAGGTCACGACCGGACCCTGGGGCGGTCGAGCGAGTTGGGCCATGTGTCTATTCAGGAATGTCGACTGCGTTGTGCGCGTCACGGGATTTTCTGAGTTCGACGACTAGGCGTGATGATCGTGACGTTCAGCATTATGAATTCACAGTGCCATGCGACACAAAAGAAACCGTGGTGTCTTGGGCGATGCATGACGATGCGGCGATTGCGATTGGGGCTGCACGTGAGCTGACTGACGGATATCGTGCACCGCTGACCCGGAAGACTAGCGAGATGAATCGTTTATTGAACGATCAGGTTCCCTGGTTTCGGTGTTCGGATCCAAAGTTTGTGGATATCTATTACTACCTGTGGGCGATTTACTTGATGTATTACATCGAGGTTGGCGAAGGCTGGGAGGCGGAGAACCATACGCAGACGGCGGTTAACAATTTCTTGGGGATGCATCGATATGATGCTACTTTCCAAATCAAAGTGGGTGCTTGGACTGCGGACAAACCTCGGTTGGCGTACGGCAACGTATTGACTTGGAAACATTTGACGCAGAATCAACGCTACCGCGAATTGCCAAATGGAATTCGCATGCTGTCGGATAACAAGGGGATCAGTTGGCACAGCGGGGCGTATGGCGGCGAGACATCCGAGCACGTCTTGGGGGCTTGGCAGATCTATCAGCACACGGGCGATGTGGAATTTTTGAAAGCGTGTTACGAGGACCATTTTGCCAAGTTGTTTTGGGATCGCCTTACGGTCTTTGCGATGAACGAGTTCCAGGTGGCGGAGACGCTGCAGCGGATGGCTGGATTGACTGGGAACCAAGCTGATGTCGAGCACTGGAGAAAGATCGTTAACCGCGATCCGAAACACATTCGATTGATGTTTCAGCAAAGGTGGGAAGTAAATGGGGCCAAGAACTATTTTGCGGCTCCCGACAATGGCATGATCATGACCAATGGTTTTTGGGCGATGCGTTCTCCGCATTTTCCGCGCGAGTATGCGAGGCCTATGGTTGACGCTTGGGCGTTGAACAAAGAGACCGGATTTTACGGTGAGTTTTTTCCGCTTGCGATGTCAAGGCAGTCGATGAGCCAATTCGATACGCAGGTGGATGATTCTTTTGGGTACACGCCGGACACAGCGTACTTTTTGTTGGACGGTTTGTTTCGTCAGGGGTTGTCTGATGTCGCCAGCCAACTGACGCTGAACCACATTGAGAATTACAACTTTCATGATCAGTGGCAGATTCCGGTTGCGCCGGAGGCGTATCGCCGAAACGGGACGCTGTTTGGTGACCAGTACTCGAACTTTAACGCTGGAAAAATCTTGTTGTACCTGGAAGGTTTAGCGGGGTTGCAAGTTTCTGTTCCCGGTAGAAAGCTGACGATCAAGCCTGCGCTGCCGGAGGATTGGGAGTGGATGGAAGTTCGGTTTCCAATCGATGGACAGTGGACAACGGTCCGGTACAAGAAAGATGGTGTTTCTGTGATTGGTTCTCCGTTGCCAACTGTGATTCAATAGCGGGGTGTGTTGTTGTTGGCCTGGTGATGCAAGGGCGCGTTAGCGAGCGATTCGGGTTGTGCTTGGCGTGCGCGTTTTGGAGCTGTGTTTTTTTGGTAACCCGAAGTTGTAGGCCGGACCAAGGACGCGATACGTGCCGGAACAGCGCAAACGCCTCCAGTGTCGCCGAGATTACACTATCAACGACGTTTCTACTTGCGTCCGCAGTTCCGGCAATTGCAGCGTTTGCTCGGTCCGGCCTACTTAAAAAGCAAAACTTCAAAACTCACGCTTCGGGTTACCAAAATGCCGGTACACAAGCTGATGCGCTAACATGATATTCCTCTGGGTTAGCGAACGGAAATTGTGTCGGCCTTCGAGGCTGTGATTTTTTATTGCCCACCGTTCGTAGTACCGGCTTCAGCCGGAATAGGCTGCGGGGTAACGGACTGGATT
>CAYNNP010000448.1:0-3184 GCA_964398215.1 uncultured Pirellulaceae bacterium | reverse complement strand
GAGGGATTCACGTTGTCCCTCGCACACGCGTCGGGTTACCAAAATCACTCAGAATCAAAAACTGATTTGCCCTGTTTTTTAATACGCATTTTCTTGAATTTCGATCTTGCCAACTGCTACAATCGACGACAGCCACGCTTTTCTTAACATGCCATCTAAAGGCAATATCATGGTCACAATCAGCGGACGAGCCATCTTTGGATTCGCTCTCATGTGTTTGTCTTGCTCGCTTTTGTGCTGGGGTGACGAACCGAATTCCAGTCCACAGCTTCCGCCTGACGTTTTTGTGCTGGTCCCTGATGCAAACGCAACCACTACCAAACCTAAGGCCACGAACGAATCTGAATCCGCTAGTGAATCGGAAGCCGCCAAGCCACCCAAGGAACCAGCGTCCGATTATCGGGTCAGGCTGGAGTCGGGCGAGGTGATCGATATCGGTGCAATTTTTCGGCCAGAGATCGAAGAGTTTCAAGCCTCGCTGCGTAAGCGGGTACGGCAATCCAAACCGCCGATGATACGAATCTATGACAACGACAGTGCAAAACCGATCTTGCTGGCGGAAAGACGTGGAGCGGTTTTGAATGGCTTGTTCGCTGCCTTTACAGAAGACGGCGCACCGGTTGCTCACACTTCCTACGACCGAGGCAAACGGTCATCAACACTGTTCACTTGGGATGATGCGAAACGTCCGCTTGTCTTTGAACAGTACTCAGATGGAAAGGTCGATGGAATACGCTGTCTGTTTCGTGGCTGCTGTGAGTCATGCACTGGCGGACATCCTTGGCTGATTCAGCAATGGGAAAAAGGCGAGCTTCGCAGCGCCCATTTAGTTCGTGATAATGGCAATGTCCAAACCTTCAAGTATCTGGGCGATTCCGATGGGATACCTTATGGTGGTTCAACACCTGAACTGGACGCCGCGATGCTTGCTCTTGGAAAGTTCCAAAAACGACTTACCCAAGATGAAAAGCAAATGAAGCTTGTTGCGTCTTCGTTGTACGAGCAAGACAAGCAGCTAAAGCAAATAGCGTCACGGCGACGAAGCAGCCAGGTAGCGTCTCTTTTTAGATCTGGCGCGTATGCGCCAGTAGGTGGCCGAAGCGGCGGATTTGGCGGCGGCTGACGTTAAAAACGGTTCGGGTCGGTCGACCCGTCATACGCTTCGTTTTGTCAATCATTGATAGTGAGCCAATAGCGGTTGAACTCGCATGTATTGTGGCTAACATTCGTAGCGAGTTTGCAGTAGCGACGCTTGCTCACGAAAGTACTTTCAAATTGAATGACAAGGCGGACCCTGCATGGATGATTTAGCGCAACCCAACGAAGCGTCACTGGACCCTACTGGTTGGGTCGACAATTACGGCAACGCCTTATATCGCTATGCCATGTCGCGCCTGCGTGATGGTGAAGCGTCCGAAGAAGTCGTTCAGGAGACGTTTGTTGCCGGATTGCGACATGTTGACCAATATTCCGGTAGCGGATCGGAACTTGGCTGGTTGATGGGCATCCTGAAACGCAAAATCATTGATTTGATTCGAGTACGAAACCGGTCGATGCCACTTCAGGATGGTGATCCTTCGGATGCGCTGTTCGACCAAAGTGGTCGCTGGCGTGCTGAGGTACGTAAGGCCGACAAACGGCGGCTTGATTCACTGGAACGCGAAGATTTCTGGAAGGTTTTCCGCCGCTGCTTGAAGGGGCTGTCGCGCCAACACGCAGATGTGTTCACTCTGCGAGAAATTGAGAACCAAAGTACCAATGAAGTATGTAAGGCTCTGGATATTACGCCGTCTAACATGTGGGTCATGATGTATCGGGCACGCCTGAAGCTATCGAGTTGCATGAATAGCCAATGGGAGCCTAGCCATTCCTAAACGTAGGCCGCGAAATTTGCTGAACTGCAAGGAAATCACCGAGCTTGTCTCTCAATCGCTCGACCACCAATTGACGTGGTGGAGTCGTGTAAGGGTGTGGCTGCATCTCAGTATCTGCAAAGTGTGCTCGGGGTTTCGCAAAGATTTGTTGTTCATTCGACAAAAAGCACAGCAGTACGACGAAGAGGTGGTGGATTCAGATCTTGATATTCAGCTATCCAAAGAAGCTCAAGATCGAATGCGAAAAGCACTGGATCCTCCCGAATAGCCGACGGCGGCGCCGCATCGGTGCCAATGGCTCGTAGATAAAGGCCGGGGCTAAAACTGCGTGCGGGTTGCGTTTTTACGATGCCTGCTATTGTGGAGCGAAAGGTCGACTTAATTCGCTAGCCGTCCTAACGCATCGCGGCGCGTAGCATTACAATACAGGTGTGCACTTCCGTTCGTTCGCCTGATCCTGCTGAGCCTAATGTTTGTTGAACCATTTGTGATCGTAATGGCGTTCGTCCCATTGATCGGGTATCTGCTAGTTCTGGGTTGGATACGAATTTCGGGACGAGCGGTTGTGACCACGGGCGCACGGGATACAGCGGCACTTGCGTTGGCGATATCGGGTTTCATTGTGGTAGGACCGGCCGAACTGTTTTTTCCCAATGCGGCAGCAACCGCGTTTGGCCCAATCGTTTGGCTGCCACTGTTGGTTTTTTACGGATTGATTGTGTTACTGATTTGCTTGACGGTTCCTGCCAAGCTGGTTGTCTATGGGCGAGGCCCAATGGAGCTTTTTCAGTCATTGTCCAATGTGTCAAAGTTGATTGATCCCGAAGCAATCGGTGACGAAACGAATGTTCAGGTTACTCTGCCGACCTACGGGATCCACTTGCGTCTCGATGGATACCGCGGAATCGATCATGCTCAAGTCGTTGCCTTTGAGCCAAATGTTTCGCCCGCTTTTTGGAACGACTTGCTAGGCAAGCTACGCGACGAGGTAAGCGGATTGCCAGCGCCAAACCCACGACGCGGGTTCCTGATGATGACCGTGGC
This sequence comes from uncultured Pirellulaceae bacterium, assembly GCA_964398215.1. GTDB lineage: Bacteria > Planctomycetota > Planctomycetia > Pirellulales > Pirellulaceae > CAYNNP01. Next base: position 266 of record CAYNNP010000448.1, on the reverse strand, counting down.
GGCCGCGTTGATCTTGTTGCTGCTATGGATAGGAATCAAGAATCAAGAGCGAGTGGTAGACGGCTTTCGCGATTGGCTATGGCGTTAGAATGTGTCGCGAAATGAGTTCAAGATTTGCATCGCGCCTTTTGCAGTTGCGCTTTTACGTCAGGCATCGGTTTTTGGTAACCCGAAGCGTCAGTTTTGGAGTTGCGCTTTTAAAAGATGTATCGCGATTCGTTTGGTTGATCGTGTTCAACAGCCAGAAAACCAGCTGCGAAGCAGCG
>CAYNNP010000447.1:0-3198 GCA_964398215.1 uncultured Pirellulaceae bacterium | reverse complement strand
CCCGACTGAATTGAAATACGCTTTGAATCGGGCAAGAGTGCCCAATCTACGAACAGCTTGCTTTGCCCCTGTAGCAGAATTGTTCAAGTTGGCAATGCGGCCGGTGTTCATTAAACTCGTTCAGTCGGCTAACACGGCAAAGTCGCTGCGACTGTCCACAACGCTCGGCCTAACTCTGCAAAGAATTGATCCATGTCCAACACGATTCCCGACGCCTTCAAACCGCCGATGCAAAATGCTCCGGGAGTATTCACCACGAATGCAGACGGATGCTCGCCCTTCTATCGGTTTGTTTCGATTTGTAATTCGCAAGATGGGATTGAGGTCTGGGAGTCTTTGCCAACAATGCAGGCTGCGGAGTACGACGGAGAAACGCACATAGAAAATGTGATCCAAACTTACGTGGTCCATATTCCTTATACGACAGAAATCGATGGCGAACCCGTAACCAAATACCGCACCGAACACAGGACCAGGACTGTTCCAGTACGAAAACGTAAACAGCCAGATGATACCGACAAGAAGCTTGTGGAACACGCTTACACCGTATCAATCCCCTATACGGAAATAGTTGACGGAATAGCTGTAACGCGTACTCGACTCGAAACTCGGACTCGTCTTGTTCCGGAAAATGAAATACCGATCAATCTTGTTCCGTTTCAGCAATCCAAATCGTATTGTCATCAAGACGTCAGGTTTTATGACATCGACGGAAAGGAAATCAGTGCTGCTGAGGTCCTTGGCAGTCTGGAACCGTATACACCAGTGATTCAAATCGCCGACCATGACCATATCGTGCCGTACTTTTCGCAAATCCTAAAGCCAACGATGCTGTTCATGGTCGTGAACAGCCACCTACCGACCGATTCATGAACGAGCAGCCAGACAAGAAACCGAAACGGCGCTTGTGGCAATTTAGTCTACGGACAATGCTGATCTTGTTTCTAGGGTTAACGATTTTCGTTGCCCTGAATGTTGAACGCTGGCGCGAGTACTGGAATGCTACGGGTCGCAGTGTTCCCGCTTCGTTTGATATCCGAACCGGCCGCAATGTCTTGTGGACTGCGAAACTTGGGTCCGTTACGCACAGTAGCCCTGTTGTTTCCGGTGGCAAGGTCTTCATCGGTAGCAACAACGGGAGCGGATACCTCAATCGCTTTCCAGCCAATGTTGATCTTGGTGTCATGCTTTGCTTTGATGCCAAGACCGGCAAATTTTTGTGGCAACACTCCAATCAAAAACTGAAAACGGGACGCGTTCACGATTATCCGCTGCAAGGTGTCACTGGATCCGCGACCGTTGAAGCGGATCGGTTGTATTACGTGAGCAATCGCTGCGAATTGGTTTGCTTGGATACCGAAGGCTATCTGGATGGTGAAGATGACGGCGAAGTCCAAGACCCAAAATTTCAATCCAAAAAACAAGAAGCTGATGTGGTTTGGAAATTGGACATGATGGGCGAATTGAATGTCAATCCGCACAACGCCGCGGCAAGCATCCCTTGCATCGCCGGCGATCGGTTGTTTGTGGTCACGGGCGAAGGAGTCGGAATGACACATACTTATGGTGCTTCGGTCAACGCCCCCAGTTTCCTTGCAGTTGATAAACACACAGGCAAAATTCTTTGGACTGATAGCTCACCTGGGACCAACGTTTTGCATGGCCAATGGGGGTCGCCAGAGTTCGGTGTCCTGGGTGGAGTACCGCAAGTGATATTTCCGGGCGGCGATGGCTGGCTTTACAGTTTTTCGCCAGCAGGCAATGCGGACGGCTCAGCCAAACTGCTATGGAAGTTTGACTGCAACCCCAAGACGTCTGTATGGAAACTTGGTGGTGCTGGAACACGTAATAATTTGATTCAAAAGCCTACCATCGCCGGCGGATTGGTTTACATGGCTGTTGGACAGGACCCAGAGCATGGCGAAGGACAGGGACGCGTTTGGTGTATCGATCCCACAAAACGCGGCGATGTCAGCGCCGAATTGGTGGTCAACGAATCGTCCCCGAATTTTCCGATCCCTCACAAGCGAAATCTAGCTGCTGATATATCGGCAGGGGACATGGTCAAGGCAAATCCCAATTCTGCAGTTGTGTGGGAGTACACCGGTACGGATTTGAATGGCGATGGCAAATTCGCAGTCAATGAAAAGATGCATCGTAGTCTTAGTCGCGTCGTTGTTCATGGCGACCACGTTTACGTGGTGAACTACAGCGGATTCATTCACTGTGTCGATAACAAAACTGGGCAAGCTGTTTGGACCTATGATTTGCTTGCCCTGACGTGGTCATCACCAATCGTTTCAGACACACATCTTTTGATCGGCGACGAAGACGGTGACGTTGCTGCCTTTCCGTTGGTTGATGGACCGAAGGCGGCAACTCCAGAATTTGAATCCAACCTCAGAATGACTATCTTCAGCACGCCCACGATTTCCAACGACGTGATGTACATCGCAAACAAAAGAACTCTGTACGCCATCGCAGCGCCAAAAACGACGCAGAAGAAAGACAATGCTACTGCAAAGTGATCCTTCGACCCGGCGGGTTAGTCTGTCGACACGAAGGTTCCCCGTTCGCGGTCTTTCTTGACGCCTGGAAACGCAAGACGATTTCCGTGTGCGACACAGTAAACACCTGGCGACAAAATCCCGGTAGCAAAGATCGCTTCGGTCAAGTTCTGCAAAGCGTCTGAACGCTTCATTTCAAATGGTCGCATCGCCCCCGTGATGCAGACGGGAACCGTTAGTTGTTGACCGAGGTCGTCAAGGATACGTTTGCCAGTTTTCGCCAGCGTATCGGTTCCATGCAAGACAACCACGCCGTCGCATCCCGTCTTGGGGTCGATCGCTCCGGCCAGTTTTGCAGCATTGGAAATTCGTTCGCGATCATCTTCATCCATTTCCAAGCTATCTTTGCTCATCAATTCGATGACTGTGATCTGCGTATCGACAAGCCGAAGTTCTCCGAGCATGCGGCGAACAAGACTATTTCGATTACTGAGTTCACCAGATGATTCATCGTACGTTTTTTCGATCGTACCACCGGTAGTGATCAGGGTTACATTTCGCATTTGCTTAGGATAGTACGCTGGCTGTTCGTTTCTGGGTTGGTAACCCGATGCGTTAGTTTTGGAGTTGCGCTTCGGGTTACCAAAAAACCCAATGCCCGACCAACAATGCTTTGCCCTGCTTATCTACC
>CAYNNP010000446.1:0-3226 GCA_964398215.1 uncultured Pirellulaceae bacterium | reverse complement strand
GGGTAGTAAAAAATCACAGCCTCGGAGGCCGACACAATTCTTATTCGTTAAACCACAGGAAGGTTATGGTGGTGCGTTATGTGAACGGCCAAAAGTCTTGGCGGCTTGTTGATTTATTAGCGCGGCATATTTTGTGAGCCGATGGGCGATAGCCCCGGTTGTTGACGGTCTGGATGTGCTCGAAACCGGGGCTATCGCCCATCGGCTCAAAGGTTTCTGAATCATGAGTGCATCGCCGAAAGTCTTTGACGACGTCCGCTTAGCGTTTTGCAAACTTTGCCGCTCACAAAGCAATAAACTCGGATGCGGCGTCTAGGTACAAGTCGCTACACTGCATGGGTGCCTATGATTCATCATGGACAGTTGAAAGCATTCCGCCCGAACAGATTGCTAAGTTTGCCGCGCAAGAAAGCTTATATTGCAAGCAGCGTTCATATTCAAAAGAACTCGAACACCGAAAACATCGAACATGAAATACAAAACTCATCTATTCACAGTGAGCTTAGTCTTTGGCATTGCGATCTCCGCAACCGCGCAGAAACCAAACCTGGTCGTCGAACCAGGCAGCCAATCCAAGATCGAACTGTCACAGTTTCCAGATTTACCAGAGGAGCTAACGAGCTTTGGCGCCACCATGCTGGACAACCGTATTTTTGTTTACGGTGGACACACTGGCAGCGCTCACTCTTATTCAACAGCCGAACAGTCGAATCGATTTTGGAGCTTGGATTTAAATTCTCAGCCACAGCAAGCCAAGTGGGAAAAGTTGCCTGAGGGCCCAAAACTACAAGGGCTAGCACTAGTCGCTGTCGGTAGCAAAATCGTGCGGCTCGGAGGCTTTACCGCGATGAACGCGGAAGGCGAAGAACACGACTTGCACTCTCAATCAACCGTAGCGGCTTATGACCCTAAGACCAAAAAGTGGTCGGCGTTACCACCCATGCCTGAACCCAGGTCGTCTTTTGATGCGGTCGCAGTTGGCACCACGATCTACATTGCAGGCGGCTGGAATATGAATGGTGAAAAGCAAACCGATTGGCACAAGACGGCATGGTCGATCGACCTGAGCAACGAAAATGCAAAATGGGAAGCTCTACCAAACGCCCCATTCCAGTGTCGCGCCGTAAGTGTCGCTGCGCTTGATCGCAAGCTCTTCGTCATTGGTGGAATGCAAATGAAATCTGGGCCAACGACCGAAGTACACGTGTTTGATATGGATTCCCAAAAATGGTCTGCGGGACCCAAAATTCCGGGTAGCGGAATGTCAGGTTTTGGAACAGCTGCCTTTGCAACCGGCGGCGGTTTGTATGTTTCCGCGATGGACGGATTCGTACACAAGCTATCCAAACAAGGTGACCAGTGGCGAACCATCGCAAAACAAGAGCCCAGTCGATTCTTTCACCGCATGTTGCCGGTATCCAAAAACAAAATGATTCTGCTGGGAGGAGCAAACATGCAAATCGGCAAATTTACCGAACTCGAAGAACTAACAATCAGGTAACACATTTTCCTGAAGCGAACGGGAAACACTTCCATAGTGGTTGTCGCTATGGTGCGCTGTTTCATGGTGACGTCTCGGCGCTTTACCCTTTGGATGCGGCCCGGCTAAATGCCTTGATCGCCATCTGGATTTTCGTTTGTTACTGACTGGTAGAATTTCCCAAGCGTGGTTAACTCTCCATCTTGATCAAACAACGCCGAGCTAGTCCCGACCGCCTCGTCGATTCCAAAGGAGAACCAAGCATAGCCTGCGATCCAGTCCTGTTTCTCGATCCATGGAACGACGTCTTTCATAAACTTGAAAACCGCCTCTTTAGAATGTGCATTTTGCACAAGTGACTTGGCACTCCAGTCAGCGATCGCAAATTCTGAGATCAGAAGCGGGCGACGTCCATATGCTTTATAGATTTCAACCATCCGCTCTTTGAACGCCCGAGGACTTGGGCTGCCGTACCAGTGAACACCGATGTAGTCCATGCGATAGCCACGCTTGTCGGCTTCTTTCATGAAGTCTCGCATCCATGTTCCTCGCACACCTTGGGTGCTGTCATCCACATCGCTCAGCGGATTGGCGCAGGCAGGACTGCATAGCGGAACACCAAGTTTTTCAAGCATCGGCCAATACTTCAGCGCCTCGGTGTAAGACATGTTCGCCTGTTCTTTCTTGTCCGGTTCGTTAAAGCCAAGCAGACGCTTTGTTGAGCCCGACTTGATGTGCGGTACGACATTCGTTTGCAGATCCTTGCGAAACGCTTCTTCACCCCACGCTCCCCAAGTCATTGGAACGAATTCGATTTTTTCCGGCTGTAGGTCAATTCGCGAAGTGGCCCATGAATAGTTCCAATAGCTGTTGCAAGCGAGAACTTTGGGCAAATTCTGCTTCCACGTACCGTTTTTCGTTTTGCTGGGATCACGCAGCGTAAAACAGATTCCTTTCTTTCCTGGTAGTCGAAGCGATTCTTTAAGCGGCTCTGCTTGCACGGTGATTTCTGTTTGACTGCCTGGAGACAATTCTTCGATGCGGTCGCGTGCGGCCGTGGCAGGTTGCCACCACCAGCCCTTTTTGTCCCAGCACTGGCCGTACTCGTAGTCTGCGAGCAGCGTATAGTAAGCCGCCATGGCTCCGTCGATATCGCCTTTCTGTCTCAGTGCCTCACCCTTCAGAAAGGTCATCGTTGCCAGTTCGTTCAGATTGGCATAATTCTTCGCAGCATCGCCCTTTGGATAGGCGTTTAAGCCATCATTCTGCTTCTTTGCATTGGCACCCCATGTTCGTGCGGCTTTATTGCTCAAAGTTTCCACTTGGCCCCAATTCCTCGAATCCATCGCGTCCCACACTTTGGCGGTGACCTCCCACGCTTCCTCTCCGAAAGCAATTGATTGAATCAAAATCGAAGCGCAAACCATGATTTGAAATCGCATCGTTGTTGTCATTGATTGTCCTTTCGGCGAAGAAGGGGGTGTTGCTGGTAAAGAATGGCATACCTACGATCGTAAACGCCTCGCACTCGGCAAAGTACTCATGACGACGATTGCAGCGGAGGAATGCGCACCGGCACGTTCATATTTTCGATGCAGTTTGAGTAGGGCCGGTTCACCGGCCGCCTGCAGCTTGTGTCCAACTGCAATCACATACTTAGAGCGTTTCAGGGCAATCTCATTTTGGCCGGTAGGAACCGGCCCTACGTGTATCGAGAACGTCCCATTACGCCGGAGGCCAACTCAC
>CAYNNP010000445.1:0-3233 GCA_964398215.1 uncultured Pirellulaceae bacterium | reverse complement strand
GTTTCTGAATCATGAGTGCAGCATCTGCATGATCTCGCCGCTCAGTTCATACAGCTCGCCGCTGACAGCGGATATCGCCCTGCGGCTCACGACAGGTTTGCGAATGCTTCGGAAAGCAATTCGTCTTGTTCAAGTTTATGTGTCGCGCTGCTGCCTGTGCTCGGGCTGGCCGATTCGGCTCGGCTGATTCGGCGTAGATTGAACTTCTCGTTCAGTTCGTCACCATAAGTCAGCTTGATGTACGGCCAGGCTCCCATGTTGGTCGGTTCTTCTTGTACCCACAGGATCTCTGTGTCATCGGGCAGTCCCATCAGGGCAGCGAACAATTCGTCGCCGCTAAGTGGATACAGCTGTTCCAAACGCATGATCGACACGCCTTCGATCGATTGCTTTTCTCGGGTTTCAATCAAATCGTAGTAGACTTTTCCGGTGCACAAGATCAGCCGCCGGCATTCGGACAGTGGAACTTCGGTGTCCGGTAAAATCTTTTGAAACGATCCCGATGCTACATCATCAATTGAACTGACAACTTTCGGATGTCGCAACAAGCTCTTGGGAGTCAAGCACACAAGAGGCTTTCGCCACTTCCGAAGTACCTGTCGACGCAGCACGTGAAAGTACTGCGCTGGCGTGGTGGGTTGCACGACCTGGATATTGTGTTCGGCAGACATCGCCAAGAACCGTTCCACTCGAGCACTACAGTGTTCGGGGCCTTGTCCTTCAAATCCATGTGGCAGCAGCATCACCAAACCGCTCAGACGATTCCATTTGTCTTCTGCGCTAGCGATAAACTGATCCACGATGACTTGGGCGCAATTCCAAAAATCGCCAAACTGAGCTTCCCAAATTATCAGACCGTTGGGGCAGTCCAGCGAATAGCCCCATTCGAATCCCAGCACGCCGGCTTCGGACAACGGGCTGTTGTAAATTTCAAGCGTGCCTTGCGATTCACTTAGGTGCGCCAACGGTGTGTAAGTTTCGCCGTTCTTTGTGTTGTGCAGCACAGCGTGACGATGGCTAAAAGTTCCTCGCTGGCAATCTTGACCAGTCATTCGAATCGGGTGACCGGTGTCCAACAGCGACGCGAACGCGGCAGCTTCGCCGGATGCCCAGTCAAAGGGTTCTTCGCCCGTCGCCATCTTTCGGCGTTTGGTCATCGGGCGTTTCAGTTTCTTGTTCGTCCCAAATCCGCGTGGCAGCCGAGTCAATGAGTCGACCAATTCGCCCAAGCGTTCTTTGTCGAACGTTGTGTCGGTCGGTTCAGTCGGTTCGGGGCCGCCAAAGTAATCGCTCCAGTTGGACGCCAAGGTTTGCGTGTCGGGAACAAACTTCTCATGCTTGCTGGCGGCGAACTCGGACTCCAGTTTTTCGGTTCGAACCTTGGTGATCTCGTCGGCTTCCGCTTCAGAAATCTTGCCAAGCTCCAGTAGGTTGCCGAGATAGCGTTCGCGGACCGGCGCGCGTGTGTCGATTTCGGCGTACATCTCAGGCTGAGTAAACCGAGGTTCGTCACCTTCGTTGTGCCCCCATCGACGGTAGGCGTACAGATCGATGACGACATCCCGGTGGAACTTGCTGCGAAAGTCCATCGCCAACGAAACGACTTGAGCAACCGCCTCGGGATCTTCGCCATTGACGTGAAAGATCGGGATTTGCAGCATTTTAGCGACATCAGTAGCGTAAGTCGTGCTGCGTCCATCGGCTGGTTCAGTCGTGAATCCAACTTGGTTGTTGACGATGATGTGAAGCGTGCCGCCGGTTTGGTAGCCCGCAAGTTCGCTCAAGTTCAACGTCTCTTGCACAACGCCTTCGCCGGCAAATGCCGCGTCGCCGTGGACCAAGATCGTCAGTACTTCTTCGCGATTTTTGTCGCCAAGGAAATCTTGTTTGCAACGTGCGCGGCCCAGCGCGACCGGATTCACATACTCCAGATGGCTTGGGTTGAAACACAATGAGATGTGGATCTCGTCACCCGACGCCGTCCGCCAATCGCTACTGTATCCCAAGTGGTAGCGGACATCGCCGCCGCCACGACTGAGTTCTGGATCCGGGTCTTCGAAGGACCAGAAAATATTCATCGCTCGTTTCTTGAGGATGTTGGCCATCACATTCAATCGGCCGCGATGAGCCATCCCCAAGACGACTTCTTTGACTCGATGCTGACCTGCTTTTTCAAGAGCCAAGTCGATCATAGGAATCAGACTCTCGGCACCTTCCAGCGAGAACGTTTTGGCGCCAACGAACTTGCGGCGAACAAATTCTTCGAAGATCGAGGCATCCGCAAGACGCGTGTAGATTCGTCGCTGGACATCATGGGAGAGTTCCAGGCGATTCTCTGTGGACTCCATTCGCTTTTGAAGCCAATCACGAATACTGCGCGTGTCGATGTGCATGAACTGCGCACCGATGCTTCGGCAATACGTATTCTTTAGCTTGGTTAAAATCGCATCCAAACTACCGCCCGAGACATTATCGAGCGACCGACTGTCAAGCGGACGTTTCAAGTCATCGTCGCTTAGTCCGTAGAGTTCTGGACTGAGCTCCGGCGATTCGCTGCGGAACAAACCGAGCGGATCAAGGTCGGCGACCAAGTGGCCACGAACACGATATTCGCGAACCAATTGGTTGACGCGATCTTGCATTCGCGACATCCACAAGGATTGGTCGTTGGCGACGTCACCAGAACCTTGTCCTGCTGGTGCCTTTGCGATCGCTTGATCACCCGATTTGGGCGAGTTGACATCGCCGTTTGTCGAGGGTGGAGTGCCAACGACCAAAAACTGTTCAAAGTACTTGCGCCATGTATCTGAAACACTGGCGGGGTCTCGAACATACTGGACGTACAAATCATCGATGTAGTCCAAACTATAACTGTCCATAGCGCCGTTCGTTGGCCGTCGATTTTTGGGTAGTTTTGGAAGGGACCGAGATCACCAACCCTGTTGTTCATGTGCAAAAAAGATGTCTCGTCGCACACTCAATAATCTGCACTTTAAATAAACCTTCGCAATCTTCCTAGACGCGGTTGTTTGGATTTAGAACTTAACGAAATCGTCAGCTTTGGGATGACTTGGTGCTGGTGCCAGCAGATGTTGGCGCGGCCAGCCCATGAGGTTCTCGGCCAGCCCAAAATGGCTCGATTTGCCATCCGCCAGGGGGATCTTTCAAGGGTAAATCAGTTTTTGATCTGGGGCATTTTGGTAACCCGACGCGTGAGCGAGGGACCGGGTCAA
>CAYNNP010000444.1:0-3251 GCA_964398215.1 uncultured Pirellulaceae bacterium | reverse complement strand
CTACCCAATGCTAATTCAATCGACACATTGGTTTTAAATTAAGCCAACCACCTGCTGATGAGCTGAACGGCAAGTTCCGATCTCACCTCCCTGATACCCGAGAAGCCAATCGCCGATGTCTTTCCGAGCGTGAGATCCGAAATCAAGCTGCTACCGGACGGGAACGAGAATTCCGTGGAATGCACCACCATGATTTATGTTCTTTAAGACGCATTGAGGCAAATCGCTCAATTCCAAATCACCACGGACTTCCAGACTCAATTGGCGACCTCGAACAGTTGCAAACAAATCTGGTGATTCAAAAATACAGGTATTGCCAAACCAGGTTGACCTTTGGAAATAGTGCTCCATCGCCTCGAATAGCACTTCTGCGGATTCCTTGACTTCAACACTGCAGCCTCCACGTTCGCCTCGAAGCTTATGTGCGATTTGTTCGAGCGCGAACTCAGACACGGTTTCATGGCTTTCCCAGCCCAATTCCCAACAGTCTGCAAACAAAACGTCTTCTTCGTAGTCGCCATAGCAATCACCGGTCAAGCAAACGACGGGTGGATCATCCATTTTTAACTGGTCGTTCAAAACCGCCCAGCAGACGTTTCCTTCGGATATAACTTGCAAACTAATGGACGCAGGGGTGTTGATGTTTTCAAAAACGAAATCATCACGAATGACCCGAATCTCGGATTTGGATTGAACTTGCTCTCTAAAAAGAATCCATTGCTGAATTGATGCCGAATAGTCTTTTGCTTGAGAGTAGCATGAAGGTAGTGGTGACAAATCCGTCTCTTCCATTTCTATTTGATACCAAGCAGCTGTGATTGAGCGGAGCGCAGACCAACGCGATTGCCAGCTGTTAGCGATCTCATTTAAGCAAGGTTCGTATTGATGCTGCTGGCCCATAACGGTTCTTGGATTTCAGTTCCGACTCCAGTTTATACTCGGGTGAGTGGCTGGCTTTACTGGTAAAAAATCTAGCCGATTTGCCTTCGTTGCCCATTGCCTATGACTCTGGATGAGTTCGTCCGGAGATCGTTTCAATTAAGCCAGCTACCCCCAGCAAGGAAAAGCACCCCCGACAGGACTCGAACCTGTTACCTACACTTTAGGAAAGTGTCGCTCTATCCTGATGAGCTACGAGGGCGTTTGTCGACGGCGATATCTTAACACTGTCGACTTAGTTTCCAAGACTGGAACTGGATTACCGCTACTTCGATTTCGCGTTCAAAGCCTTCGTAATCACTTCGGCAACGTGTTTTGCTAGTTTTGCACTACTCTGTTGGCTGTAGTGAACGTTGGCTGGAAGCTGCGGGACACTCTCGGTTGCGAATGCAAACATCGCATCCGTTTCGATGTCCCCGACTTCCATCATTACTTTCGCTGCAATCTCGTTGTATTTTTTGGAATCTCCAACAATACGTCCCTTCGCTCCCTTGGGCACTGGCGTCGTTTCGCGCCAAATCACAACAGCACCGGTCTTCTTTAGACGCTGCGCGATCTTCTTCAGGTTCGCGGCATAGTCCTCAGGCGGAACCTGTTGGCGGCTTGTCTTATTTTTTGGATCCGCCAAGCCGCTGTTGGGCGAGATGTACTTTAGATCGTGGAGTCCAAAGTTGAAGTGAATCACATCCCATTTTCGATCCCCCAACCAACTGTCCATTCCTTCTAAACCTCGAGTCGTCGGACCACAATTCGTTAGCGGGCGAAAGAGGTTGGCAACGCCAGCAAGCTCTTTTCGCGTGGCAATTGTGTAACCGATCGAAATCGAATCGCCAATGATCAACACGTTTGGAAGTTTAGGGTCAATCTCCTTTAACGGTAAAAGCGCAGGATTGGTCTTCGGCTTTTTCTGGGCCGTCTTCTTGTCCTTTGCCTGCTTTGTTTTGGTTGCCTGTTTTGGCTTTGTTGTATCCTGACCACTTGCCGGCACATTTGCAAAGCCCAGCATCAGTGACACAATCAAGCTGTAGATCAAAGTCATTTTGGTTTGTCGCATTTTGATTTCTCTTATTTTAGATCCAATGTCGAACGTCCCAGATCAAGCAACCTATCGTATTCTGGATGCCAATTCGAATCGAGCCGCAGAAGGACTAAGAACCCTCGAAGAATGCGCTCGTTTTTCGCTCAACGAGGCAAAACTGTCGGAGCAATGCAAAAAACTACGGCACGATTTGACCGCTGCCATCGATCTTTTTTCACGTGAAAAACGACTGCAAGCTCGTGACACTGGCCACGATGTTGGTACACAAATCTCAGCCGAATCAGAGGCTAACCGCCAAAACATTCGCCATGTCGTTGCCGCTGCGGCTGCTAGAACACAACAGTCCTTGCGGGTACTAGAAGAATATGGCAAGACCATCGACCCATCCGCTGCTGCCAAGATCGAGCAAGTTCGCTATCGATGCTATGAGACTTGCCGAGAACTAGAGCTTCAGCTGATCACGGACGATCGACGACAACGGTTGGCAACATCACAGTTGTACGTTCTGGTATCGGCCGGTGATTCTCAACAAGGCTTTCAAGATCGCATTCGGCTCTTGTTCGATAGTGGTGTGGATGTCATCCAGCTACGAGATCGTAGCTGCGATGACCGAACTCTGCTGGAACGAGCAAAGGCCGCATCCGTGATCGCTAGAGAGTCCAACGGGTTGTTCATTGTGAATGATCGATGCGATCTTGCTGTGGCATCGGATGCTGATGGCGTGCATGTCGGTCAAGACGAGATGCCGGGGATTGATGCACGTGGAATCATCGGAACAAGACGATTGCTTGGGATTTCCACTCACAATCTATCGCAAGTCCATGCAGCGATCACCGATGATGCGGACTACATCGGATGTGGTCCTGTGTTTGCCGGCAAGACAAAGTGTTTTGATCGTTATGTGGGCCCAGAATTTTTAAGCGAAGTTCACAATGCTCCAAAAGCAAACCCACTTCCTGCATTCGCAATTGGCGGGATCACAGGCGCCAATCTCGATACGGTTTTGCAAACGGGCTTTCATCGTATCGCTGTGACCGGAGCGATACGTGACGCCTCCGATGCCGCTACGGCAGCGCGGACGCTAAAAGAAAAACTGTCCGCATTTCGTCCGTCATAGGTTTAGTCAGCGACGAGCATTGTTTCGTTTAACCGGTAGCTGTGGGGCGCCTTCGGCTGCCGGTTAAACGATCAAAGACTTTCGGTTTTAGGTTTGCCGAAAGTCTTGACCCTACGGCCATCGCAATTGAAAGTCTGGTTGTGCTCGAAACCGGGG
>CAYNNP010000443.1:0-3268 GCA_964398215.1 uncultured Pirellulaceae bacterium | reverse complement strand
GCGTCGCTCGGAGATCGACGGCCACTTAAAGTAGCCATCTCTGTCCCCAGAGATGTAGCCCGACTTTGTGGCATCCAGTTTCTTGGAATCCAGATCGTAAATTCGACCAAGCCATTGGCAAGCACTTCTGTACGATCCAAATCAATACGGTTGGCTAACTTTCCGGTCGGGCTACGTCGCTCGGAGATCGACGGCCACTTTGAAATCAGTTTTGCCGTTCCCGGCTGGACTTGATAGAATTCCTGATAGCTCTGGCATGTTTGGTTTGTTTAGAGCGGTGTCGTGCAAACTTTTCGATGACTTACGCAGATGAATCGCCTCTCAGTTACTCTTGCTACTGTCGTCTGCATTGGGATAGCGACCGTTTCCGGATGCTCGGAGGAAACCAGTATCAACCAAGCGAAACTTTCAGAGACTAAGTTGGCAGTACGTGATTCAGATCGTCTGCTTGGTTTTGGCGTTACCGAAGGAGGTGTTGGGTACGAAATCGCTTTCGGTGAAGCCAAAAGTGCTGGCATTCAATTCATTGAATTGCCACAGCAATGGGATGACATCGAATCCGCTCCCGGAATTTATGAGAGCCCGTTTCTAAAAATGGCGAACGAAGTCTACCCGGCCTTCGATACCGGCATCGTGCTGTCGTTGAATCCCATTGACACCAATGCAATCCGCATTCCTGCTTACCTTCTGGGAAAAACATTTGACGATGCTGAAGTCGTCGCGGCTTTCATCAAATTTGTGGACTTCGCGATCGCGGGTTTACCGGACGCGAGAATTGTTGCCATCTCGATTGGCAATGAAGTGGACGGTAACCTTGGCGACGACAAAGATCGATGGAACCAGTACTCTCGATTTTTTGTGAAAGTGCGGGATCATATCAAAGCACGATTGCCGGATGTACCTGTTGGTGTCAAAACAACCTATTCGGCCATTACCGGCAATCAAAAGCAGTTTATCAGCGAACTGAACTCCAGTTCTGATGCCGTGATGGTGACTTACTATCCACTGGATGTAGAATTTAAAATTCGGTCGCCGTCGGTCGTGGAAGACGAAATAGGAACTCTGGTATCGTTGGCTGATGGCAAGCCGGTTCACCTGCTCGAAACCGGTTTTCCAAGCAGCATCGCGAACGGAAGCTCGGAGGAGCTTCAAGCTGAATTCGTCGGCAGCCTATTTGCGGCATGGGATAAGTATGCCGATGACATTCCGCTGGTGAACATTGTATGGCTTTACGACATGTCATCTGATGAGGTTGCGGAACTGACCAAATACTACTCTGTTGAAACACCTGCTTTCGCTGGGTTTCTGGGAAGTCTCGGACTCAAAACGCACTCCGGCAAAGACAAGTTGGCATTTTCAGAACTACTGAAGTACGCGAAAGACAACAAATAGCTCGTAACAACCCTTTGATGCCGGACCTTAGCTAACCGTGATTCCAGACACCATCGCCATCTTGGACGACGAACCTGACCGCCTTGACGCGATGGTTCCAATCCTTCGCAAACGCTATCCCAGACTAAACGCTGTTACCTTTGACAATGCTCCGGACATCAACGCGTGGTTCGCTGACAATCTGGAATGCTGCGTGCTGATTTGCCTTGACCATGACCTTGGTCCCAACCGTAAACGCGACGGTGCAGTTTTTGATCCAGGCATCGGTCGCGACGTGTCTGACTACCTTGCGACTCGCGAGCCATGTTGCCCCATTATCATTCACACTACCAACACTGATGCGCGGCCCGGCATGATCTCCACACTCGAAGATGCGGGGTGGAAAGTTTCTTACGTTTCTCCCTATTCAGACGTACTCTGGGTACGAGAGGTCTGGGCTGATGAGGTTGGTAACACCATCCCGTAGTTTGGTGGTCCGTCGCTGGAATGCTGTTTGGTTTGCCAAGCCGATTGGTTCGGTTACTTGTTTGGATCGTCACGCAGCGGACAACAGGGCAAATCAGTTTTTCAAGGTAGGCAACATAGTAGCTCGGCTGTCCCAGCCGAGACCTGGCGATTTCTCGGCTCGGAGAGCCGAGCTACTTTAAGCAGTCTGAAAAACTGCTTTGCCCTGCAGCGGACAACGCCTTGTTTGGCAATGCGAATTCTTGTTGTTAAGAATTGGAGTTACAACACTTTTTGGCTTCGGACAGAAGTGGTGTTTTAAGAATCCTCTGTTGAGCGATCCAATTGATTGTTGACGTAAGCATTTATGCCCACCGCAAACTACGGAAAGTTGCTAAGTTCAAACCGCTTAGATTGCGTCACGTTCCTTCCGTGGGTGTCGCGTATTCGCTTGACCATCTGCCGTTATCTGATGGCGAATACGTCCTTGGTGTTTACGAAAACGTTGCAAATTCGCTTCAGGACGCAATCGTACTGACCGACCGATGCTGCCACGTGTATCTGCCTGACGATTGGGCGTCTTTCCGGTATTCTGAAATTGGTCGCGTTGTCTACGGAAAATTCACTACCGACAAACTCGATACGCTCGTGGTAGTCGATCTGCACAACGGTTCAAACGTTCAATTTCATGTCTCCGGATTCACTGTGCACGAACACGACACGAAAACCTTTGATTCTTACGCGATCGGTGCGTTTCTTGACGCCGCATCCAGCGCGTAGGCGCGGCTACCTATGGTATTGAAGCAATCGCGTTCGGCGCACCGCCGCTTTGGCGACGCGGTTTCTTTTTGGTAAACTGTTTGTGTTGCGCCCCATTCTTACTTCGAACAGAAGTGGTGTCGCAAAGTAATTACCTTCGTTAATGGGCATCAGCAAAATGTGTCGCTACGGTTTGTGTGGACCTTATAAACAACACTACGCGTGCTTTGACTGCCGCAAGGCGTTCAAACGCTATCCGGATTCAGACCTCGCGGATCACGTAATTCGTGAACGCGCAGAAGACGCACCTGTTCCTTGTCCTGATTGCAAGCAACCGATGCACTGCATGGGTTACGATTTTGAGGCTCCAAAAAAATCAGACGTGAAACAATGGGCGAAGGTTGCGTTGTTGTATGAAAACGGGTTCGCTTATCACTCCTGCGGTTGCTGCGGGCCTGGTTATCGGCCTGCCACGCTTGCGGAGGCGGAAACATTTATCCATGAATCCTCCTCAGTTTCGGAGGCTGAACAGCTTCTTGCAAAATACAATGCGCGGGCTCAATCGTAGCTGGAGTCACCAGACTTCAGGCAAGCGTTAGTGGGTTCCCGAAGTCTGGTGACTCCGGCTACGTGTTACGGTAACTATTTCTTGAGCGCACCGTCACCTGCGATG
>CAYNNP010000442.1:0-3284 GCA_964398215.1 uncultured Pirellulaceae bacterium | reverse complement strand
GAAAGTTAGTTCGGTTAGCCATCGGACAAACGGAATTCAAAACGAAAGGCCGGAGGCCGACACAATTCCTCTTCACTAAACCAAGGCTCACGTGCCCGGCACAAAAATGACCTTGAATCAAAAACCGACTTGCCCTCCAGTTGTGTTTGGGTGAACTGACGACAGCGTTCAATTCCATTACACTGCCACTTTGTCTCGCCTTGAGGTTTGATTTTGATTCGACGGTCGGCTAGTGCTTCACTGTTTGCTTGGATAGCGTTTGTCGCTGCCGGGATCGTTGTTGCATGGCTTAGCGGACGGCTTTCACCACACTTCGTGTCGGACTCACCAAGCTATCTGAATTATCCTTTCGAGTCGCTTGAGTCGGCGCTGCGGTCGTCGCGGATGCCCGGCTATCCGCTGTTCTTGCAGGCGGTATCAAGGACGCTTGGGCAAAACGCAATTCCAACACTGCATGTGATTTTGCACGCGACGGCAGCTTGGTGGATTTGTATCGAACTGGGCGCATGGGGGCTAAGCCGTATGGAAGCCTTTGTGTCCGCGGTCGCGATCGGTGTCGGCTGCACGGCAATGGATAATATTTCTACCGTGGCGACCGACGCCATCGCTGCAACCGTGAGCGTGATGGCGACATGTGCTCTGTTAAGATCAGTGCGATGCGAGTCGACTTGGCCGCAGATGGCTTTGACAGTAGCGTTGGCGACTCTTGCAATCTTCATTCGCCCCGCTTATCTGTTTTTGATTCCTTGGCTGTTGATCGCAAGGATCCTGTTGGGGTGGATCAAAGCGGAACGAACGATAACAAGCGTTCGATGTGCTGCGACGATTTCGATTGGCGTCCTGATTCCATTGGTTGCTTGGATGGCATTGCGAGGCGTTGTCGTCGATGATTTTCGGCCGCTTCCGTTCGGGCATCAGAATTTGGCAGGCGTGACTGTCCAGCTGCTTGACGATCAAGAGCTTGAGAATCTTCCCGACGAGGTGCAAGAGCTTGGAAAGTCCATCGTTGCCTTGAAGAAGGAGTTTGATGCCGTGGGGCCAGGATTTGCAGAAGGTGAAGCCGGGGCAACGATGACGATTGATGCACGATGGGACGATATGACTTACCATGTCGCATGGCCGGCTGCAAAGCAAGTTGTTGGCGACGACATCATCGCACAGCACAATGCACTCGCCAAGCTTAACAGAACCATCATTGGGCATTACCCACGTCGATATTGCCGCTGGTTAGTCATGGCGATACGCCGCGGTGCCTGGGCAATCGCAGCTGACATCGTGATGCACCCTGTGTTCTTGTTGGGAATCTTGGTTGCAATCGTGCTGGGAATCTATCAGGCCATCGCTAAGCCAGCGGGCTTGCTGCGGTACAAGCTGACTCAGGGGCATCATGCATTGACAGTGGTTGCTTTTACGTACTTGCTATTTAAACTTTGCTTCATCGTGCTGACGAGTCCACCGATAGGACGCTTCTCCGATGCAGCCGCGATCTTTCTGCCGTGCTGGATTGCCGTGACTATGTTGCAACGCCTTGGTTTCTCGGCTGCTTCCTCGGTTTCATCAAGCCCAAACCAATAGGCAGGGGACAGAGTTCTGGCATAATGCGGCAGTATCGCAACGCAAAAGGAAATTCTATGCGACCGTTCTCGAAATGTTTTTTGTTGCTGGCCCTGATCTCTGTCAACGCCTGTGTATCGGCACAAGATCAGCCCAGCGATGTGCCGCCAGTATCCACGAATGCTGCCGAAGTCGCTGATGGAAATCCTCCGCCGGTTGATGAAAGTGCAGAGTCAACTGAAACCACGAAGACGAAGGCGGGAAAACCTTTGGTGACCAACGATGCTGTTGTACTCGGGTTGCTCGCACTTGTGCTGGGCTTAGTTTTTTATACGAAAAGCTTGGGTGGGAAATGGGACAAGTTCTACACCTTCTTTCCCATCATCTTGATGTGTTATTTGATTCCATCGCTGATGAATAGCTTTGGAGTGATCTCGTCAAAGGAATCGCAGTTGTGGACGATAGCCAAGAACTACTTTCTGCCCCTAAGCCTGATTTTGATGACGATCAGCATCGACTTGAAAGCTGTTTTTGGATTGGGCAGTAAAGCGTTGATTATGTTTTTCACCGCGACGCTGGGGATCGTGATCGGTGGTCCCATTGCTGTCTTGTTGATTGGATTGATCAGTCCAGAAACCGTCGGTGGCGCTGACGCGGACGCCGTTTGGCGAGGGCTTGCAACTTTGGCGGGCAGTTGGATCGGCGGCGGTGCGAATCAAACAGCGATGCTGGAAGTCTACGGCTACAACCAAGAAAAATACTCGGCGATGGTTGCGGTTGATATCGTCGTTGCAAACATCTGGATGGCGTTTTTGCTATTTGGTGCGGGCAACCCCAAGCCGATTGATCGGTGGTTGAACGCGGACACGTCATCGATCGATCGATTGAAAGAAAAGCTGACGACATTTTCTCAGTCCGTTGCAAGGCCAGCGACGACGAATGACTACGTGATCTTGGCGGCCGTTTCGCTAGTGGGCGTTGGGCTTTCGCATTTGATCGCCGACACGGTAACGTACTTGATCGCCGAAAACGAAAGCTTCAGTCTGGTAAAAGACACCGTATTGTCCAGCCATTTCTTTTGGGTCGTTGTCGTAGCGACGACGTATGGGCTGGCGCTCAGTTTTACTCGCGCAAGAAAACTGGAGGGGGCAGGTGCGTCCAAGATCGGAACGCTGTTCATTTTCCTTTTGGTAACCATCATTGGTACCAAGATGGATGTGTTTTCAGTGTTCTCAGAACCAATGTTGTTTTTGGTTGGTATCGTCTGGATGTTGGTCCACACAGGGCTAATGTTCGCGGTAGCAAAGTTCATTCGTGCACCATTCTTTTTCATCGCCGTTGGCAGCAAGGCAAACGTAGGTGGAGCGGCATCTGCACCGGTTGTCGCAGCTGCGTTTCACCCATCACTTGCACCGGTCGGCGTCTTGCTGGCGGTGTTGGGCTACGCACTGGGAACGTACGGCGCGATCATGAGCGCGGAGATGATGCGTTTGGTTTCGCCATAGCCAAGGCTGAAACGCTATAGGCCAGAGAGGCTGTGGATTTTTTTTGTTTTTTGAGCGGCAAAGTTGGCAAACCGGGTAGCGGAAGTCATCAAGACATTCCGTTTGGAGTTGCGCTGTTACGTCAGGCATTGGTTTTGGTAACCCGAAGCGTGAGTTTTGGAGTTGCGCTCTTTAAGTAGGCCGGACCGAGCAAACGCCGCAATTGCCGGAACTTCGGACGCAAGT
>CAYNNP010000441.1:0-3296 GCA_964398215.1 uncultured Pirellulaceae bacterium | reverse complement strand
GGTCCGGCCTACACCAAGAGCGCAACTCCAAAACCTGTTAGCAAGGGACAATCAATCTTGATTCGGTCCCTCGCTCACGCGCTCACGCGTCGGGTTACCAAAAGACCCGGAATCAAAACTGACATCGCGAATCGCCGGAACTCTCGGTCAACGCGAATGCTGTGATTTCACCCACCAATTCCTCTCATCAATTGCTATCGCCCATCGCACACCTGCACCCATCCGCTCGCTTTGCGGCTGATTCGTCTTGTGCTGTCACGGCATTCTTCGCTAATCCACAACACTGGTACTAGTTTCCATGTGATGACACGCGCCAAGAACGAGATGAAACGCAATGGATCTGCGTCAATTTGGTAACCGTTTGTTTGCTGGCCAGCTAACCATGCTGTTCGCCGGTGCCTTGCTGGTTACGTCGGCTTTTGCTCAAGACAATACTCCACCCGAGCCGTATTCGGTTTTTGTGGCCAAAGACAAAATATATGCTCGCTGCGGTCCGTCGTCGGAATACTACCGAACCGATCCATTGAGCCCCGGACAACAGTTGGATGTTTATCTGGAGACTCCCGATGGTTGGCTGGGTGTGCGCCCACCTAAAAACAGTTTTTGCTGGATCCCTGCTTCAGCTGTGACTGTCAACGCTGGCGGTCAGAGCGCAGTTGTCATCGAAGAAAAAACGGTGTGCTGGATCGGAACGCACCTTGGAAGAGCCAGACAATATCGCTGGCAAGTACAGTTGGCTGAGGGTGAAAAGTTAACGATCCTGGGACGCAGTGAACGTGATGGGCCAGACGGTCCGCAAATGTGGTTTCGCATTGTGCCACCCAACGGAGAATTCCGATGGGTTCGCAGCGAAGACGTTGTGGACAGTGCCGAAAAGCTAGTGAAGCTGATGCAAGAAACTCGCCCACGCGAGGATCTGATTCCAGAAAAGAAGGTGATTGCAACCAACCGCCCAAAGCATCCTTCACGGACCATCAAGGATCTTGGGGATTCCATTCTGAAGCGGGCTTCGGGAATCTCAGATCGAATTGGCAATAATTCCAATGACGCGACGCCGGCAGATCGTTCCAGTACTGCCAAGGTAGATAGAACAGCGAATCAGTTGCAGCCAATCAACGCTCAACAGACTCCCGTATTGGCTGCAGCTCCAGCACCTGCATCCAGCCGCCAAGAAAACGCCGCGCCTGTCGGTAGCGGACTGCCCGCTCAGAATGCGGTTGTCCAAGCGGCCGAAATGGCTCCGCCCCGACTGGAAAAGGCAGAGAATATGACGGCAGAATTTGTTAGCCAACCTCGGCTGCATTCAATCGGGGCAGCTAGCCCTGCCAACGTTCCTGCGTCAACCGAAGACAGCTGGACGAGTGTCAATCGAAGTCCAGTACGCTCTTCAGTTCAACCAGCCAGTTACGTTCAGCCGCTGCCGGACCCAAAAGTTCGCTATGTTTCGGCGCAGGCCGTGAATCGAGCTGAACTGGAAACGAGCAATGCATCGATCGATCAACTGCAAGTAGTGCTTTCGCGTCTGATGAGCGAAGGAGCCAGTGCCGTTGAAGTCCAACCAGTGGTCGACCGTGCCAAGCGATTGATGGTCGGTACATCGGACCAACTGCTGATCAGCCGCGCAGGGCTTATCGGCGAGCGAGCTGAACAATATTTGCAAGT
Source organism: uncultured Pirellulaceae bacterium (assembly GCA_964398215.1). Classification (GTDB taxonomy): domain Bacteria; phylum Planctomycetota; class Planctomycetia; order Pirellulales; family Pirellulaceae; genus CAYNNP01. Next base: position 1,634 of record CAYNNP010000441.1, on the reverse strand, counting down.
CGCCCGCAAACGCGATGGCAACACAGTGATTCGCGAACAAGGAATCCCAACCGTTCCAGGACCAGCAAACGCTCAAGATCAGAGCAACGTAAAACGGGGACCTGGGAATGCAACCGGCTACCTTGTTCAAGTTTACTCAGCGCGCCCAAGCAGTCCGCCGTTCGCTTTGACCGACGACCATGGCAATACATTGGTGTATGTCACTCCCGCACCTGGCGTAAACCTTCGCATGCACTTGAACTCTCAAGTACAGATTGCGGGAAATCGAGGAATGCTGACCGATCTGAACATGCCTCACATTTATGTCACACAGGCAAGCCGAACGATTCGTTAGGCAAGTGGGCCGTAGCGGAAGATTAGTTTGTAGTGCCGGCTTTAGCCGGAGTTTCCGCCTGAAGGCGGCACTACGAACACAAGCCTAGTGATCGTTTTTCTGAGGTGAGATTGCCGGCGCTGGTCCGCCTAATTCAACAAGCCCTCAAAGACTTTGAATCATGCGTCGTCAATTTTCGCGGCGATCGATTCGTCTTCTGATTCAAACGATTGCTTGGGGACAAATATTCCCATGACCGCATCGATAATTTGCCACTCGATCACGACCATCAGGACGGGCGTAAAGAACAGTAGGAATTGAATCACTTTAGGTCCCTTCAGGAACGTTGGTGTTCCAGCTGGCAATGAATCCAGCAGTCCGATGACCACCGATCCGTTGATGATCAGCAGTAGACAGGTGACCAGGGCAAAGGAGATCGCGGCGACGCAGCCAAGCGGCAGGTACTTTGCCGTTCTTACTCGTTTTTCGTTGTGTTGCTTTGCCATTTGCGTCCATTCTATCCGATCGGATCTTTTTGAGGTCGGTCTGGTCCCGCGAACCGAGGTGGTCAATTTGCGATGATCTGTTGGCTAAATCCTTAAAATCGGTTTGATTGCCAAGCTCTGGCCGCTCAATTATGGGATTCTGTCCTCATTCCTCTGTGGTCGCAATTAGACTCGGGAACTTGCTTTTTTTGCCATACTCCCACGGTGCAAGTTGTCGTTCCATGCCAAAAAAGTGGTACATCAAAACGAAAGACGGCTCAAAAGGTCCCTACCGATCAAAGGTGCTAGTCCAGTTGGCCAGCGAAGGGAAGTTGCTGCCCAATTGCGCTGTTAGTCACGATTGCAAAACGTGGGTCAAAGCACGGCACCTGTCCAAACTGCAGTTCCCTTCCGACTCGTCCAAGAAAACCAACAGCGTCGATGACGTCGATCCCGAACTGAGCAGCTGGTATATCCTGACCAAGAATATTGTCGGTCCAATCAGTTTCCGTCGACTCCGCCGACTGGCCGAGAGTGGACGTGTCAGTCCAAATATTGGCGTCAGCCAAGATTGCAAGCGATGGATCAAGGCAAAAAAAGTTTCGGGGCTTGAGTTTCCAAACGAGCCTCATCAATCGGACACAGAACTGCCGCAAGTGGCCGAAAGCCAAAAGCTTGTCACAGCCGAAGCAGCGCCGGAGATTGTTTCCGACGTTGTAGAAAACGTTGCTGTTGAACAAGATGCCTTTGTTGAAGACGTTGTTGCTGAAGACGTTGTTGTTGAAGACGTTGTTGTTGAAGACGTTGTTGTTGAAGACGTTGTTGTTGAAGACGTT
>CAYNNP010000440.1:0-3301 GCA_964398215.1 uncultured Pirellulaceae bacterium | reverse complement strand
GCGATAGCCCCGGTTTCGAGCACAACCAGACCGACTCCGCTACCAAATACGTCACTTCTGCAAGACCTTCTCAACCGCTCTCTTCAGCACATTGTCTGCTTTCCCGACTAGATAATCAGGGTTCGGTTCAATCTGGATGTCGGGAACAACACCGTTGCCATCGTATAGTTTTCCGTTTGGTTGAAACGACGCCATCGAGGCTAGCTTGATCCTTAGGTCGACAACGGGTACGCGCGAGGAAATGGACCTTGCGCTGCCGCCGCTACTGGCAGTCCCCATCAGCGTTACGTTGGGCATGCCCTTGAGCGCGGCCAAGAAGATATCGGTCGCGCTAAAACAACCTGAGTCGCAAAGAACAACGATCGGTTTGCCGTAGTATTCCGTCTCAGCCTTGCCCAATCGACTCAGCACCATGTAATGCCAGTCGCTAAATTGGTCCTCGTTTGGAGTCCACTCTGGCTTGAAGGATTTAGCAAATGCTGCGATCGCTTCTTTTTCGGCCTTGGACCACCGCTGGGAGTCGGCCGGATACATATACCGCGCCTCAAGATGCCCAGCGTCAAAACTTGGATGCAGACGGTACTTTGCCGCGTTTGCGACTCGCGGCGGATCGTCCGGTGATAGGAGGTACGAAGCAAGAGTCCGCAGCGCGTCGCGAGTACCGCCACCGTTGCCGCGAACGTCAACAATCAGACCGCGAGTCTCTTTGAATTCGACCATGTGTTTATCAATGTGCTTCACCGCTCTATCATTCATGGACTCAATGCGCAGATAGCCAATGTTGTCAGCAAGTAACCTTGATTCAGTCCGTGGCCAGTCTCCATAGATTGGTTTTTGACGTTGAGTCGTCACGCTTTTCGTGATCGTGGATTGGTCGCGATCAGAGACAAGTGTCAACGCAATTGAATCCGTAACGGGCAGTTCTCGCTGTGTTCTCCAATAGTCAACGTGTCGCAGTAAACGAGCTCCGCGGCGCCGAATAAGTTGACCGGATCCAGCGGCGATCAGCTGCGAAGTTGACTCCAGCCACTCTGTGATTGCGACGCCGTCGATGGCTTCGATGAAGGGATGGTCGGGATCAACGAAAGACATTCGGTCTGCATTGAAGGCGACGAATCGATCGCCGACCGGTTCGATCAAGAACGGCAAGCAATTGCCATCCAGCCCCCAGCCGTTCACCGCCGCATGCCCGTCGATGCCAGTCGCGATTACTTTCTGCAATTCGAGTGAAGCGTCAAGGTTCACTTCTGGTTGGCTCATCTTGGCCCGCAAGGCTGCAATCGCTGCGTCAATCCTGTTTGCGGATCGAGGGTAATAGGCCCAGCGTGCGACGAGTTCTTGGTGAAAGTGTTCGACCGACTCTGCGGAGAGTTTTGCGTCAGAAGATTCCGTTTTTTGATTCCGATTGTTCCGGACGGATCGCCGGTTGTCTTCTGTCATTGCAGCCGCGGCAATGGTCTTTTTCTGATTAGAAGTTCGGTCCAGTAGTTTCAATCGGACCGTTGACCCAGGGCGATGTTTCATCCCCCACAGCACTTGTACCAAGTCTTCGGCAATGCGTTTTTGCCACAGATGACGGTACTGTAACTTTGCCGATGCAACGATCGCGTCAACTTTTACATTATCGATTTCAAGCCACTGGTACGGTTTGGATTCAAAAACGACAAGCACACTTTCGTTTTCGAAGGTTACTTCCGTGAATGGCGACAGCTTCGGCGGATTACCCATTTCTGCGGCAATCGGAGCAGGTTTCCTCATAGCAGCTAGCTCGGCTTGAAACCGTTTTTGCCAGACCACTTGCCGATTCTCTCGCGTCATTTTCGCTGCCAAAATGATGCTCTGTTTGCCCGATGTCTGGTTCAGCAGTTTTAAACGAACCGTTTCACCGGGGCGACGATCCATGCCCCACAAGACTTGCACCAGGTCTTCCGCGACACGCTTTTTCCAACGATGTCCGAACTGTTTCTGCGATGAAGCAACGATATCGGCGACTTTGATATCATCCAACTCACGCCACTCGTAGCGACTGCCGTCATACTCGACCAAGACGCTGTTTTCTTCAAATTGAACGTCCGTGAAAGGCGACAGTTTGGGCGGGTCACGCAGCACGGCATAGCAAACGCCACCCATGGTTGCGAACAACAGTGTCAGCGCCGCCACCAATCCGCTCCAGCGAAAACGGGACTTGCCAATCGAATCACCGCTGCATGATTGTTCCATGTAAGTGGCTGCCAACTGCTGCGGTGGCCCAAACTGCTGGACCAATCTTTCGTAGGCGGCCGTTTCCGATGTCAGACGCCCCACATCCATTGCTCGCACTTCATCCGCCAGGAACTCTTCAGCGTCTTGGAGCGCTGCCGACTTAATTTCTGGTGGCGCGCTACGCAGTGCCCTTGCTAGACTTTTTCGATACCGCAGAATTGCGTTTTCGGCTTGCCTTTTCATCGCTGAACTCCAGAATCGTGTTTATGAATTGTTGTGTGTCCCGCCAAGCGGTTTCCCAGTGGCCAATAGTCTGGCCGCCGGCTTTGGTGACTTTGTAGTACCGTCGAGCCCGGCCTTCGTCGGACAGCTCCGAATGGCTTGAGAGCAAACCTTGTTTTTCCAGTGAGCGAAGCACCGGATAGAGAGCGCCAGGATTCATAGGCAACGCGCCGCCATTTCGCCGCTCCAACTCCTTGGCGATTTCGTATCCGTACATCTGCCGCTTCTGTTGATGCAAAAGCGAAAGCAAGACCAGCGAACTGGCTGCTCCGTTAAGCTGCTTTTGCAGCGATTTGTTGGCTTTATCAGCGTCCAAATTAGCTCTCCGGTTTCCGTGGATACCCGTACTACGCAGGTCATGTTACTATTAAGTTCGTAGTATGCAAGAGAGCTTGTTCTATTTTCGTTTAAATACCGCGTAAGTTGTCCGCCACTCACGCGTTATGGTGTTGCGTTTTTACGTCAGGCATTGATTTTATGGTAACCCGACGCGTGAGCGAGGGACCGAATCAAGATTGATTGTCCCTCGCTAGCGCGTTTTGGGTGTTGCGCTTTTTCATGTGGTGTTTGTAGGCCGGACCAAGGACGCGATACGCGCCGGAACAGCGCAAGCGTCTCCAGCGTGTCGTAGAGATCACGCTATCAACGACGTTTCTATTTGCGTCCGAAGTTCCGGCAATTGCAGCGTTTGCTCGGTCCGGCCTACGCAAAAAGCACAACGACAGAACCTCGCTCACACTTTTTGGAGTTGCGCTTTTGCGAGGTGTTCAGTTTTTCAACACCACAAATTGCGGTGGCGCCACAAACGAGTGCCTGT
>CAYNNP010000439.1:0-3307 GCA_964398215.1 uncultured Pirellulaceae bacterium | reverse complement strand
GACAGAGATGGCTACTTTCAAAGTGGCCGTCGATCTCCGAGCGACGCAGCCCGACGACTCAATGAATGTTTGTCACATCGCTTTTGATTTTGTGGGCACATTGATATGAACTTGAATGCGAATCGACTATTGCCAAGTACGGCGCTGTTTCTTGGCGTATTGATGGTTGGCTTTGCTTGCCTTGTGTCTCAATTCATAGGCTGGCAGTATCCACTCACGACCACGGCTGGTGCTTATCTGAATCCTACAGTGGGGTTCGCTTTCGTGATTGTCGCGGAGACTGCTTGGCTTTCCACCAATCTTTTTACGATTCGTCTCCTGAAAAAGTGCTGGAAATCGCCTCCGGGCTTTACGCTGACCTTGGTAGCGATAATGGTCAGCATTTCGATTCCCACACAGGTATTTCTTGGCCATTGCGCTATCCGAAGCTTGCGCGATTTCGCAGAGACGATGCCCCTCTAGCCATATTTGCAGGTCAAATTCCTATACTGATCGTAGTACAGTCAGCATAGAATCGGTCATGCGTTGACCCGGTGTCGTTACATGGAGGACGGGATGTCTGAGCTACGATTAATATTCTTCTTTTGCGTGCCGTTGTTTGGTGCGTGCCGCTCGGCGAATTCAATTTCGAAGTCAGCGATCACCTCGGCTTCGCGCCCGAAATTCCTTGCCGAAATGGATAACGTCGACGCGATACAGATCGGCGAATTGACAATCGACAAACGCGAGGATGTCTCCCGCTTCATCGAAGTATGCCGCAACGCGCATTGGGCTCCCTACATCGCGACCTTGCCCGCAAAGATCGAGACCATTGAGTTCATGTCGCAGGGAGCTGTAAAACATCGACTACTTTATGCGGGCGGTTGGATATTGGATACGAGCAGAGACGGCACGCCACGATTTGGTACAATTCACGCAGATGATGGTTCGTGGGTCGACAAGAACATCGACACAAAACTGATGTTGTTTCGGAATGTTCTTTGACACATCAACACCCCATGCAACCATTCGGCAAAACGGGGAACCGCCGTCGCGAATGGATAGTACTCAGTCATCGGTCTACTAACTCAGGTCGTTGCATGTGCGACACAGACATGACATCACGCCAATGGGCAGAATTCGAACGACGCAGCGAAGCGTTTCGGATTATCGGGATTTCTTTCCTGCCGGGAATGTTTCTGGGTGGGTACGCGGCGAATACGATCTTCCAGACTGAACTTGCGTTTTTGCTTGTTGGAATCTTGTGGATGCTGCTGATCTGCATTGCCGGAACCTCGCGAGCAATGTTTCCATGTCCTCGATGTCGAAAACGGATCCTTTGGCGCAGTGCTGTTCCTGCGTACGCGTGGAGCAAGAAATGCGTTCACTGCGACTGGCCCATAGGTCGCGTTTGCGTTCAGCAGGACCAACAAGATTGGGAGCACAAAGATTTACTATGCTTGCAGTGTGGTGTCAGGATGAAGAGCGATTCGCTAGCTTGTCGCCAATGCGGCTGGTCTTACGAATCATCCGGCAAAAGCCCGTGAAGATGCTAGGCAATGGTTTAAAGAACGAAACAGATGAATGAAAAAGACACTGTGGCAGACTCGGTCTATCGTCCCTGTTTTTCTGATGTGGGAAAGGACTGGCGAGAACGCTGGACGATGCTTCGCAATTTTGTTCGAAGTTTTTACTCGCAATTAGATTTTGACAAAGGACGCAAGCTCTACCAGATTCCCGATGACTTTCCATCAAAGATTCATCCAGTTGACGTTTGGGGAAAGCCTGTAAATTCGGTTGAACAGCGTCTCGACGTCACGCTACCTGGTTCGCTGCGTGAATGGCATTCATTGTTCAGCCAAACGAATTCTGAATACTTCAACCTGCTGCGCGACGATCATGCGATGCTCTGGAGCGACAATGGAAATATGCTTGTCATCCGCGTATTGTGCGAAGGCAATGTTGCTTGGGGCGTTCGGCGAGCGGATCTCTTGCAGGACGATCCAACGGTTTACGAAATGGACGTATTCAAATACGGCGACAGCGACAATTCATGGCTTGGGAACGAGTGGGCCGAAAGCGGATCGACGCGTCTGAGCGTTTCCGAATTGCTGATCCAAAATCTCATCTGGTACCTAGCGGGAAAGGCCTCCATTCAAGTTGATGTTCCGGTTGATGCCGATGAACGCAACAACATGCTGGCGGAAATTGGCAAGCAGTCGGAGCGTCAGTCTCGATTCGGGCCGTTCGTGATTTTTGAATCGGTCAATTGCTTTGCCGCCTATCACGTTGACTCGCCCGCAAAAAATCTAAAAGTCCATTTTGCAGCGGAACCTGATTTTGCAAGTCTCCCTGCTTGGATCGTCGAGAACTCAACCGACCATCGAATCCACGCCAGGTAAAAGGCGGTATCATGCCACATCGCGATTGTCGTCAAGACATTCGGTTTTACGTGGTCTGTTTTATCGCTATCCCGCTTAGGCGGACACTTGGAATCACAGTGAAAATCCACTTCTCGAATCTCGACGAACTGCGTGATTACATTCAGTCAATTGAGGTTCAAAACCACAGGACCACGAAAAACTGGACTGCGGCACAGAACTTCTATCACTTGGCGGGAGCATTTGAAGGGGCGATGAATGAGTTGCCCAGAGGATACCCGTTTCTTGTGCGTCTGATTGTGCGGCCGTTTCGTTGGATCATCACTCGTTACCGGTTTCCTCCATGGATGCCCATTCCCGATTCAATAAAACACGCTTTGAACCCGCCCGAGACTGTTGATTTTGCAGAACAGAAAAATCGACTGTTGCAGGTGATCGAGTTGTTCAAGCAATTCCCCAATAAACATCTCTCGCATCCGGTATTGGGCAAACTAGGCCCCGATGAGTGGATCGGGTTTCATCTCCGGCACTGCGAACATCATCTTTCGTTCATTGAGTTGAACAGACAGGGCGAATAGGTTTTAGATTCCAGGTGATTTTGGTAACCCGACGCGTGAGTTTTGGAGTTGCGCTTTTTGGGAACGCTGAATTGTTCAACACGACAAATTACGGCATCACCGCAAGAAGAGTGACGGTTCAGGAAATGATATTGCACCGCAATTCGCCAGCCACGAATTGGCGGCAGCATATAGCCTCGGGCATTAGCCCGAGGTTACGGTCGTTCCCCCTATCGGTTTCGTTTTTTCCGTCCTTCATCGCCGCCGGCGGCGGCGATGAAGGACGGAAAAAACGAGGGTTGGTGGTGCGATGCGTCGAACCCCATGCTAACGCACTTGTCTTTACCCACAATTTTGACCGCAACGTTTTCGATTTTTGCGGTGTGAAAC
>CAYNNP010000438.1:0-3332 GCA_964398215.1 uncultured Pirellulaceae bacterium | reverse complement strand
TCATGCGAAAGGAAGTTGCAACGCTTTCTTTTATTGATCCGATCAAATTCGGCCTGGCTAGACAACCCGCGAACTCGCATAAAACGCTTGACCCATTTTGTGTACGCCTTCTCCGTTTCGTACGCCCTGCCGTAGCCACGCAAGTGCCGACGCAAAGCTTGAATCACATTTGGTTCTCTTGGATTGATCGCCCTGGCAATTTGATCGATTGGGGGTCCATCAACCTGTGCCGCCGCTTCCTTCACCGCAAGCTCTCCCAGCTTAGCGCGGATATCTGATAGATCAGCCTTTTGCGAGTGTTTGCGAAATTGGTTTTGAAAAGTAATCAAGCCTTGAACAATCATCCTTCGCTTCTTTGCCGGAACCCCATTGTCACGGCGAAACTTCAAGTAATCGATGACCTGTTCACGAGAAAACTGCCAATTCCTAGTGTCTTTGACCTTGTGAAATTTGGCCAGCTTGGCAAACCAAATCTGCGCCCACTCCTCTCGAGTCAAGCGTTTCGATGGTCGTGCTGGATCGTTCTTCGCAACGAAAGTGTTCATTCTCTAAGCCCCTGCTAGATCAGTATACAAAAAGCCACTTTCTCAAGATAGCAAATCGACCTTTCACCCAGAAGAGGTGGTAGCGCCCCGCCTGCTAGTCTAAAATCGAGTCCGCCGGGGTAAGTGACCAAAGTCGGTCACGATGTTGGGGTAAGTGGCCCAAACATCGGGGTAGGTAGACCCGTGCCAAGGGTAATTACAACGTTATGCTGCTTTGATCTTGTCCTTAAAACTTGGAGCAAAAAATGCCAAACTATGTGATGGAAGCTGACAAATTCCTGAAGTTTCTCAGAAACTTGGAAGGCACTGCCAATAATGCCACGCGCATTAGTGAAATTGTCTCCCACGTGGATTTCCCAAAAGTTGTGCATTTGGTGGAATGTGCCGCTTGTGGATACAGCGGATACCAAAACGTCCATGGTGCCTACAGCTATATTGATGAGAAATACCATCTTGCATTTGGCTGCAATTGTTGAAAAGAAAATCAGAGTCAAAATTTTAAATATTGCGATCACCGAACTGGATTGTAGCATCGCTGACCTCAAACGCGTTTGGGCTCGGCAATCGTGGTCGCAGCATAACAATATGATGAACCGAAGTCGCCGACAACGCGGCAATAGAATGGTGAGTCGTTCGCGGCGACTCGGTTATCATGGTCGTTATCTGCTAACTAACTTTTACTTGGAGCCCCCATTGCCTCGTTACAAATGCCAAGACGAAAACTGTAAGGGCAAACGCTCCTATTCGTTGCACGAACTGCCCGCATTGGTACGCGCTGCATGCCCTGAGAACGAAACTCACGGGCGAATGAAATACCTTGGCCCGGAACCACGCCCCTGGTATCGCGGGCACGCGATTTCAAGTTTCCTTCTTCTTGTCGGCCTATTTGTTGCTCTTTGCGCACTCACTGGCGACAAAACAGATCATTCAGAGACTACCGTATTGCTGACGGTTGGCTTGGTATTCCTTGGGTACGAGCTTGGCAGAATCTCGCCAGAAAACGGTGAGAAGCGTTTCGGGCTCAACGTCTCGCAAATACGCGTCGCTGGGTTTTTCTGCGTAACAATCTTGATGATGGCGTGGTCACAACAAGACATTGACGATGGAGAGATCAAAACGTTGGTCATCCTTGGTGCTTTAACAATACTATGGCATATCCTTGTGTTTTTCGGGGAATGGTACCGTCGCAAATCACTGCTCAAAGAATTCGTCTGGGATATTGCCAAACAGATCGGCCTCGGGATTCTAGGCATCCTCTTTGCATCCCAAATCAAATCTGTTTCTGATGCACTCCACGGTTTTCGCGGGTCAGCTGAAACCGCAATGACCAAACTGGGCGACTTAATCCAACAACTATTTACCAGCTAGCTTGAGACGCAACCGCAGATAACAATACGTTGCACACGGAGCGCGCGGCTTTTTCTGCTTGCGAGATGTTCGCCGCGGCCCGGTGAACGTTGACGTTATCTGGCTTAAAGCAGAAAATGAGAACTATCAACCTCACACCGTCCATGGACAGAGGTCCCGAGATGTTTTCTGCGCCATTTGGTTACCGCTGCTTTTTGATTCGGAATTTGCTTTCCCGACTAATTCCTTCACACGCAACTCGGGTAGAATTGGAAACAACAAGAACACCCTGCTTTCGTTTGTACGACGATGATGGCAACTTGATCCAATCAGAACTTGATGAAATGGATCAACGTGTTAGCCCAATGTTTATCTCCGCTTGCCGTGTCGTAATAGATGGCCGTTTCTTGTTCGGGCTTTTTCGGCGAGTATCACGACGAATAAAGAACGAAGGATGCATCGCAGAGATTACGGCTGTCCCCAATGAACCGAAAATGGAACTTCAACTTGGCAGGTTAGGGTGGAAAAATCCACTGCGGAATTCAGGAGGGTATACACTTGAAAGATCGCCAGATAACCACGAGATGCACACGAAGGTCGGCATGCGGTTTTCACAAATAGAGACCACACGGGCCGACCTCGGTGATCTCAACCGTTATGCGGCAACAGAGTCCTCCCCACACATGGCAAAAAAGAAAGCAAAGCGACCGGCAGCGAGCCCAACTTTCGATTCACTGTTGAAGTCAGCACCGGATGCCGCCAATCACTTCAAATCCGAGATCGACCATCTTCTGGCCAGCGTTCCAAGCTCTGTCTGGGATGATGATTCGATTTGCGGACTGATGTACGACTTCCTGCCATGGCACGACTTCTCGTCAATCGCGATTCAGACGCGCGTTGATGACAGATTCGATCCCGCAGCTTGGACGTACTACGACTGCGCAAGCTCCGACTGTACGCGAATAGAAGCGGAGATTGATCTCTACAAGACGCGTGGGCACAAAGTCACTTTGCATTGGCTCCTCATGCAGGCCGCTGAAGGCTTATTGGCCGTTGACTTCTCTCCGTACATCGAGTCACCGACAGTCGAAGACGGTTTTCTTTACGGTCCTTTTCAACTTCAGGTTTACGATCCAGACGAGTCCTTTCGATTCAACTACTGTGAACACGTCTTGGCCCGTAGAATGCGGTAACACGTGGCAAGCATTAACGCCGCATAACAATCACATGCACCGGAACGCCGGAGCCGGTCGCAATTTGAATTCCACATCACTCCCGGCGTCCGGTGATGTGGGTCGTTGAACTTAATCGCAGCGGGTTCTTTTTTGGATCGTTTTCTCTTTCGGTTCTTCGCTTGTGTTCGGGTTGGAGTGCATCTTTCTTTTGTCGCGCTTGTAGGCGCTTTGATGGTTGGCCACTTGTAGGCGCTAACACCGCGGA
>CAYNNP010000437.1:0-3334 GCA_964398215.1 uncultured Pirellulaceae bacterium | reverse complement strand
CATAGTGGACACTGATCGTTTTTGGGAAATCATTGAGAAGTCGACCGGGCATGACCCAGAAACCGCCGAGCAATGGCACACCAAACTTGTTGATCAACTTGTCAAGCTTCCGGCGGACGAGATACTGGCATGGGACCGCATCTTCGCTGACCTTACGTCTCGCGCGTATCGAAACGATCTGTGGGCGGCGGCCTATCTCATAAACGGCGGGGCGTCGGACGATGGCTTTTACTACTTTCGATGCTGGCTAATTGGAATGGGACGCGATGTTTATGTAAACGCACTCGAGGATCCCGATTCACTTGCTGATGTGATCCACCCCAATTGGCTCGCAGACGGAATCGATGCGGAAGCGGAGATTTACAGTGCCGGGTTTCGCGCATGGCAAATGGTTACTGATGCAGCAGACAATGCGCCATACCCAGTTCAGACACCTAGGGCAGAACTCATCGGCGAGGATTTCGATTTTGATGACGACGAAGTAATTGGGCGCATGCTGCCACGTTTATGCAAGCTGATAGCGACCTGAAGCGTAGCAACCAGAACATATCTCGCAGGTTTTGACTTGCGATCAGCGAAGCTTTATGCGGTGTGGATCGCCCTTTTTTCGACATCCAGAGCTGCTTCGTGAACGGCTTCTGCTAGCGTTGGGTGTGCGTGGCACGTGCGTGCGATGTCTTCGCTGCTGGCGCCGTATTCCATCGCTGCAGCGGCTTCGGCAATCAAATCACCGGCGCGTGCGCCGATGATGTGGACGCCCAGTACTCGGTCCGTTTTTGCATCCGCTAGTATTTTCACGCGGCCATCGGGATTGCCCAAAGTACGGGCGCGACCATTGGCTCCAAAGGGACAGACACCTTTATTGTACTCGATTCCATCTTCCTTCAATTGTTCTTCGGTTTTTCCCACCGCAGCAATTTCGGGATGCGTGTAGACGATGGCAGGGATCACGTCGTAGTTCAAATGGCTTTTGACACCTGCCATTCGTTCGACGCAAACCATCGCTTCTTCCATCGCTTTGTGCGCCAACATCGCACCGCCAATGCAATCGCCCGTTGAATAGATTCCTTCGACGGACGTTTGGAAATCCTGGTTGACGGGAATGAATCCACGTCGATCGGTCTCCAGTCCAATTTCTTCTAGTCCCAGGCCGTCGGTTGACGGTACGCGTCCTGTTGAAAGCAGCACGCGATCGCAAGTGATTGGATCTCCGTCCTTGATTGAAACGATGCACTTGTCGCCATCGCGTTTGGCCGATTCAACGAACGTGCTGGTGCGAAACTCGATCCCTTGTTTCTTGAAAGTTCGATGAGCCAGCTGTGCGATCTCTCCATCGATGCCCGAAAGAATCTTGTCGAACGCTTCCAAGACGATGACTTTGCTGCCCAATCGATTCCAAACGCTGCCTAGTTCCAAACCGATGTAGCCACCGCCGATCACGACCAACGTTTCGGGGACATCGGGAAATGAAAGTGCGGTTGTGCTGTTGCCAATTCGGTCGTTGTCTTCTTCGACGCCACGTAGTGATGCAGGACGACTACCGGTGCAGACCAAGATTCGGTCCGCTTGGACCAGCATAGGTTCGTCACCACCTTGGACCAAAATCGATTCAACGTCGCGGAATTTTCCACGGCCGATATACGGCGTGACCTTTTTTGACTTCAGCAGCATATTGATACCACCGGTCAACGTATCAACGATCTTTTCCTTGCGTTTCATCATCGCGTCCAAGTCCAATTTGACTTGGCCGACATCCACACCATGTTGTTTCATGGAGTGCTGGGCGTCGTGGTACACGTGGCTGGATTCCAAGAGCGCCTTGCTGGGAATGCAACCTACGCGCAGGCAAGTTCCACCAAAGCGATTGTTTTCGTCGATACAGGCGACGTCGATACCCAATTGGGCTGCGCGGATTGCAGCGACATACCCGGCTGGGCCACCACCCAAGACGACAAGTTCGTGACGCACAGTTTTCATTTTCAAATTCTTTTGCTGACAACGGAATTGGACTCAGGCCTACAGTGTGAACAGAAAATCTGTCGTTCGGAAGTGGGCCGCTGACACATCCTGTGCTGAATGACTACACTGGCGAGATCGGACAGGTTCGCCGGCCTTTTCTTTATCCAATCAAGTGTGACGTAGCGGTGCCAAAACCAAAGATTCGTGCGATCGCGGGGCCGTTGCTTGCCTTGGTCTTGTTTGGGCTAGCGATTCGGCTGTTGTTCCAGGAAGCACAAAAGATTTCCTGGACCGAATTCGTCCAAGGGATCACGAGCGTGCCGCCAACGAATTTGGCCATCGCAAGCATCTTGGTGGCAATGAATTATGTCCTGTATTCGTGCTACGACATCTTGGCGGTCCGGTATCTAAAGAAATCTTTGCCGCTGCGGCGTGTGATCTTGGCGTCCTTCATTGGGTTTTCGCTGGGGAACAATCTGGGCACGTTCATGGCGGCGTCACCGATTCGGTTTCGTTTCTACAGCCGTTGGGGGTTGTCGGCTCCGCAGATCGTGCTGCTAATCTCAGTCTTGGGGCTCAGCTTCTGGAGCGGTGCATGGTTTCTGGGTGGCCTTGTGTTGACGACCGTTGCGATCGAGCTCCCATCGGAGGTGGCTTTGAGTTTGCCGTTTGGTACACGCACGGTAGGTGTGATTCTGGGGTCGCTGTTCATTGGTTATGCGATCGCGTGCTGTGTTTGGAAGAAGCCTTGGCCGATTGGGAATTTGCATTTGCGTCTGCCCACGCCTGGATTGATGTGGGTGCAAACTGCCGTTGGTGCTCTCGATCTATTCATTTCGGCCACCGCGCTGTACTTGGTGTTGCCGGCCAATGCAGTGATTCCGTTCGGCGAAGTCATGGCGGCATTCCTCATCGCGTTCTCCATCGCGTTGCTGACTCAAGTTCCGGGTGGACTCGGGATCTTGGAAGCGATTTTGCTAAAGCTGCTGGCGGACAGTGTCGGCCAATCCACCGAAGAAATCAGTGGTGAAGCTGCCGTGCTGGGAACCGTGATCATTTTCCGATTGTTGTACTATTGGATTCCAGGTTTGTTCGGGATGATCGCTTTGGTGGCCCACGAAATTTATGAAGGAGTGGTGGAATCAAAAGGCGCCAAGAAGCACGCAATGGAGTCCCACGCGGGCGAGCGATACCCCGAGCCAGGTAAATTCGTCGAATCAGAAACGAAGCCCACGACCGAACCGGGGATCGATGACGACGATGGCAAAAAGGGTTCGGAATTAGAATCCGGCTGAGATGCCTGAAGAAATGGTGTAGGCTGGACCGAGGACGCGATACGTGCCGGAACAGCGCAAACGCCTCCATTGTGTCGCAG
>CAYNNP010000436.1:0-3340 GCA_964398215.1 uncultured Pirellulaceae bacterium | reverse complement strand
TAGTCTTGTCCTCTCCATTACGATACGTCAGCGGTTCTGCCGCGCTAGTTTTCGGTCTGCGTGCTTGCCGGCTGCCAGCAAGGCTCTATTCCAAACTGCCCGTTGTTGCCTCCAAAGGTAGTAGCCTCTTTTTCAAGTCGGCGACCTCTTTTTCAATCAATTTCATCTTGTCGTACGCAGCCCTACTTTCGTCCGCTGTGACAATTTCGTCACCCTGAAGTGCAAGCAGGCGTTTGTATTCCGACTTGCGAAGTTCATAGATTTCGGTAGCAACGCGCAGTTGTGATCGCGTGCTTTCCAGCAAAGCCATTTGCACTCGATGTTGATTGTGATTCTTGGCGCTGCGTTCGCGATACTGAGCAAGGGCTAGTTTTGCCGCTGCTCGCTTGTCGTAGTCTTTGTGAGACCAATTGGGGCGCGGCAAATTGGTCGCATCGATATAGGCGCTTAAGATTCGGCCAAGGTGCTTTTCTTTGGATTTATCTTCCACGGCTTCTTGCAACATTTCACCCAAAATCTGGATGGCGTCAGCAGTCTGGTATTCCGCCAATGAAGAAAGGATTAGCAGCGGCGCCCCTGGATGATCACGCTGAAGCAGGAGTTTGCGAAACGTTGGGATGGCCGCTTTGGGCTTGGTTTCGGTGAGGGCTGTCGCAGCTGCTGTCGCGATTTCAATGTTCGAATCATTCAGGTGTTCTAGCAAGAAATCTGTCGCTGCCGAACCTGCCCAGCGTAGAGAACACAACCCAATCAAACGTCGTTGCATTCTAGTTTCTTTGCGAAGTATTTCGATCATCGATTTTCCGTCAAACGGTTCGCCTGCACGAAACATTGCCAGGATGCAAATCATGCGTACGCTGGAGTTCTGTTTGCGGTCCTTTGCAATCGCGGATACTTCTGCGCGATCACCCCTGTTGACCAGCGCCGCCAAAATCGGAATGGCTTCGTAGGCAAACGTTGCAGACGGATCGGCGGTTGGCTTCCCGTCGACACTGAATCCGCTGGGCTGCAACACATACTTTGCCATTCCCGACCGAATCTCATTGAATTGATGACGATCGGAGGAACTACCACCAGGGATGCGATAAAACACGTTGTGGTATGCCCGATAGGCGGTGTCCATTTTTCCGCCGGAGCCACGGTAGTCTCCATTGCGGCGTGTTTCTTCCAATAACGCTAGCGAAATGATCTGCAACTGTTCAGGCGTCAGATTCTTTGTCAAACCTTTGCGTTTCGATTCGGCTTGCCACCATTCATCGACGATCGCCTGCACTCGTACTCGCATTGCTTTTTCGCTTTTTGGGTGACTCTTGTCGATTTTGCGACCGGAAAGCAACGAAACCGTTTTCGCATACTCAGGAATCATGATGTGGCGAGAACTGCGTTGGGTGTGCAGCACCATGAATCGCAATAGCAGCGGGATCGCGGCTCGCTCTGGCGATTTTCGAATCTCCGATGTTGCTTTCGAGTAGCTGGTCCAGTGAGTGTTGTCGTTCGTTTCGTTCAGATACTCTTCGGCCCGCAGCATCGCCAATGGATTCCGCGACTTTTTCAATAGGCGAATGAAGTCCTGCTCCAACTGAAACAAAAGTGGATCATCGTCATCGATCGTCAGTTGGTTTGTCCGCGCTGCAATCTGTTCGGCAAGCGTTTCGTCACCCCAAACTGCATTCATGGGGCAGAATCCCAGAATGCAAACGCCAGCCCAGAATCCAATGGTCGCTTTCATCGTGTCGATTCCTGTGTATGAATTGGTTCATAACAATGACGATTCAGATTCCGATTTATTTGGGATCCTTTCGCGAAATTCGGATCATTTACTTTTAACAAAAGCCGTCAAGCCATCAGAAACGGGGTTCGGCCAAGGTTTCCGCAATGTCGATGACAACCTCTCCCGTGCGCAACTCGCCACCGCGGAAATCACTGACGACGTAGGACAGAAACACCTTTTCGACGCCGTCCACGGTCAGGTAAGTTGCATTTGGACTGATGCTGTCGAATTCTAGATCGGGAGTGATGAAGCCTAGCTCGAGTGGTTTGCCTCGCATGCGGGTTGGAGTCTCTCCGATTTCGGTACCGATCGCACCACCAATAACCGTCTCTTTTCCGAGTTGGACCACGTCCAGCGCTTTACCCTTGGCGTCTCGGGCGATCATTTTCAGGTAAGAAAACGCGTTAGGGATCGTGGCAGAAATCGCCTTGCCCGAGACGCTTCGGTAGAGAAACTCTGGCTGGATGGACTGTCCCGGTTGGTATTCTCGCTGCGCGGGAATCAGCCGGAAACCCGCTTGCAAGCCATCGTCGTTTGGCTTGCCCCAGTGGATCGCTGACTTCAGGGCGGAGTTGACCGTGAGGTATTGTTCGCGAATCGTAAATGCGTAGGTCCAACCCGGCTTTGCGACTTGGGGCATCAGGACGCGCACGGACCAAATTTTGAAAGTATCTCCCGCGCTAGTTTCAAAGCTGGGAATCAACTCAAACTTTGTACCGGCTGGCAACTGATGTGTCATTGCAATCTCTTGAAGGTTCGCAAACGTCTTGTTGTCCACAGGAGCTTCATTTCGTCGAGACTTCCAATCAAGGATCGCAGCCAAGACCTCTTGCAGAGTGAGCGGCGGCTGAGGCAGTCCGTCTACTTCGTTGCGTGTTGCGTTGAACTCGTCGATGGCAGCCTTCAGCGGCGTCGCAGTTTCGATCGGATCCGGCCGACGAGGCGCGTGGTAGTTGGCCGAAACGGAAAGGAAACGTCGACGGACAACAATCTTCGCATCGGAATAGCGACTCTTAAGTTCGATGAAGTAGACGCCGATCTCATCATCATCGATGCTGATCTTGGATTCCCGCCCTTGGATTTTCCAGGTATTGGGAAGCCATCCGCCGATCCCGATATCCCTCAGCACACCCTTTGTTTCGACGGAAAGTTGCTTGTCACGCAGCTTCCACTGAGCAAGGCAACGTAATTCTTCGACCGTGAGAGGTGGCTGTGGAGACGCATCAAGATCAGCAGCTTGAATTGTGTGATTGAAATGACGCACACTATCGGCCAGCGTATTCACCGGCGTTGGACTCTTTCCACCTGCGGACTGTTCGCTGTTCAGTGTACTTTCAAGATCGGGTGCCTGGACAGAATTTATCTGCGATTGCGTGGGCGTCTTTGCGGGGCTCGGCTCACGGATTCGTTTAAAATGCGTGGTGACTCCGTCTCGTGTTAGGGAGAGTGAGTCGCCTTCAAGCTTGTATGCGAATCGCAATTGTTTCATGCGATAGTCAAAGGCTTTCACGGGTTCGTAGTTGAACTGCAGGAGAAGTTCAGTGCCTTCGATGTAGTACGTGATGGTGA
>CAYNNP010000435.1:0-3350 GCA_964398215.1 uncultured Pirellulaceae bacterium | reverse complement strand
TAGTTCCTTCTCAATTTGGTTGTTACTTGAAATTGATTTCCGTTCACTCGGCCCGGTTGGTTTTGCTTTTCAAAACAAAACCAACTGGGCGCGGGTGACGGCTTGAGCTGCGCTTTTTGGGAGTCTTGGCTGTGCGACGGATCTTTCTGATTACTTATGACATCTGTGAAGCCAAACGGCTGCGCAGTGTCTTCAAATGCCTTCGCAATTGGGGCGACCATGTGCAATACAGCGTCTTTGAATGCCAACTGTCCGCTACCGAACTGCTGCAATGCAAAGCTCAATTGGCCGACTTGATCAAACATGACGAAGACCAAGTTTTGGTGATCGACCTGGGACCCGCCCAATCGCGTAGCGACGACCTGATCCAAACCATCGGCCGGCCTTACACCTGTATGGGCGCGCCCTGCCTTGTTGTCTGAAAACTCTATCGGATGAGACTTGTTGGATGAATGATGCCGAACTCTTGCCCGCGCGAATGATTAACGAATTCGCCTATTGCCCGCGACTGTTCTACCTGATGCACGTGGAACGCCAATTTGCCGACAACTACGAAACCGTCGATGGCGCCATCGTCCACCGACGCGTCGATGCGGGCAGCGGAAAATTGGACCCGGCTAGCCACGTTGACCCAATCGAAACCGCGACTGAAACCGCCGAGCCGAATGCTTTGGGCGACCCCGACAGTGCGCCCACCAAGTCGACAAAGGACACGTTGTCGTTGTTTGACCATAGCGATCTTGACGAGTCGACTGATAGCGAACCGCCAGTGTCACCAGACCCAGTATCACCAGGCAACGCCGATGGCGATCAAGACGATGATCCATTTGGCAGTTCGCAATCAACCATCCACGCTCGCAGTGTCATGCTCAGCAGCGACGACCTGGGCGTGATCGCGAAAATGGATCTTGTCGAGCGCACTGGAAACCAAGTGACGCCGGTCGACTACAAACGTGGACGACCCAAACGGCTGGCCGACGGCACTTGCGGTGCTTGGCTGCCAGAGAAGGTTCAAATTTGCCTGCAAGCACTGGTGCTTCGCGAACATGGATTCGCATGCGACAGCGGAGTTTTATACTTCAACGAGACTCGGCAACGTGTCGATATTCCCGTCGACGATTCGCTGGTCCAGCAAACACGGCAGCTTGTTAAACAGGCCAAGGCGTGCTGTGATTCCGGTCAAATCCCAGACCCTTTGGTGGCAAGCCCCAAATGCCCCAAGTGCAGCTTGGTCAACATCTGCTTGCCAGACGAAACGCTACGATGCCGGGCGATCAACGGTAGCGAAAATGCCACGGGTGGTATGGATTCCAAAACAGCGGCCCGCGACGTGCGGCCAATGATAACGGCTCGAGACGAAAGGCGACCGCTGTACTTGAACACGCAGGGATTAAGCGTTGGCAAGGAAGGGGAGCGGTTAAAAGTCAAGGAACAGAATCGTTTGGTTCAAGAAGTCCGATTGCGCGAGATCAATCAAATCAACTTGCACGGATCGATCCAAATGTCGGCCCAGGCGGTCCAAACGGTGCTGCAGTTGAACATCCCGATTCTGTATTTCAGTAGCAAGCACTGGTTTTACGGAATGGCATCGGGCTTGGGACAGCAAAACGTACAATTGCGGCGCGAGCAATTTCGCAAAGCCGACGATGCAAAGTTCTGTCTGGATCTTGCCCAGGACCTTGTACGCGGCAAGATTCAAAATTGTCGTACGCTGTTGATGCGAAATCACCGCGAGCCAAATTCTGTTGACCTGCGACAGTTGAAACGACTGTCAAAGCGAGTCGATGAGGCTGATTCGCTGGCGTCATTGTTGGGGATCGAAGGCACGGCGGCTCGAATCTATTTTCAAGCGTTCGCGGGCATGATCAAAGCGGGATTGTCCGTCAGCAGCGGCGGCGCGCTTGGCGAGGAGCGTCCTGTTTTCGATTTTCGTGGTCGAAATCGGCGACCGCCACGTGACCCTGTCAATGCATTGCTGAGTCTTTCGTACAGTTTGTTGGTCAAGGATTTAACAGTCGCGGCCAGCGCGGTGGGTTTGGATCCACACATCGGTTTTTATCACCAAGTTCGACCGGGAAAGCCAGCTTTAGCGTTGGATTTGATGGAGCCGTTTCGACCATTGATCAGTGATTCAGCCGTTTTGTCGTCAATCAACAATCGGATGGTTACAGGGGACCACTTCATTTGTGCGGGGGAAAGCGTGACGTTGACATCAGCAGGCCGTCGACATTTTTATCACGCGTATGAACAGCGGATGGATCAATTGGTCACGCATCCATTGTTTGGCTATCGGGTCAGCTATCGCCGATTGCTAGAGATCCAAACAAGGTTATTAGGGCGTTACTTATCTGGTGAGCTGACCGAATACCCAACATTTACGACGCGATAATTTTTTTGCAAATCGTCAGACCCGAGCGGCAAGGCAGCGCCAAAAACCCCGCCACCGCTCGCACCTGCGTAAAAACCAGCAAACAAGAGCAAAAACGAGATGAATTCAAAACCAGTGGTACACGGCGAAACAAGAGGCACTCGCAAAACCGCTCGAAATCCAGTAATCTACCGAACGAGCAACAAGGGCCCCTTCCGCGTTCAAAAGAACGCGGCCTCATTGAAGCTACGATTCCGCATCGGAAAGCGTGGTCGTCGGAATCCTTCCGCGTTCAAAAGAACGCGGCCTCATTGAAGCGCGCATCCAGTCCATCAGTGCGGCCTTTGAGCGTTTCCCTTCCGCGTTCAAAAGAACGCGGCCTCATTGAAGCCACGCATCGCGTCAACGACGCTGACCACGAAGTGAGCCTTCCGCGTTCAAAAGAACGCGGCCTCATTGAAGCTGATGTTCAATCGGCGGTGAAACTCGCCGCCAGGTGCCCTTCCGCGTTCAAAAGAACGCGGCCTCATTGAAGCGATTGCGTGAACTGGAGCCGGCATCGCTGTCGTGGGCCTTCCGCGTTCAAAAGAACGCGGCCTCATTGAAGCTTAATGAGCATCCAAGACGAACGATACCGCGACTGCCCTTCCGCGTTCAAAAGAACGCGGCCTCATTGAAGCCCCGTTTTGCAGGCATCCTCTAATCGCTTGCGATATCCTTCCGCGTTCAAAAGAACGCGGCCTCATTGAAGCCCAGGTTTCGTGAAGTCAACAGGGATCGGGCGTGGCCTTCCGCGTTCAAAAGAACGCGGCCTCATTGAAGCTCGTCACGGAAACGCTTAAACCGTGGGTGTCGTAAGCCTTCCGCGTTCAAAAGAACGCGGCCTCATTGAAGCATGGAAAACACTATCACGCAGTACGTCGCGAGCATCCCTTCCGCGTTCAAAAGAACGCGGCCTCATTGAAGCGGAGCGGCCGCACGT
>CAYNNP010000434.1:0-3413 GCA_964398215.1 uncultured Pirellulaceae bacterium | reverse complement strand
GCAGCTGGTTTTCTCTCGGTTTCATCCAGTCGCACAAACGAATCTTGATACATTGTGCCAAAAAAGCGCAACTCCAAAAATCATGCGTCGGGTTACCAAAAATGACCGCGAATCAAAAACTGATTTGCCCTGCGACACTTCCCATCGCACAAAAGAAAGTGCTCTGATATTTGGTATATTCCAGAAAGCCAATTACCCAGATGTTGAGCGACTATTCAGGGACCTCTCAAGGATCAACTATGCAGTACGTAGATGTCAAAATTCATGATGGTGTCGCCACGATCATGATGCAGCGTCCCGATGTTCGAAACGCTTTGAATCCGCAGTTGATTGAAGACCTGCGAACAGCGTTTTCGGATGTTCACCAAGAGAAAAAAGTGATGTCCGTATTGTTGACCGGACAAGGCGATGAGTTTTGCTCGGGAATGGATCTGTCAGTGATGAAGGAAATTGCTGACATGCCTGAACATGAAGCTTTGCCAGAATGGTTCACGCTATGGCGAAACTTGACAGAACTGCTGGAGGAATTGCTACGGTTTCCTCGACCAGTGGTTGCCGCGATTGATGGTGCAGCAGTTGGCGCCGGACTTGCAATTGCATTGGCTTGCGACATATTGGTCTTGAGCGAGCGAGCATCGTTATCAGCAGTCGCGGTTCGTCGTGGTTTGGTTGGTGGAGCCACAACGGCCTTGTTGAACTTTCGATATGGGGCTGCTCTGGCCGCTCGGATGGCTATTGCAGGTCACCAAATCGATGCCCACGAAGCTTATCGGCTGGGGATGTGCTATTCCAAACCCGTCGTACCGGAACAAATTTGGGTCGCGGCCAAAGCAGTTGGTGAAGAGTGCGGAAAATCTGCGGGAGAAGCTCTTCAGGCGAACAAGAAACTGCTGAACGAAAGCATCGGTGAATCTCTGATTGGCCAACTGGCGGCGGGCGCGGCCGACAGCGCAACGGCTTGCACAACGGAGTCGGCCAGCGAAGGCATTCGATCTTTTCTAGAACACCGGCTACCGGAATGGCCTTGAGTGCTTGATCGACTACGATGTGCGTATGAAAATCGTTGTGTGATGCTTGCCGCAACCAATCGCCTACTGAAAACTTCCCAGACTCAGGACCAACATGCTCAGCCACCAGCAGTTTCGCTTGTCGATCATCGTTCTTTTTTATTGCGTTTCGCTGGGCACGATCCAGGCACAGGAGGCCGGACCAAAACCACAGGCAAAGTCGCCGCCACCATTGTCTTTGGAATCGATTTTTCACCCTAAGAAAAAGTTTGACTACGACGGAACACTGCCAACAGCAAGGTGGGTGAATGATTCCCCACCGATCTTGACAGTAAAACGAAAGTCAAAGTGGATGAAAGTTGATTTGCAGAACGGTGATGAGTCACCTTGGGAAGTTGTTGCAAAGTTAGAAGAAAGGCTTTCGGAATTAAGTGGGATCGAAGAAAAACAGATCAAACCAACTGCCATTCGCGCAGCGGGCACATTGGAGAAATCTGATCAAACCATCTTGGTTCATATTGGACGATCTTTAGCAGCACTGTCGATCGATAAACCAGCAAGGTGGCTGACACGGGATGCTTCGTCGTGGCAAAACGCAACGATGGATCCAAGTGGAAAGCGGGTTGCGTACACTCGAGAGGGCGACTTGTTTTTGCTGGATATGGAATCTGGCCGTACCTTCCGGATGACTCAAGACGCTTCGGAAACGCTGCTGGATGGGATTTTGGATTGGACCTATCAGGAAGAAATCTATGGACGCGGGAATTACAAAGGGTTTTGGTTTAGCCCTAACGGTAGCTGGCTGGCGATGCTGCGAATCGACACCAGTGCGATTGAGCCATATACGATCACTGGTGCTGCGACCGATCGTGGCGAGAGCCTGGTGCGCCGTTACAGCAAAGCGGGCGATCCGATTCCTCATGCAACATTGTTCTTGTTTGATTTGCGTGCAACATCAACCACCGGTGTGCCACCAGCACGACTGATTGACCAATCAACCGCACAAAAAGAACGGATCATCACTGGCGTTTGGTGGAACAACAAAATCGATCAACTGATGTACTGCATCAGCGATCGAAAACAGACATGGCGCGAATTGCGCTACGTTGATTCAGCGTTCATGCAAGGCACCGTTTCGGAAACCAAGCGACTGTTGCGCGAGGAAAGTCCAGCTTGGGTCGAGCCGCCCACGGCACCAACTTTTCTGGCCGGTGGACATGTCATCTGGGAAAGTGCGTTGCCCAATGGGACGAATCGCCTGTTCTTGATTCGGGCCGATGGTTCCTTGATGCTCCCGCTGTCACCTGACGATTTTGACATCCGAGAATTCAGCATCAACGAAAGTGCGAGTGCTGCGATCGTCGTGGGTGATGACACAGGCGACAACATGCAGCAACAAGCCTATCGCATCGACTTTGCCCAGGCACAAAAGGGCACGCCGCTGTTGACACCGATCGCGACCGACGAGGGTTGGCATTCTGTCACGGCAAGCGGTGACGGAACCGCGTTCTTGGATCAGCAAAGTTCGATCGGCAGCCCAAACGTTTTGTCGGTTCACTCGATTGACGGTTCGTTTGAAACCATCGAACTTGGACGCGAGACCCTGAATTTGCCAACAGCGATTGCGGAGCCAAACGCGTTTCATATCACTACGAAGGACAATGTCAAACTGCCTGCTATTTTGTATCGACCAGAAAACGCTTCTGCAGATAGCCCTTGTCCGGTCGTGATTGAAACCTACGGCGGCCCCCAAGCTCCCGTCGCAAGGAATCGTTGGTCGGGAACACGTTCACTGTATCGTGAACTACTTGCTCGCGAAGGAATCGCTGTGTTAGTTCTGGACAATCGATCCAGCAACGGACGTGGCGTTGCGGATACCTGGAACGTTCGCGGACGCTTTGGTGAAGTAGAACTGAAAGACTTGCTTTCGGGCGTCGATTGGCTGCAAGAACAAGACTGGGTGAATTCTGAACGCATCGCACTTCGGGGTTGGAGCTTTGGCGGTTTTCTAACGCTTTATGCGATGACACACAGCAAAGTCTTTTCCGCTGGAATTGCTGGCGGTTCGGTTACCGATTGGCGAGAATATGATTCGTTTTATACCGAAAGATACATGGGCCTACCAAGCGAAAATGTAGAAGGCTACGAGACGACAGCTCCCGTCAAAGTAGCTGCGAACCTGCACGGGCATGTGATGCTGATCCACGGTGAAGTCGACGACAACGTTCATCCGTCCGGGACACTTCGTATGGCAAAAGCGCTGCAAGACGCTGGAATCGATTTCGAATTGATGATCTATCCAGGTTCAAAGCACAGCGTGAAGAACCCAAACCAAGCGTGGCATCTTCAAAAAGTGACTGACCGATTTTTGAAGCAGCAGTTGTTGCACTAGTTATTGTTCCAGCT
>CAYNNP010000433.1:0-3418 GCA_964398215.1 uncultured Pirellulaceae bacterium | reverse complement strand
AGGTTTCTGAATCATGAGTGCACCTGCTGTATCGCCGAAAGCCGTCAACGACTTTCGCCAGCAGGTCTTGAGAGCGCATAGAAAAAGCGGGGTGAATCGTTGCCGATTCACCCCGCCCGAATGTCGCGTTCATCCTAAGATCATGTGGTTACCTGGTGGTAGGTAAACCGACTTTCTCTTAGCATCCGCAGCTAGCTTCACATCCGCAGCTTGGAGCAGCCATTGGAGCGTCGCATCCGCAGCTTGGAGCTGGGCTGCATGCGCCGGTGCTTCCGCCACAGTTGAACAGGTTCTTCAGCATTCCGCGAAGACCACATTTGCTTGGTGCACTGCAAGCAGGAGCAGGTGCACATGAGCCACAAGAGCTTGCAGCTCCGCATCCGCCGCCACAAGAAGCAGCTGGTGCACCGCACCCGCCGCCACATGAACCAGCACCGCATCCGCCGCCACAAGAAGCGTCGCCGCATCCGTTGACGATTGATCCACCAGCACCAGCCGACATGCCGTTAGCACATGGGTTGCATACTGGAGCAGGAGCACAAACAGTTACAGGAACTTGCTTGCAGACAACTCGTGGAACACACCTAGTTACAGTGTAAGGCTCGCAAACTTTGCGGCACTTAGCAACTCGTACAGTTCGTGTGTAGCACTCTTTACGGCAGCGAGTTTCGCAAACCGTCTTTGTGCGGCACTGAGGAACCATCTTGCATACTTTGTAGTTGCAAACCTTAGTTCGGCACTCAGGAACCATCTTGCAAACTGTGTAGTTACAAACCTTAGTTCGTGGCTCGCACACGTACCGGCAAACTGTGTAGTTGCAAGTCTTGGTGCGGCATTCTGGAACCATTTTGCAGGTTGTGTAGTTACAAACCTTTGTGCGTGGCTCGCAATCGTAGCCAGCACAAACGGTGTAGTTACAAGTCTTTGTGCGGCACTCAGGAACCATCTTGCAAACTGTGTAGTTGCAAGTCTTGGTGCGGCACTCAGGAACCATACGGCAAACTGTGTAGTTGCAAGTCTTTGTGCGGCACTCAGGAACCTTACGACATACTGTGTAAGGGATCTGACGTGTGCGGCACTCACGACGGTATCGTGTGCAAGTTACAAGCTTTTGGTGACAGCTAGGAACCCAGACTTTCTTGCAGATAGTCTTTGATGGGCACTGCTGGCAAACAGTTTGGCAAGGGCCTGGGCAGTATACGTTTCTGCAAGTTGCAGGATCGTATGACCAGCTTCCAGGACCACGAACTTGACGGCGAACAACCTTTCCAGGAATCGTTTCAGATCGTGTTTCCCAGTGACCACCTTGGACGTTAACAGTCTTGGTGTACGTTTCGGGAACGCTAACACTGTAGTTTTCAGTGCGAACTTTTTGCTCTTGGACGGTGTTGTAAACCGTGTAGTTGTATGTACGCTGCTTGGTTTCGTACACAGGCTTCATGACTGTGTAGTTCATCGTGCGGGTACGTGTCTCGTACACAGGCTTGTTGACTGTGTAGTTGATTGTTCTCGTGCGAGTCTCGTAACGCGGCTTTTTGACCGTGTAGTTGATCGTACGAGTATGAGTTTGATACACAGGCTTGTTGACTGTGTAGTTGATTGTCTTGGTACGTGTTTCGTACACAGGCTTTTTGACTGTGTAGTTGATCGTACGTGAACGAGTTTCGTACACAGGTTTGTTAACTGTGTAGTTGATCGTTCGGGTTTTGGTTTCGTAAGTCGGAACCATTACCGTGTAATTAACTTGACGTTGAAAAGTTTCCGGGACCATACGAGTGGCCGGAACTTGTTGCTCTTCGTAGTAAGTTTCGTTACGTGAA
Organism: uncultured Pirellulaceae bacterium; assembly: GCA_964398215.1. GTDB lineage: Bacteria > Planctomycetota > Planctomycetia > Pirellulales > Pirellulaceae > CAYNNP01. The sequence goes on along the minus strand of CAYNNP010000433.1, from coordinate 1,598 downwards.
CGGTACCGAGTTTCTTGAACTTGCTCGTAAACAGTTTCACGAACAGTTCTCATTACGGTGTATGAACCGCCACCAGCAGAACCGCCTACAGCAGCACCGTCAGCAATGACGGGAGCTCCTGCGACTGCACCACCGTGAACGATAGCACCACCATCGTGAACAATACCACCACCAGCGACGACTCCGCCACTGACAGCTGTATCGCCACATCCACCACAGCCTTGATAGCTGATTGCGCCACAATATGCAGCGCTGGCGGATTGGGTACCGACTGCCATCGCTAGGATTGCAGCGGGTACTAACCACAGCCTCTTCATTTCAAATCTCCAGGAAACAACATGGTTGGAAGGACGCGAATGCGACACCGCATTGAGCACAAGCTCATGCGGTACAAATCCGTTTGTTTCGATTTCGTTATCCTGATCACGGGTAACGATTGAGTAGTCAGCACAAGTCTTGCGCACTACCGAAGCAAACTTCGATGCACTGAGTTGATCGACTAGGCGAAGACCCTTGCTTGCATAATTTGAAACGACCTGTCAAAAACAAACGGTTAGGGGGTTCGTTCGTGCGGCGAGTAAAATCTGTGACTATTGTGGTGATTTTGAGGCGCCAGATCCGCCAAGCCTGTCACAATGGACCACCGAGATTCGGTGAATGATCGCCTGGAGTCTCACACGACGGGCACGAACTTCAAACTCAGGCGGGGGAAAACTTGGAACCAACATCCAATTCAAACGAACCGACTGCGGATTCGCGCCAGCACCAGATCCCGACCCGGCTGCCGCAACCAGCCGTCGGCAGAATGAGCCTGTACTTTCGAGAGCTTCAGCGGATCTCCGATAGTGGCACTGTGAATGTGAACAGCAAACAACTTGGCCAGATGGTCAACGTGTCTCCCGCCGTCGTGCGCCGGGATCTCAGTGCGCTGGGAACGATCGGCCGGCGCGGCGTCGGTTACCAAGTAGGAATGTTGATCCAGCGGATCGGAGAAGTACTTGGGTCGGGGGTACAGTGGAAAGTGATCCTGGTGGGGGTCGGTTCACTGGGCGATGCACTGCTCCGCTACAAAGGGTTCGAGCGTTTGGGATTCTGTTTGGTCGCAGCATTCGACGCCAATCCAGAGCGAGTGGGAGTCTCAGTGGGCGGGGTCCAGGTCCTGAATTCAATGGAGCTACCCAGGGCCTTGTCAGAATCCAAGCCAGATTTGGCAATTTTGGCAGTACCCGCCAGCGAGGCAGCAGGGGTTGCAAATCAGCTAGTCGAAGGCAATGTGACAGGAATTTTGAACTTTGCGCCCACGACACTGAAACTTTCGTCGCACATAGCGGTGGTGAATGTGGACTTAGCGAGCGAATTACAGCGGCTTGCGTTCGCCGTACAGAGCAAGAAATAGGGGAAATGTGAATTGGATTCTGTCAAAACGGTTCTTGTCAAGAAAAACCACGAACCTAGACTGTTTCGTAAAGGTCCTCTTTACCTAGCGGGATCAGTTTTCTAAGATTCCAACCTCACACACATCACTACCCCGTGGTGTAATTGGTAACACAGCTGGTTTTGGTCCAGCCATTCAAGGTTCAAGTCCTTGCGGGGTAGCT
>CAYNNP010000432.1:0-3473 GCA_964398215.1 uncultured Pirellulaceae bacterium | reverse complement strand
CTTGGTGTAGGCCGGACCGAGCAAACGCTGCAATTGCCGGAACTTCGGACGCAAGAAGAAACGTCGTTGATTGTAATATCTGCGACACAATGAAAGCGTTTGCGCTGTTCCGGCACGTATCGCGTCCTTGGTCCGGCCTACACCAAACACCAAATGAAAAAGAGGGACAATGAATCTTGACTCGCTCACGCTCTCACGCTTTGGGTTACCAAAAAACAATGCCTGACTGGTGGTATTGTTCGCCAGGAACAACTGGCGTTCATTTCAAACGCTTTTTTCTGCGACGCGAGCGTTCGGATTCGAATTTTGCGGCGCCCTTTTGAAGATTCAATTCAAAGAAGTTGATGACTGCGTTGCGGTGCTGTTGACCGAATGCCGTGACGATCAACTCTTCCGCTAGCCCCTTGGAGTCGCCCATCGTAAACGCGCGGCCTCTGCCAGCGGCAGCGATTTCATAGAACTCTGGCATGGCCGCGACTGAGCGACAGGTGATTGTGTGAACAATGCCTTTCTGGTAGCCGGAGAATTTTCTGGCCAAGCGAATGCATCCCTCTGTGTCGTGAGGCGGGGCATCGCCAAAAATCAGCATCACTTTCTGACTCTCCGACCGAAAGTTGTTTTTGTGGATCGCCCAGTCCATGCCAGCGAAAACAGCTTCGGGATGATCCCCGCCACCACCGGCGCCCATCGGATTCATGAATGCTGAAATCATTTTGGAATCATTCCCAAGCCTAATCCCTTTGGACAGAAAGCTTCCATCTCTCCGTAAACCTGGTGCTCCGTCACGATAGGCGACAAGCGAGAATCTTGCCTTGGGAATCTTGGCGAGAACGGTTTCGCTGATGGTTAGGATTCGCTCTTTGACAACATTGATTTCTCGCCCCATGCTGCCGGTCGCGTCGAACACGATCACGATCTCAATTCCATTGGAATGTGCATCTTGGATCCTGTCCGCAAACGTTCCTGGCAATCCCTGCAGCGAAACCAGCAATGATTCTTTGCTCATGTCTGAGTTGATTGCCGCAATGCTGGACATAACGACTGGTTCAAGCTCCAGTTTTGGTACTTCAGAAAAAACCTTTTGCTGAATTTCCTGTTCAAGCTCCTGCTGAGGTTCGGTGACGGGTTCAACGACCTTGATTTCGAAGTCCTCGAACACGGTTGTTTGTTCGTCTGAATCAGGATTCAATTGCAGGACAACTGGCTTATCACGCACTTCGGGACGCATCACCCAGAATGCCAGAATCAGCAAGACGGCAAGGTGAACATTCACGCTGACAAGAGCCGGCAGGATTGACACAGAGTCCTGTTCTTTTATCGGAGTGTCAGATATCACACGTTCCCCTTTCACCGGCGACCCAAGTAATCTCGAGCGGTCGTTAACCTTACCCACTATAAACGATCTGTCTGCGTTACACGAGTCAATTTTGGTTCTGCATAGTGCCTGTCAATTATCAAAAAGAGCAGCAAGGACGCTGTGACCATGGCGTTTCTACGGCAAAGGCAATTGTTTCGCGGGGTCGTATTTTGGCCGATCGTCAGTCGTCGGCGCACTTCCTTGTTTTGAACTGGGACTTTTCGCCTTTACCGGCAGGTTCGCGCGATCAGGAATCGATTTGAAATGCGGAGGCCCAACAGCATTCAGAACTTTGATTGTCATCTGATAGCCAGAATCCTCGTTCACCAGAAATTTTGGCTTCGCAAACACCCATGGAAACAATGGGCCATCAAGTTGAATATCGATTACGTAGCTATTGTATAGATAGCCGGTCTGTGCCAACCAAATCTTTATCGGTTCACCAGCTTGGTACGGCGAGATTCGAAAGTCGATTGGGTTTCCACTTGTCTGACTCGAGTTCCAAATCCATTTTTTTGATTCGTCCACGTCGCCACATCGATAGTAAACTGAATGCTCTTTCTGCGCCGCGTTGTCTGACTTCCCGGTTGAGACCTGCAATTTAAGCGTCGTCAAGCTCTCGATTTCGTTTAGCCATCGCCCCAGGACATCTTTCGCGACACCGCTCGCCATCCGTGAATGCAAACGCGAAAGATCATTGAATGAATTACTTGATTCTCCCCACTGCGTCCAAGTTCGGTAGGCTTCATTCAATCCAAGTGATCGTTGCCGAATCAATGCAAAATCTGCTTCCCAAGGACGATTGATTGCCAGTTTGACCATTTCACGTATGGGCCTGTCGTTTGCAAACCAGCGATCGATTCTGGGGTTCGCATCCAACACGGATTGCAATTTGGCTGCCCAGTCGTTGATTGCAACTCGGTCATCACCTGTCGCTTGATCGGCGTTTGCAGCGAAATTGGCAAGTGTAGAAACCACTGAGTCGTTCGCGACCTCGCCATCCCAGAAAACGCGTCCAGGATTTCCTTGACGCGGAACCGGTTCAGGATCTTGTTGATCTTCTGCGTCGCGCAGTTTGGATTTAAGTTCACGTATGCGAATATCGCGACTTTCGATTTCCTCGTCACGCTCCTCCAACAATGACTCGGCGGCTACTGCCCGTTCGTCAGCGATTTTCGCTCGGTTGTTGGATCGATTCAAAAAGTAGCTAAACGCAAATATTGCTAGCCCAGCGCTCAGCACGATTTTTGCGTATGACCGTCGGTTCTGCGCCTTGGACAGGATTGCGATGCCGTCAGCCGCATTCCGTCCGGCAGTGTTTGCACTTTCCAGCAGCCAGTTGGCCAGGTTTTTAAGCGGCAAACATCCTCGCGTCCGATTTAAGTTTCGAGTCAGCTCCTGAGCGTAGTTTGCTTTGTCAGGAACTGCGGCCCAAATGCCATCCATCCGCGCTGGTCCCAAAATCATTTCCGCAAGCACGACGCCCAGCGCATAAAGATCGTCACCAGCAGTGGGCGCACGCTGGCTTTGCACGCGATCGGCAATCCAAAACCGTTCCTCTGCGTGGCCTCCAGAAACAACTCCAGCAGAACTCATCAAACTAGGGTCAATGTGCAGCATCGGCAGTGGTCGGCCGGGTGTTCCACGATCGCAAAACGTTTGCCTTGAAATTCGACCGTAGTGAATGCCCGCGTCGTGTAGCGCCGACAAACCAGACAAAATTGGTTGAATGCTTTCGGCCAAGCGAGACTGCTCGAATCGATTCAATGCACCAAGCGGCCAAGCCACATGTTCTGTAAATGAATACAAATAGCGCGGCTTGCCGTCTTCGATTTCTTTTCCAACTGGTACCGACAAACCGGGCATCAATCTGCCTGGATTGTCGAATTGCCACCCGGTCTCACTTGTGGAACTTCCTGCATCCGACGTCACAAAAAACGCTCGCTTCGTAAAGGGAAAGATAAAACTCTGTCACCAAATTGGTATCACAGGATAGGACAAATCAGTTTTTGATTCTGGGGCATTTTGCCAACCCAACACATGAGTATAGAGGTTGCGTTTTTATGTCAGGCGTTGGTTTTTGGTAACCCGAAGCGTGAGCGAGGGACCGAGTCAA
>CAYNNP010000431.1:0-3474 GCA_964398215.1 uncultured Pirellulaceae bacterium | reverse complement strand
CTTTACGAACAACCGCCGCAATCCGTTCCAGCAAAACTGGTTCGGCGTACTCAAAGTCCTCAAATGCAACTTCGGTGACTTCTGAATCACCACTCAGCGCCGTGGAATCCGTTTTACGACCAGCGACTTGCCAGTAAGCCACCCCCGCCACCAAAGCGATCACAACACACGTGACTGCCAACCAACTCTTGTGAGCCATGACTCACTCCGCCCAAGGAAGAAAACGAAACGCCAATCCACGCCAAAGCACTTGGTGTACTCGAAAGAACATTGATCTTAGTCGTTATGAAAGTAGCCAAGCGATACGGGATCACGAAATCGCATGAAAAACGTTCGCATAGTTGGTACACTCGTTCCGACTTGGCACGCGCAAGCCACCGGGCAGACCGCCAAACTCATGGCGAACGCAGTTCGCCCGACCTCCGACTGCTTGTACTCAATACGCAACTTGGCACCATCCATGAAATCCGTACTCATGAAACGACTCATCGCGATTTTGTTTGCACTTTCCTGCTGGACGTTCACAGCCGATGCACAAGACCGACCGAACATTCTGATGATCGCGATCGATGATTTGAATGACTGGGTCGAACCGTTGGGCGGTCATCCCGATGTTAAAACACCCCACATGCAAAAGCTTGCCGAAAGAGGTGTGACGTTTACAAACGCGCACTGCCAAGCACCGCTTTGCAATCCAAGTCGGACTTCGTTGATGACCGGTTTGCGGCCAACGACAACCGGCGTCTACGGCTTGTCGCCATGGATTCGCAACGTTCCAAAATTCAAGCATGTCACGACGCTACCCCAGCACTTCCATAACCAGGGATACAAAACCCTGATCGGCGGAAAGATCTATCATGGCGGCCGAAAGAAAAAAGGCACCAACGAAACAGATGTTTGGGGCCCGAACGCTGGCGTGGGCGCAAGACCAAAATCAAAACTGATTCCGCCGACACCAGGTGGCAACCACCCGTTGATGGACTGGGGAACCTTTCCTCACCGCGACGAAGACAAGGGGGATTGGAAAGTAGCCTCGTGGGCAGTCGATGAACTGAACACCTTGCCGAGCGATCAACCGTTCTTTTTGTCCGTAGGTTTCTTCCTGCCACACGTACCTTGTTTTGCGACAAAAAAATGGTTCGACATGTACCCCGAATCAACACTCACAATGCCGCCGATCCTAGCGTCGGATCGCGGCGATACGCCCGAGTCGTCATGGTACATCCACTGGGATCTGCCCGAGCCACGTACCAGTTGGTTAAAAAAGAACAACCAACTGAAACCTCTGGTACGTTCCTATTTGGCCTGCATTAGTTTTGTTGACAGCCAAGTTGGACGAGTGCTTCGGGCTTTGGAAAATTCGCCGCATGCTGACAACACAATCGTGGTGCTGTGGAGCGATCATGGTTACCACTTGGGCGAAAAGGCGGTCTCTGGCAAGAACACGCTGTGGCAAAGATCAACTCACGTTCCGTTGATTTTCGCAGGGCCGAATATCCCAACTGGAAAGCGCTGTGATCAGCCCGTCGAACTTCTGGATATCTATCCGACGCTTTCAGATTGGGTTGGTTTGGAAATTCCGTCGCACACCGAAGGCATCAGTTTGAAACCACAGTTGATGGATGTATCAACCAAACGAGAACGGCCAGCGATATGCACTCACAACGCCGGCAACCATTCGGTTTCGGATACCCGATGGAGGTACATTCGCTACGTTGACGGCGCCGAGGAACTGTACGATCGCGCGGTGGATCCTTACGAACACACGAACCTGTTGGCTCCCGGAATGGATCGTGCTCAGGCCGAAAAAATCGTCAAGAGACTTGCGGCTTGGCTGCCAAAGAATGACGCACCGTTAGCACCTGGCAGCGCGAATCGGATCCTGGAAAAGCGGGATGATGGCCTTTACTGGCAGAATAAGCTCATCGATCCATTGCAAGCGGTGAAATAGTTCGCATTCGATCGGCGCCTGGTTGTCGAAATCACTCGATAACACTAATAGTGTTCCCAAATTGAACCGAGATCGAATCCAGAAATGATCGTCTCGTTCAATCGGAATACTTAGTTCACAGTTCAAATAGAAAGACATTTTTATGAGTGTGTTGGTCACACAACAAGCGCCTGATTTTAAAGCTCAAGCGGTTATGCCCAATGGCGAATTCAAAGAAGTTTCGCTCAGCGATTACAAAGGCAAGTACGTCGTACTGTTCTTTTACCCGCTGGACTTTACATTCGTTTGCCCCACCGAAATCATTTCGTTCTCCGAGCGCAATGATGAGTTCGAAAGCCTGGATGTTCAGGTTTTGGGCGTTTCAGTAGACAGCCATTTTTCACACTTGGCCTGGACGGATCTTGCTCGCGACCAAGGCGGCATCGGCAAAACGGCTTACCCGCTAATCAGCGATCTGAACAAACAAATATCGCGCGACTACGACGTGTTGCTTGACGGCGGAGTATCGCTTCGTGGTCTGTTCTTGATTGACAAAGAAGGCAACGTTCGCCACCAAATCGTCAACGACTTGCCGCTCGGACGTAGCGTTGATGAAACACTGCGTATGGTCAAGGCTCTGCAGTTCTTTGAAAAGAACGGTGAGGTTTGCCCTGCGAACTGGCAAGAAGGGACTCGCACGATCAAGCCAACTGTTGATGAAAGCAAAGAGTTCTTTAGCGCCGAATACGCTTCGTAGACTGATAGCGTCAAAAAACGCTGTACTCAACGCCCTTCTCGAAAGCGTCCGTTTTCGAGAAGGGAGATTTTTACGACCGCCAACCATCGAGTGATTGAAATGTGGAAACTGAATGACAAAACAGACAAGCTTGGGTTTGCTGTATGGTCCGACACCCACGGTTCAGTGACGTTTGGTGGACCAGGCGGTGCTGGCGGGATTGGTGTTTTCCGCGATGACCAGAATTCGCTCGCAGATGCGGACAGACTTTTCCGCTTCGAGACGGTTGATGATTCCAGGTTCCCAAACGCCGCTGAGCATTTTGTACGCGGCAAACAATTGCATGTGCATTATCCACAAGCTGACGAACAGTTCGGTATACGAATTCAAGCGCAGCCGATTCACAGCACTGCGTCGCATATCGTTTTGGAATTAGCAATCGCTGTCGAAACCGATTCATTGGATTTGCATCCCAAGGTTGATTTGGTCACCGATGCAGGCCTCAGTCGAGACCTTCAAGTGAGCGAACTGAGCGGAAAGGGAGGCGCCCCTGGCGTATCTTTTTCGACGACGGACGACGCAACCACGGCAATCCTGCTGGGCCCACACGACGCCCCATTCACAGCCGACCAGAGCACCAAAGAGCAAGTTCGCCTGCGTCTGTTTGGTGATTTTCTGGAGAAGGGCGTGATCCGAAAAGCAAGGCCATGGTTAGTCATTGACCGAGACGGCTCAATGACGGACAGTCAACTGCACAAGCTATGGAACGAACTAATGGCAAGCCCACTACCACTGACCGCCTAGCAAA
>CAYNNP010000430.1:0-3556 GCA_964398215.1 uncultured Pirellulaceae bacterium | reverse complement strand
GTGCTGTCCAGTTTCTTGGGATTTGGATCGTAAGTTTGATCGAGCCATTGGTGGGAATTCTTGTACGATCCAAATCGATACGATTGGAAGTCGTTTCGGTCGGGCTGCGTCGCTCGGAGATCGACGGCCACTTTGAGGCGAAAAGCCGCTATTGATCGGTTCTTGAAACTAGCGATCGGTAGAGTGATCTGTAGGCATCGATCATCGTGGGGATCGAAAACTCGTTTCGCACTCGCGCCTGATTCTGTTGACCTGTCTGCTCGCTAAAGTGCTGGTCGGCCAAAAAGGCGTTGACGAGTTCGGCCATCTTGCCACCATCCCCGACATCGAATCCTTGTTGGCCATCGTCGTGCGCCAACAATTCCTTGCTGCCTTCAACGCGGCTGCAGACTACTGGCGTGCCGCATGCCATGGCTTCCAACACGACGTTTGGCATGCCTTCGTACAGACTGGGCAACACTAAGACTCGGGCTGCTTTCATCAACGGTGCAATCTCAGACTGCCAAGGCAATACTTTGACACGATCATCCCCAACCTCTTTTGACCAAGCCTGAAGTTGTTCCTCCAGTGGTCCCGCTCCTACGATTAGCAACCGTTTTGACGTTTCGGCCGGGGCGATTTTGTCGATTTGTTCACGCAGCAAATCGATTCCCTTTTGCGGGTGAAGCCGACCGACGAATAGCGTCACGATCGAATCGACTGGCCAGCCTATTTCGTCCCAAACGACAGGTTTGGCAGTCGAAAACTTGGTCACATCAACAGCGTTGCCAATCACTTTCACGCGCGATGGATGACAGGCAAGCTTGTTCAGTGCAAACTCTTTGACCGCCTCGCTCACGCAAACCAAGGAATCCATTTGTGCGATTGCACGGCCTTCGATCCAGCAGCGAACCCGCTTTGCTTCCGCGACCCGCAATCCACCTACACGAACGTTGACCCCAACGTTCCCGGCGACACTCGTGCCCAGAACATTGGCATGGTACAGAAACGACTGAAAAACATCGGGCTTGGATTCTTCGAGCCAACGGCGCATCAGTTTTCGAGCTTTCAAAAACTGCAAGGGGCGATCAGCGCCGCCGCTGGCAACCGGTACTCCCGCGTTTTCCAAACGATCAACCAATGCGCGCTGTGGGCCAGCCGGTGGCAAGCTCGCTAGTGAGAAAACGCGAACGAATTCACCAGTGCCCGCCAAGCCAATCGCAACTTCGGTCAGGCAGCGTTCAGCGCCACCGGGGTACAGTTCAGTGATAGCAAAATCGATTCTCATTGTTACTCAGTCAATCTTGCCCCAAACGCTGGTCATGACATCGTACATCTTTCGATCGTGCTTTTTTAGCTCGGCGCGGACAAATGGGAAAAAGTCGTTCATGCCAAAGTACGCTTCGGTCGATTCGGCAAAATACTCCTTGTGGTTGGATAGTCCGTAATGGCGAACTTCGCGGCCCCGATGGTCGAGCACTTTTTCCAAAAAGCCTGCTGACTTCATCGCTTTATAAGCGGCAATGGTCGGTTCGTGCTCGAACCCCAGGACTTGGTCGTGATACGAATGCGCTAGCTCGTGCAGCACAACATAAGGATGCTTTTCCCATTGGCCGCGGTCCAAGAGCGCTTTGATGCGCGGAATGTGGACATGATTGACCAACCTGGAATCGAATCCTTTGGATAACAACCAGCCTCGGCTAGGGTGATACTGCATTGCCCCCAACTCGTGTTCCCAGTCGATCCAAATCGGCAGCTTCTGCAATTGAGCAACCCGATCCTTGGGCACGATGTACTTGATTCGCTGAAGATGATTTGCCAAAGCCTTTAAAGCACGCTGTGTGGTTTCCCGATTTGCGTCATCCATTGACTTTGGGTCAAGTTTGATCTGCCAACCTTCGATCTCCTGATTCAATGGTTCGTAGAATTTTGGCGAATCGTCACTCAGGCTCGTCTGGGCTGGGTAACCCAAAAAAGCGACAAAAATCAGAAAGTTAACCCAATTGATGTATTGGTTCTGCTGAATCATTTAACTACCTTTGCGATCTTCGTAACGGAACCGATTTGCCCGTAATGATCGTAGCTGGGTGGGTTCTTGTTAGTTAATCCGAAAGTCCATAACCGACACATCCGATACAGACGGCATTGCAGCTGCTAGAAGACAGACGTTCAGTCCTGAATTGACAGAAGGATTGAGAGGTTTCGGCCAATACTCCTAGTAACTTGCTCCTCCGCTGACTTAAGAAATCCAATGAAGATGCAAACATTCACCATCGAATCTGTTCACGGATTGAAAGACACCTTCGTCATCAACACGAAAGGTCAAGTTTCCGCGACTGGCTGTGGAGGTTCGGCTGAGTCAACCTCGAACGCCAAGCCTGGAAATGTGACTTCACAGTCGGATCAGGCAAACGCATCACGCAATAGCTGAAGGCTTTTTGGAATCGCCGTTTCGTGCTTTTCCTTGCCTTCGAATTCTAGCGATATGTAGCCGCGGTAGTTGACATCGCGCAGGATCTTTGCGACTCGATTGTAGTCGATGTCCAAGGTATACCAGGTGCCTCCACCAAAGTACGTCTTGGCTTGAACAAAGACCGCTTCAGGGGCAAGCTCTTTGTATTGCTCGTACTGGTTTTCTAGAAAGTTGCCAGTGTCGAGTGTTGCACGTAGCCATGGTGAATCGATTTTGCGAATGCACTGCAAGACTCCTTTTGCAGTACGCCCCAAGCCCCAGTGGTTTTCGAGTCCCAATACCACGCCGCACTTTTCGGCGACCGGTAAACACTGCTCAAGTCCTTCATAGACCCAATCGAAACCTTGCTCTTCGGTGTAACCATCCAGTCGAGGCTCGATGCCTTTGTTGGCCATCAGTTCGTCGAAGTCTTTTGATGTTCCCCAGCGGCCTGTGTTGACGCGGATCGTTGGGATGCCCATCGCGTAAGCCATCTCGATGCATTTGATCGTATGTTTCACGTTCTCCTGGCGTTTCGCTTTATCTGGAAAGACGAATGATTGGTGTGTCGAGAATCCGCACAAATCCAATCCATGGCGAAAGGCTCGTTGTTTGATCTTTTGCATCGCTGCGTTGGATTCATCTTGCATCTGAACGTGCAGCACTTCCACGCCGTCGAATCCAGCTTCTGCAGCCAGATCGATGCAGTCAACGATCGCGAGCTTCGTGTCTTTGCGATATCGCCAATACGAATAAGAGGATACAGCGATCGAATTCGGCCGAGCCCCACTGTTGGCTTGCTTTGCAGGCTCTGCGGCGTTTGCGGAATCAGCCAGCGGAGAAGCAGCGAGGGCTGCAGCACCAAGGCCGCCAGCCAATACTTGGCGTCGATTGATCATGTTGTCGGTCCAATGAGTTAAAGATGAATGCAACTATCATAACCGACCAAGCGTCCACTGATAGCATGCCATCACACTGGCAAGGCAAATCAGTTTTTCAATCTGGGGCGTTCGTAGATTGGGCATTCTTGCCCGATTCAAAGCGTTTTTAAATTCAGTCGGGCAGGAATGCCCAACCTACTTTGAAGAAGTGATTTGCCCTGGCACTGGCGCGATCGTGACGCGT
>CAYNNP010000429.1:0-3586 GCA_964398215.1 uncultured Pirellulaceae bacterium | reverse complement strand
CCCCGGTTTCGAACGGTTGCGTTATCTCCACAGGGCCCGCGGCTAGCGCCGCCTAACGCCGGGGGCGCGGAACTGGCTGGCTACATCGGCTACGAAGTTAACCGGCTTTCAATCCGTTAACTTCTCAATTTATTGAGAATGGCATCTACGTTTGTTTTGGCATCGCCGAATAACATCTGCGTGTTGTCTTTGTAGAACAGCGGATTGTCGACGCCGGCATATCCTGTGGCCATTCCGCGTTTCATCACGACGCATGTCTTGGCGGTCCAGACCTCGATGACTGGCATTCCAGCGATTGGGCTATTGGGGTCTTCGAGTGCTGCTGGATTGACAATGTCGTTCGCTCCGATCACCAAAATAGCGTCGGTGCCTGACATGTCTTCGTTGATTTCATCCATTTCCAAAACGATGTCATACGGCACATTGGCTTCGGCCAGCAAGACGTTCATGTGCCCTGGCAATCGGCCGGCGACGGGATGGATCGCGAACCGCACTTCTTTGCCTTTCGCCATCAAAATCTTGACCACATCTGCTAGCGAATGCTGAGCTTGGGCGACCGCCATTCCGTAACCTGGCACGACCACAATCGACTTCGCCTCGTCCAGCATATCGACCGTTTCGTCAACATTGAACTCCGTCACACTGCCTTCGACTTTGGCCGTTGGTCCGCCACCACCACCGGTACCAAAGCCGCCTAAGATCACGCTGATGAAGCTGCGATTCATCGCCGCGCACATGATGTAAGAAAGGATTGCGCCGGAGCTGCCAACCAAAGCGCCCGTCACAATCAGCAAGTGATTCTTGAGCATAAAACCGGCGGCCGCTGCTGCCCATCCGCTGTAGGAATTCAACATCGATACGACAACGGGCATGTCCGCGCCACCGATCGCAGCGACCATGTGGACACCCAAGAAACACGCGATCCCCGTCATGATAAGCAGCGGAGCGAGCCCAGATTCTGTCTGGCAGAACCAAACTCCTAAAGCAATACTTCCGATTAACAACCCCAGATTCAATGCGTGCCGACCTGGCAAAATCCATGGTTTACCACTGACGCTGCCACGGAGTTTTAAGAAAGCGAAGATTGATCCCGTGAATGTGATCGCTCCGATAAATACACCAATGAAGATCTCGATGTTGTGGATCAAGTGCTCGCCGGCTTTGACTGGCAAACCGGGTTCAATGTGGCTAGAGATACCAACCAGCACCGCTGCCAATCCAACAAAGCTGTGCAGCATCGCTACCAACTCGGGCATCCCGGTCATCGGCACACGGGCGGCCAAGATTGCTCCGATCGCCACCGCCGGAATGATCGCCAAAGCCATCATCGTGTAACCGCTTGTCATCAGTCCAAAGACCGTCGCGACAACAGCCAGCACCATGCCGACAATGCCAAAGATGTTCCCGCGTCGCGCCGATTCTTGGTTCGATAATCCGCCCAAGCTGAAAATGAACAGAACCGCCGCAGCGATATACGCTACTTTTGCCAGCGATTCTTTCAGCGGTACCGATTCGGGATCGGCAATCGCTGTCCCTACATCCGTGTTTGCCAGGATTGTGAATGCTGATGTGAATGTTTCGATAATCATTGCTGTTTCTTCCCTGCTACCTTCGGAACATCTTCAACATGCGATGAGTGACCAGAAATCCGCCGGCGATATTGATGGTCGCAACAAAGATCGCCAACCCGCCAAGCCACGCCGCGGCACCGCTGGACACGCCCACCTGTAGCATTCCGCCGACGATGATGATTCCACTGATCGCGTTGGTAACACTCATCAAAGGAGTGTGCAGCGATGCGGAAACATTCCAGATGACTTGCCAGCCAACGATGCAGGCCAAAACGAAAACCGTAAAGTCGGCGATAAAGCTGCGGTTGCCGGTCATGGCAACGCCCAACAAAGCCAACGCGGCGAGAGCCAACCCGACGTATTGAAAAATCGCTGGCGAAGATTTCGATTTGGCCGCCGCCGTTGGCAATGCCGCGGGCTCGGCCTGTTTTGCAGGAGCCGCTGAAACCGAAACCGGCGGTGGCGGCCAAGTCACTTCACCGGATTTGACAATCGTTGCGCTGCGCAGCACATCATCGGACATATCGATATTGAAATTCTCGGCGCCGCCAAGTTCATCCAGCAAATGATACAAGTTCGTGCCATACAGTTGGCTTGATGTGTGAGCCAATCGACTTGCCAGATCACTGTAGCCAATGATGTGAACGCCGTTGTGTTTAGAAACTTCGTTTGGAACCGTCACCTCGCAGTTCCCGCCTTGCTCGGCCGCTAGGTCAACAACAACGCTCCCCGGCTTCATCGAATCGACCATCTCGCGAGTGATCAGTTTGGGAGCCGGTTTGCCAGGGATCAACGCGGTGGTGATGATGATATCGACCTCCCGTGCTTGGGCCGCAAAGAGCGCCATTTCTGCGTCGATGAATTCTTTGCTCATCGTTTTTGCGTAGCCACCGGACGTTCCGCCTTCTTCGTCGTCCTTGAAGTTCAGGAACAAGAATTCAGCACCCATGCTTTTTACTTGTTCAGCCACTTCGGGACGCACATCGAACGCTCGAACGATTGCACCAAGTCCACGTGCGGTTCCGATCGCAGAGAGACCTGCGACGCCTGCGCCAATCACCAGCACCTTTGCGGGCGGGACCTTGCCCGCCGCTGTAATCTGGCCAGTGAAAAAACGTCCAAACAAACTGGCCGCTTCGACGACTGCACGATAGCCAGCAATGTTGGCCATCGAACTAAGCGCATCAAGTTTTTGTGCTCGGCTGATTCTTGGAACTGCATCGATCGACAAAGCGTTTGCTTTCTTTGATGCAATCGCGCTCAGCAATTCCGGATTCTGTGCGGGTGCGAAAAACCCGATTACTGTTTGCGACTCACGCAGTTGCTGAATCTCTGTTGGCTCGGGGCCACGCACTTTCAAAACCACATCCGACTGTTGCCAGATTTGATCGGCATCATTCAGGACCTCGCAGCCCGCGTCTTGATAACCTATATCCGGAAAGCTTGCTTTGTCGCCAGCGCCGGATTCCACGACAACTTCAAAACCAAGTTTGCCGATGATCCTGCGAGCCGTCTCCGGCGTCGCTGCAACGCGGCGCTCTCCAGGAAACAACTCCTTTACGATTCCAACTTTCATGCTGTCGTGTCCAGGCTGAAACCAGTTCAACGAATGCGCCCATTCCGCATTCTTGATCCCAGAATGGTAAGCGACAATCGGTGCGGTAGATAGCCGTGCAAAAACCGCACAACGTTGCTTTGTGGAAATCGAATCTTGGATCCTTCGCGCGCTACCATGACCCTCCCCTTGGTTTAGCAAACAAAAACAGTGTCCGTCCCCAGCATTTTTGGGTTTGTTGCATGCCCCCATGGCTGCAGCGGCTGACTACTTCTGGCATTGGTTTTTGTTAACCCGACGCGTGAGCGAGGGACTGAGTCAAGATTGATTGTCCCTCGCTAACGCTTCGGGTTACCAAAAAAACGCAACTGCAAAACTCACGCCATGGGCTAGGGTTGTGCCGACATCCCGCATAAAAACTCACAGCCTCCGACTCAAATACTCATAGCTCTCCGGCTCA
>CAYNNP010000428.1:0-3632 GCA_964398215.1 uncultured Pirellulaceae bacterium | reverse complement strand
CCTTTTCCGCGAAAGATCACTGTGTGTGAATTTGAGTTGGACATTCTTTCCAGCGCGTTGGCGACGTCAGCATTTGAATAGCCTAGCATTACATCCGCATATTCTTTGTCTGACATGAACTTGCCATAGTGAATGAGCGATGCGCTGCCTTCTTCGGTGTAGTCGCCAGCATCTGGATCGTGCATTTCGATGGTGCCGCGGATCGTATCTCGCACATAATCTAGCCAATCCTCAGAGCGTATTAGATCGCTTCTTATCAATTTCCAAAACGCATCCAGAACTCGCTCCGGTTCAACGCTTGTCTGTGCGACCAAGCCTGCATATCCACCGTCGGGATACGTAGTGCTGATGAAACTTGGCGAGTACGCGAGTTGGGAATCCTCGCGGATCATTCGGTTCAGTGGCGAACCTAAATCGCCAGCGGAAAAGACGTCTTCGACAAAATCCCATTCCAAGATCTCGTCAATTGGCCCTTGCCAAGGTGGGATTGGAAACAGCAGATATACCACGGAATCTTCGTGCGAAGTTTCGATCTCGGTGACTTGATTTGCGGTCCACGCTGGCAACTGGCCATAGTTCGCGGGTCGTCGCCGCGTAGAAATGTCTGTCGCAGGCATGCGTTCCAGGCAAGGCCCGATCACATCCAGCACTTCGTTCTGCTGCAAATCGCCTGCGACGAAAACAGCGCATCGATTTCGACCGTACCCACGCTCATGAGCTTTGCGTAACAACGTGGGGTCGATCGCTTGCAGCGACTGTTGGCTTCCAAGTTGGTCATGGCCTAGCGGGTGGCCTGGCCACAAAACCCCCGGCAGTTCACATAACGAGTGTGAGTAGGGGCCCGAATGCCATTCATCAATCTCTTGCAAAATGACTTCGCGTTCTGCTTCGATATCGTCCATTCGCAGAAGCGGTCTGGCGATCATATCGGTCAAGATGTCAGCCGCGTCGGCCCAAACACGCTTAGGAACATCGGCACTGAAAGACGTATGCGCATGTCCGGTTTCCGCATCGCTGCCGCCACCGTGCCGCACCAACCTTGCTTCGGTATCCAAGTACCCGCCAGGATATTTTTCGGTACCGCGTGACGGCAAGTGCTCGAACCAGTGGTAAATTCCGTGACCACCCACGGAGTCGTCATCAGCACTACCGACGAACATCAGCCAATATACCGACACCGTGTTAACCGGCAGTTTTTGAAAGTAGATCGGAACGCCATCGGGCCCCTCTAGCAATTCAAAGTCGATCATATCGAGATCTGTACGACGTCTTTTGATGATCGATTATTGTCGGCGTCGATGGCTTTCTGCTCAAGATCATCGGATACGAGTTCGTAGAAAACGTCTCGCTGGCGAGGCTGGAATCCCAGTTCTTGGATCGCTTCGCGAATCTGTCGCAGCGAAAGATAGTGGACAGTACCCGCTTCAGCGACGACATTCTCTTCGATCATCAGGCTGCCCATATCGTTGGCGCCAAAGAGCATTGCCAGTTGTCCCATTTTCAATCCTTGAGTGACCCAACTGCTTTGGATATTGGGGATGTTGTCCAGAAAGAGCCGCGCGACCGCTTGCGTCTTCAGGTACTCGAAAGATCCTGACGCGGGGACGTGCGAGATGTCGGTATTGTCGGGCTGGAATGTCCAGCAGATGAATGCTGTAAAGCCGTTGGTTTCGTCCTGCAGTTCTCGCAGGCGATCCAAATGCTGGATGCGTTCCGCAAGTGTCTCGACATGCCCAAACATCATCGTCGCGGTGCTGATCCCGCCAAGTTTGTGCCAGACTCGCATCACGTTCAACCAGTCATCAGTCATGACCTTGCCACGAGTCAATTCGCTGCGGACACGATCGACCAAGATCTCCGCGCCACCACCGGGGATGCTGCCCAGACCTGCCGCCTTGAGTCGCGTCAGCACCTCTTCGATCGACAAGTTATTGACTTTCGTGAAATGGTGAAGCTCTGGAGGGCTGAAGCCATGCACATTGACACTGGGAAACGCGGTTTTGATGTCCGTCAGCAATTCCTCGTACCAATCCAATTTGAATTTTGGATGCAAACCGCCCTGCATCAAAATTTGGTTACCGCCCAACGCAACCGTTTCCTCAATCTTCTTCAGTAACTCTTCGCGCGGAAGCACATAACCTTCATCGCTTTTCGGTCCGCGGTAAAACGCGCAAAAGTTGCATACCGCGGTGCAAATATTGGTGTAGTTGATATTTCGGTCAACGTTATACGTCCGATAAGGCTCAGGGTGCAATCGCCGCGAAACCTTGTCAGCCGCAGCGCCGATCGCGGTCAGGTCATGGCTCTCCAGCAGCGCTATTGCTTGGTCGATGCTGATACGTTCCCCAGCAACGGCTTGGTCCAAGATATCAGTGATCGAATTATCAGCAGGTGCAATCATCAATCAATTCGTTTCTATCGAAGTAGGATTCAAAAGTCCGATTGACCGGGAGCGTTCTTGGAAAGCGGCCAAACCGTTTCGCTCTCCCGTACCAAGTCGGAAGTGTAAGTTTTCAGCAAAGTATCGATGCAGATCTTCGTTTGTCAGACCGTGTGCCGCTGCATGCGAGCGAGCAATTTGTTCAAAGTGTTTAACGCCTTGGTCACGACTGGCTTGCAAGATATCAGCGAGCTTTTCTGTATCAACATGGTCGCGACTAAGCCAATTTTTTCTGGCAACCCACATCGCGAATACGAATGGTAATTCAGTCCAGCGGCACCAACGATCACCCAAGTCCCAGATTTCATCGTAAACACCTTTGGCAGGGTGCATCGCACGATCGCCAATCAACAAAACCGCGTCGGCGTCAATCGATTCAGGGTTCTGTTGGATCGCCAAGGGCACTGTTTCAGGACGCACGCCGTGAATCTCGTTCAACAGCACTTGTACCATTGCGGCGCTAGTCCGACTGCCCTCGTCCAACGCGAGTGTTTTGATTTTTGCTGCAGGCACACGGCTCAGCAACCTTACGCTCCAAACTGGGCCACGGCATGCGATCGCGGCGTCCGAGATGATTTCATACTGATCTTGGTTGCGCAAATATTCGACGGACGGAATCAGGGCAACGTCCAGTTCGCCGTCATGAAGCTGCGATGCCAAACGACTAGGCAAATCCAGCGTCAGCGTTCCACTGTCGGCCAACTGCTCGCGCAAGTCAAAAATCAGCGGTTTGGTGTTCAGATAAGATACGGCACCGATTCGAAACATTGGACTTGCGACTTTCAGACCTGTTGAAAAATATCTAACTCACGGGTGTAACCGAATTTGCTAACCATGGTTAACCCTGGGCAGCCAGAATCTTAGCCGCCGACGCACCAATTGTCGGCAGGGGTAAGCCGATAAACCAGGGCAAAGCAATGTTTCAATGCTGAGATGCGCCAGTTTTGGGGTTTCGCTCTTGGGGTAGGCCGGACCGAGCAAACGCTGCATTTGCCGGAACTTCGGACGCAAGTAGAAACGTCGTTGATAGTGCAATCTCTGCGACACAATGGAGGCGTTTGCGCTGTTCCGGCACGTACCGCGTCCTTGGTCCGGCCTACAACCAAACACCACATGAAACCGCGACATGAGATTTCACTCTCCCTTTGGGAGAGTCGGGCGAGTCGGGCTCTCAGGCCCGGAGAGGGCCCTC
>CAYNNP010000427.1:0-3648 GCA_964398215.1 uncultured Pirellulaceae bacterium | reverse complement strand
AGGTGGTCAGCAAGTAGGTTGGTCTTCCGCAGACGATCAGCGAAACGCAAAGTCGCCGCACACTGGCGAAGGCCTGCGATTGAGCGCCCAGTCATCACGATATTTCATGCCTTACTTAGAGCTACAGACTCTTGTAAACAACAGAACCATGTCCAACGCCCCAACCAACTGGCGGCTCTCAAAGAAATCCCGCAACATCGCGCTTACCTGCCTGCCGTGCTTCGCCGCCATTGGTTTGGGCTCGGTTTCGCTTGCCTGGATAAACCCAGACGGTAACATTCCCAATCCTGGTTTGGCTGCCGCCTTTTTTGGAGCGTTCTGGGGTTTTTGGGTTTTGCTTTCTGGCTACGTACTTCTGCTCTACCGCCAGTATTCTCTATCGATTGACGGTAAGAGGATTCGGCAAGTCGGTGTGTTCTCAGATCGTACGTTTTTTTGTCAGAACGTCAGTGAAATCAAGTGGAAGCGTTATCCAGCTGGTGGCACCATTTGGCTATCAGATCAGAGCAGTAAACTGAAAATCGATTTAGGAAACTCTACGAAAGAAGATCGCAAGGAAATCATCGACCGAATGCGTGGATTGATTGCCCACGATCTGCAAGTTGGTTGGGAAGAGTTTTGTCAGCATTTCGAATCCGCTAAAAAACGTACCGCTTCAAAACGATCGCGGAAATTTCTGATTGGAATATTTGCATTTCACGCCATCGTTTTCACAGTGATGGGCATGTTCGGGTTTGGGCGGCAATTTGTTTTCGCTGCGATTCTAAATAGCGTGATGGTCGCGTACCTTTTGCGTTCTGCGAAACGGGCAAAGGAAGGCGACGCTGATCCAGAGGCGGCCAACGAACTTCTGGACGGTGCGCCCACTTAGCGATTATGCAAGAACCGACCGGCAACAACTTCACGCAAGCTTAACATTCAAGACAGAATGTTCTCAGCATAATGAACATTGATTTTCGTGGCGCGCCCTGCGCACCTGAAATCAGTGCCTTGATGGGTATGAGGACAAAAACAAAAACGATTTCCCCAGTGATCCCACTGGCGATGGTAATTGCCTTTTGCTTTGTTTCGCAGCTTACGGCAAAGCCACCGATGCCCGCCAAGCCTGATTATTTGCATGATGGCGCGGCGATTCTGTCGACAGAATGCGAAGCGGAATTGCTTCCTTTCTTACGGCGAATTGAACGCGAGAGCGGTGTTGAATTAGTGGTCGTGACGATCGATCGAATTCCACCATCCAATGTTGGCGGATTCAACGTTGCCAGAAAGCAAAACATGTCGATTGAAGCCTATGCAAAGGCGATGTTCAATCACTATGAAATCGGCAACGCGTCGCCCAATCAAGGTGTCATGCTCTTGGTAGCGAAGCATGATCGTAAGTGCCGAATTGAATTGGGCGCAGGCTATTCAACTAGCACCGATCAAGTTGCAAAGCGAATCATCGACCGTACGATCGTTCCCGCTTTTCGCAGTGGTGACTATCAGACCGGGATTCGTGATGGTGTAACTGAGATCGCAACATCAATCGCTGGAATGAACTTTAGCGTTGAAAGTCAGCCGAGCCGAAGCTCTGCTTGGATCTTGATTCCGCTCGGTATCTTTGGCTTCGTTGGAACATTGATCTTTGCAAGCTTAGCCATCAACGGCAAGCGAGGTTGGGGCTGGGTGTTGGTTGGACTGGTTTACATCCAGTACCTGAAAATCCGCAACTGGTTTCGCGAGCCATGGCCAAACGCCGGTCGATCGACTTACGGAAGTTCATACGAAAGTGGCAACAACTTTTTCGACAGTGGATCGTCGTGGAGCGGCGACTCGTTTTCAAGTGGGGGAGGCTTTTCCGATGGCGGTGGTGCGTCAGGTGATTGGTAACCTCACATGCTTACCTTTAAAAGGGACGAATCCAATGAGCAAAACAAACAACGCAGCGGACTTGGCACGCCAGCAAGTACTGAAATGTCCTGAGTGCAAAACAAAGCCGCTTTCACCTGGCCGAGTTGGCGACTCGCCGGTAGATCTAGATGTGTGCCAGCAGTGTCGTGGTATCTGGTTCGATCGAGATGAATTCCACAATGTGTTTGAAATCGGAGCAATGGAGTTGCGATGCGAGCCCGACGCGCGACCGACTCGTTGGAAGTGTCCCGATTGTATGCGAGCGATGCGCCGCACGACTTATCCACAAACCGAAACAGAAGTCTTGATGTGTATCGACTGCGACGGAGTGTGGACAAAGCCTGAGGATATTCTGATGATTCGGCGCCAGCGGCTCGCGCTTCGTCGTAAGGGGAAACTGAATGAATTCGCTCCGGTGACCGGTCGAAAAGGCGAATGGATTCGCTACGTCAACGAACGCATCGCTGAGTTGCAATCATAGAAGAGGCTCGAAACGCCTGCAGTTCTGCCCAAAATCGCAATCGTGCTCCGAACCCCAGGGATTGCTTCAAGCCCGGATCGTAGCTTGGCCGCTCCCGGCCGAGTTTCTATAGTTTCTGCCACGCGCGGCGAAACACTAAGTTGTCCAACAACAGTACCTGGCGTCACCCCCGATGTCTTGTTGTTACAATTGAGCCTGACATTGCGATCCAATGAATCGCAAACTTCATAACCTCAATGCAAAACAGTCGTCGCCATGCTTGATCGATACACAAAAATTACACTCTTAGGTGCGATCCCGTTCGTAATGCTTATTGCCGCTGGTCAGACACAAGCACAAGTGTTTGAGCTCCGCACCTACACGACCAACGAAGGCAAGCTAGACGATCTGCATTCCAGGTTTCGTGACCACACAGTAAAACTGTTTGAGAAACACGGCATCAAGAACATTGGCTATTGGGTGCCAACAGACCAGCAAAAATCGAAGAACACTTTGATCTACGTCCTGGAACACAAGAGTCGTGATGCCGCAGCGGCGTCTTGGAAAGCGTTCGTTGCAGACCCAGACTGGAAAAAGGCGTACAAGGCATCTCGCACCGATGGTCCCTTGCTGGCCAAAGCACCGGAAAGCGTATACATGTCGGCAACCGATTACTCGCCGAATTTCAAAGCCGGCGAGCAATCCAAAGATGCTGTGTATGAACTTCGGATCTATCGAACCAACGAGGGCAAGCTTCCTGGATTGGATTCACGCTTTCGCGACCACACGATCAAACTTTTCGATCAGCACGGTTTGGCCTCCGTAGCGTACTGGCACCCAACAAAGAAGCCAGATTCAACCAACACACTGATCTACATCTTACGGCACAGCAGCCGCGATGCAGCAAAGACAGCCTGGAAAGCGTTTGGAACCGATCCAGCCTGGCGAAAAGTCGCAAAAGAATCTCAGAAAGATGGAGCCTTTCTACGTGAACGCCCCGAGTCCATCTATATGAAACCCACCGACTACTCCGCGCTAAAGTAACAGCCCACCACGCGCAAGCACTACCTTTCTAGTTTCAAACACCGCAACGAAAAAGTGTTTCGTTGCAATTGGCATGTGCATCAGGCCTGATTGCAGACTGAAATCCGGCCAAGATTCATCCGAACGCTAGAAAGCAAATCCTCCGCCCACAACGAACGCTCGGCCGCCAGGCCGAGCATTGTTCGCGTTCATCCGCGCGACCAAACAAAACATCTGAAAACGATTCGCCTGCTCATTCCTCCCGTTCGCCCCCC
>CAYNNP010000426.1:0-3661 GCA_964398215.1 uncultured Pirellulaceae bacterium | reverse complement strand
AACCGGGGCTATCGCCCATCGGCTCAAAGGTTTCCAACTAACAAAACCCCCGCGCTAGCTTGCCTTGCCGGTTGCCTGTTGATCGTTCTGATTTGGGTCGATACCGACGCCTAATTCTGCTGCGATGACAGCCATTAGCTCTTGATAGGCTTCTCGAACGTTGAATCGGTCGGTTGCATGGTCGGCGTCGGTAAAATATTCGTCCCACTCCGGTTTCCACTGACAGCTATGGTCGACTCCCACGTAAAACTCGCAATAGTGCTGAAGTTCTGCGCGTAACGCCGCGTCTTTTCCTTCGCCGCGTTCAGTCACAAAGCACTTGTTCATGTACGCATTGTACGCTTCCAGGAATCGCGTCGAAAACAAGGGAGCATAGATATGAGCGGTTTTGTCTAGCTCACGTTTAATATCCACGACGCTCACGGGATCCTGGTCTTTCCACGATCCAATCCGCATGAAATAGCACATCATCTCGTTCAGCTTGGGTGCCATCTTTTCGTAGACCTCCAAACGCTTCTCAATCACCTTTTGGTTTGACCACTGACGGTGCTCGACATCCTTGATGCGGCGGTCTAACCAAAGCCCGAACAACAGCATCGCAACGGGCAGTAACAGTTCCACAAAAAGCTTGACGATCTCAAGCGAACTCCAATCGTCTGAAACCACCTTGACGACTTGATCAACCTCATCAGCAAAAGCGAAACTTGGCAGGCCAAAAACCAGGACGGCAAAGATCGTGAAAAGCGCTGCGCGCTTTGCGAAATGATTGTGGTTCATCAGAAATATTGAATTCAACAAGAGTGCAATTTCATCGGCTTGGCCAGCAGTCGCCAACCCGGGTGCGGCATTCTAGCAAAGCTGCTTTGTCGATGTTGCGCCAAATTTTGCAAAGTGTTCGTGGGTACCGCCAGCGACGTTATCATATTGGCGAACATCATTTCTGGGAGCTCGTCATGCGTTGGTTGTTTTTATCGCTCGCTGTTACTGGATTGCTGGCCGCTGATGTGACCGCGCAGCCGCCAGCCGATTTGCCCGCTGAATTGTCGATTGATCAACCTGGGGTAACTTTGACGCAAGTCGCACAGCACCCGCAAGTCGTCACGCCAACCGGGATTGATGTCGATAAAATTGGCAATCTGTGGGTAGTTTGCAGCCACACGCACTTTCGCCCCAAGGACTACGA
This sequence comes from uncultured Pirellulaceae bacterium, assembly GCA_964398215.1. Classification (GTDB taxonomy): domain Bacteria; phylum Planctomycetota; class Planctomycetia; order Pirellulales; family Pirellulaceae; genus CAYNNP01. The sequence continues at coordinate 2,478 of CAYNNP010000426.1, read as the reverse complement.
CGGTCCGGAACATGACGAGATCATTGTGTTGCATTCCGATGGTTCGCGACATGTTTTCTATGACCGGACCGATGCGACGATGGATCTGGAATTGGGGCCTGATGGATGGGTTTATCTTGCCGAACGGGATCGGATTTTGCGTGTGCGAGATTCTGATGGTGACGGAGTTGGCGACGAAGAACAAAATCTGGCGGTTTTAAAAACCGAAGCCGACTATCCTCACAACGGTTTGAGCGGCATGGCCTGGCACCCTAGCGGAGACTTGATCTTTGCTTTGGGTGAAAATTTTTGGAAGCAGTGGACGTTGACCGCGAAAGTCGACGGCGCATCGGTTCAAGGCAGCGGTGAAGGCGGGATTTTTCGCTGCCGCGCCGATGGCAGCGGATTGAGACGCATTGCGCAAGGATTCTGGAATCCTTTTGGGCTGTGCGTTCGCCAGGATGCCACGATCTTTGCCGCAGAGAATGACCCCGGTTCGCGACCGCCGTGCCGGTTACTGCATATTGTGGAAGGCGGCGACTACGGGTTTCAACGCGCCTATGGAAACGCGTCGGTGCACCCGTTTGTTTGCTGGGACGGGCAACTGCCTGGGACGCTGCCGATGCTGCATGCGTTGGGCGAAGCGCCTTGTGGGATCGCGCCTCTTGGCAATGGTTTGATTGTGCCAAGTTGGACGGATCATCGCATCGACTTTTATCCGCTGGCACCCGATGGCGCGTCCTTTCGCACCCAACGTGTCAGCCTGGTTGTTGGCGGGCGGCATTTTCGACCAACTTGTATCACGCAAGCATCTGAAACTGTCTTTTACCTAACCGACTGGCTGTTCGGCTCGTACGCGATTCACAAGAAAGGGCGTGTTTGGAAACTGGAGATCGATCCGGTGCTCGCAAAGGACTGGCTGGGCGAATTGGAATTGACCGCGCCAAACGATCAGCGGCGAATGGCCAATCGCCTGCGAAGCCAGGAGACTGATCACAAGTTCGACGACCTGCTGCGGCTGTGCGAGTCTGGCGATCCGTTCATTGCCCGTGCCGCGATCGATCGGCTTTCAAGGCAAACGGCGAACTGGAATGCAAACACAGTGAGAGATAAGAATCCAAGCGAGTTGATATCGCTGCTGCTGGCCTTGCGGAAGGCCAGCCCGAATTCGCAAGTTTGGGCCAAGCGGTTTTTAAACACGCCGTACCCTGCGGTGAAAATCGAGGCGTTGAGGTGGATCTCGGACCAAAAGATACGCGACTTGAAAACCGATGTTCGTGAACTCTTGGATTCAACTGACGACTATCAGATTTTCGAAGCGTGCTTGGCCGCGCACAATACGCTGGACGGACAACCGGACAAGGGAGTCGTCGATACTGAAATGTTGTTGCAGCGATTGCAGGATGACAAGACTCCGTCGACAGTAAAAGCATTCGCACTCAGGCTGCTGGATCCGAACTCGAAACGGTTGAACATCAAACTCATTCGTGAACTCTATCAGCCGAGTGATAAACTGTTGACCGCGGAATTGACCAGGACACTGGTCGCGCGAGGAGCGGACAAGGCGACCAGCCCAATTTTGCAAGAAATCGCAGACCAAAAAGAACTTGGCGCGGCCATTCGCGCCGACGCGATCATGGGATTGCCAACGGCATCCAATGCTGATCGACAAAGGCTTTTGCGTTTAGCTGGATCGGAAGATCAAATCGTTCGCTTGGAGGCGATCCGTGCGTTGCGGTTCGTGTCAATCTCGGACAGCGAGGCAGCACAGTTGCAGACGATCGCGAAAGAGCATCCGGAGTGTGCCGAGCTGGTGAAGGCTGCAACCAAGATCGACTTTCACACTGGCCGACCTGCGGTGACGGACATGGCGTCATGGAAGCGTTTGATCGCGGCTGTGCCAGGTGAACCGGACATTGAAGCGGGACGCCGAGTGTTTTTTCACAGTCGCGTTGGAACCTGCTGGAAATGTCATCGCCACCAAGGCCGAGGCAACGTTGTTGGGCCTGACTTGAGCGCGACTGCCGGCAATCAGGAGCGTTTGTTAACTTCGCTCTTGCAGCCCAGCAAAGACGTCGATCCGCAGTATCATCCACGCATGCTGATTACCAACGACGGAAAGACGTTCACGGGAATCATGCTCCGCGATGGCGGCGGTGGCAACGAAGTCTACCGCGATGCGACAGGTCGCGAACGACGCTTCAAGACTGAATCAATCGAGCAACGAAAAGAACTGAAGACATCAATGATGCCCGACGGATTAGCCAATACGATGACGATCCAAGAAATCCGAGACCTCCTAGCGTTCTTGCAGCAAAATTAGCAGATTCTGTCTGGCGAGTTTTTTGGTTTAATGAACGGCGAAGTTGGCACGCGTAGCGAAAGTTGCGCTGTTTGCGCCGAGTTGGATGAACTGAGCGGTGAGATCATGCAAATGCTGCAGGAGGTGCACTCATGATTCAGAAAACTTTGAGCCGCAGGGCGATAGCCCCGGTTTCG
>CAYNNP010000425.1:0-3707 GCA_964398215.1 uncultured Pirellulaceae bacterium | reverse complement strand
TGACTTGCGAACCAAGTCGCTGCATCGATTGGGCAAGCTCGCATCCGATCGGTCCACCACCCAGGACAAGCAGCCGGGACGGTAATTCGGTTTGCTCAAAGAACGATTCGCTGGTCATGCAGTTGTCGCGCAAGCCAGGGATGTCGGGAACGAAGGGGCGACCACCAGTGCAAATCATCGCACGGCGAAAACGAACTTCGGTGCCATCCAAGTCCAGTGTGTTGGGACCAGTGAACTTGGCGGTTCCAAACAATACGTCCACGCCCATGTCGGAGAGTTTTTTGGCGCCATCGTGATGCGCCATGTCGGCTCGGACGCGGCGCAAACGTTCCATGACCGCCGTGAAATCAACCGTGACTTCGCCGACTTGGACCCCAAATTCTTTTGCGTGTCGGGCTTGATGAGCAACGTGAGCTGATTTGATAAGTGTTTTGGATGGCACGCAGCCGGTGACCAGGCAGTCGCCGCCCATATTGTGTCGTTCAATCAAAGCCGACCGAGCGCCAAGCATCGCTGCGCCACCGGAAGAGACAAGTCCGGCTGTGCCCGCGCCGATCGAGACCATGTCATAGACTTCGCCGGACGCTTTGGTTGGCCAGTCGCTGGGGTGGACGTTGTCTCGCAGTTTGCGATTGTGCTCGTCCGGAGGGTTCAAAACGTGATCGTTGGACATGAATTTAATTTTCCATTTTGATGCGCTGGTTCACATCGAAACAATGAAACAGGTTTGATGGTTTGACATTGGCAGACCATTTTGCACAACGATACCCGATCACGGGCCTTGCCGTCAAAGTTAACGAGTTCCTGCTACCCCAAATTAAGGCTAGCCAAAGCACGAGTGCTCTGACCATATCCAATTTTGTGTAGCTGGATTCGCCAGAATTCAGGCGGGTTGTTAAACCCCGAAGTCTGGCGACTCGGGCTAGGGTGTCGAGACGGCGGAAGATGCTCCTGGGCTTTCACGGCCTCGTGCGGTAAAATCTGCGAGACAAAGAATTTTTGAACACTGACCTGCGAATAAGTCATGGACGCCACCCACCAGGAACTCACGGACGCACAACGCGAGGCCGTTCTGCATGTTGATGGCCCGCTGTTGATTTTGGCCGGACCAGGCTCCGGAAAGACCCGTGTGGTCACGCACCGAATCGCGAATTTGCTGGAAAGAGGCATTCCTGCTTGGCAGATTGCAGCTGTCACGTTCACTAACAAAGCCGCCGAGGAGATGCGAGAACGCGTTGAAAAAATCTCGCCTTCACAAGACGTCTGGATGGGAACGTTTCACCGCTTTTGTGCTCAGCTCTTACGGCGATACGCTGGCATGGTCGGGCTTTCTGAAAACTATTCTATCTACGACACCAGCGATTCAAAATCGGCATTGAAACGCGCCGTCGAAACCGCTGGCTTTACAACCAGTCACACTTCGCCGGACAAAATCGCGTCGCTGATCAGTCGGGCAAAGAGCCGTTTGATCACGCCCGAAAATATGGAGGGGCAAGTCTTTTCCGCAGACGATCAAATCGCTTCGCAAGTCTATCCTGTTTACCAAAAGCAATTGTTGACCGCCAACGCAGTTGACTTTGACGATCTATTGATGCACATCGCAGTCCTGCTGCGCGAGTCGCCAGAAGTACGACGTGATCTTGACCAACGTTTTCGATACATCTTGGTGGACGAATACCAAGACACAAACCTTGCTCAATATGCAATCGTCCGCGCGTTATCGATTGACCATCCGAATCTTGCTGTGACCGGGGATCCCGATCAGTCAATCTATGGCTGGCGCGGTGCCGACATCAAGAACATCATGGATTTTGAACAGGATTACCCAAGCGTCAAGACGGTTCGGCTGGAGCAAAATTATCGCAGCACGCCCAACATCCTGCGGGTTGCCGATCAACTGATTCGGCACAACCGTCGCCGAAAACACAAAGACCTGTTCACAAACAACGACGAAGGCGAACAAGTCATCTTGAGGATGTACCAATCCGGCTATGACGAAGCCGATGGGATCGCTGATGAAATCGCACATGGAATTGCCGTCAATAAACTTCGGCCGAATGACTTCGCCGTCTTCTGCCGAATGAATGCGCTGACACGTTCTTTGGAACATTCGTTTCGCAATCGCGGAATTCCCTATCAAGTTATCAATGGCCTAGCGTTTTACCAACGCAAAGAGATCAAGGACCTGCTTGCCTATTTGCACTTGATCAATAACCCATCACACGACGTCGCCTTGATGCGAGTCATCAACACGCCGACACGTGGAATCGGTGCCAAAACGATCTCTCGGCTGCAAGAGTTTGCCGATCAAAATGCGATCCCGCTTTTGGAAGCCGCCAGGCACGTCACCAAGATCTCGTCGATCGCGAAACGTTCGGCAACCATGGTTTCCAAGTTCGTGGCGCTGTACGATCGCTTGCAGCTAAAAGCAACGGAGAGTCTTGAGGACCTGTTGCAGTATTTGGTCAAAGAAACGAAGTTCGCCGAATACCTTGAACAGTCCGCGAGCGATGCTGACACCGACCGGATGGCAAACGTCGATGAGCTGATTACCGCAGCGGTAGAATTTGATCGACGGCATCCTGATGATGGATCTTTGGAGGCGTTCCTAGAGCAAGTGGCTTTGGTCTCGGATACGGATTCACTGGAAGAAAAATCTGATTGCGTCAAGCTCATGACCATGCACGCTGCCAAGGGACTGGAGTTCCCACGCGTGTTTATCATTGGCGTCGAAGACGATTTGTTGCCCCACAAACGATCCAAGGAAACGGAGGCGCAGTACGAGGAAGAGCGTCGACTTTTGTTTGTTGGAGTTACACGTGCCAAAGAGTGGCTGCAACTGAGTTGTTGTAAATCGCGTGCCATCCGCGGCGATTTCCGCCCGGTCATTCCTAGTCCGTTTCTAAACGAACTTCCGCTGGAAGAAATGCGAAAGGTAGAAACCACCACGGAACGTGATTGGTTTGACGACTCCGACGAGGACTACCCAGAATCTTGGGACACGGTTCAAGAATCGCCTGAGGAAACGTTTGAAGCGCCAACGGAACCCGGTGCATTGAATGAATTGCCCGAGTACGAGTCGCCAAAGAAACAAAAGGCAAAGAAGAAAGTATCGATGGCGTCGATCAAAACGGCTGCCGAAATGATCGGTGGCACGCCACTGAACGCCTATCGAGAAGGCACCTTGGTTCGCCACCCCGACTACGGAAGCGGAACGATCATTTCCGTCACTGGCCGTGGGCCTAAACGTACCGCCAAGGTGCTTTTTGCCGACGGCGAACATCAGTTTCGTTTGGCATACGCAAACCTGACTGTCCTGGAAGGCTGATGTGGGTCAGCAGCACTGGTTTCTTGTAGCGAAAGTCGTCAACGGCTTGTTGTTAACTGAGCCGACGGCGCTAGCCGCGGGCCTTGTAGTGATAGCGCAACCCTTCAAAGGCCCGTGGCACACAAAAATGAATCCGAACTGCACAATCACCCATAAATAAAAGGGTGCATTCCCATTTAGTTGACGTGAAATCACCATCGCAAAATTCAAGCTCATCACAAACGCCATGATTGGCGAAGCCAACCGCCATCGCCAGATGCATTGCTAGCGAAGCCAGGCTGGTCGGAGACTTGAAACCAGAACATAGAATTACATTTTCTCCGAATTTTGCATGCGTCCAGTGTCAACTAAATGGGAATGCACCCTAAATAAAACACCT
>CAYNNP010000424.1:0-3708 GCA_964398215.1 uncultured Pirellulaceae bacterium | reverse complement strand
GGGCAATAAATTTACGGAAATCACCGGTGGCACCCAACACCGTTAACCATTTTTTGAAAGACAGGAAACGGACAGGTCCAGTTTACTCCTTCTTTCATTCCCCCTTTCGCGTAAGGTTTATCGGCGGTCGGTACGAATCGAGTGGCGTGCGGATTCAAGGAGTGGCGTGTTCGAGGAATCCGCATCTGGAAAAATATGGCGAATTGTTTCGCTTTTCGTGTTGACGTTAGCGAATTTCTTCGCCAGACTGGTTTGCGTTGGCGAATGAATTCGCCATTTAGGCAGTTTCACCTTGGAGGACCAGCGATGGCACGTCCGATCTCGTCCCAGCCCACAGAAGTCGAACTACAGATCCTTCGGGTGCTTTGGGAGCATGGCGATTCCACCGCTCGCCAGATACATAACTGGCTAACGAAAGACCGAGACACCAATTATTCAACCACGGTGAAAATGCTTTCGGTAATGCTCGACAAGCAGATGGTCAAACGGGACGAAAGTGTTAGGCCGCAGCTGTTTCGTGCGGCGACGTCTCAGAAGAAGACACAACAGAAAATGCTTAAAGATCTCATCCGGCGAGCGTACGACGGGTCTGCGGGGAGTCTTGTGTTGCAAGCGTTGGCGTCCCAAAAAGCAACTCCGGAAGAGTTGGCTGAGATTCGGCAGTTGCTGCGTCAGCTAGAAAAGGGAGAGGAATAATGTTGTCGAGAATTCTAGAAGATTTCGCAACAAGCGTTTGGGTTGAGCGAGTCGGCTGGACGTTGCTCCACTCGCTATGGCAGATTTTTCTTATTGTTTCGGCTTACTACTTGCTGTCGTTTCAACTTCGTAAAAACTCAGCCTTTTCTAGGTACATCACAGGCTGTACTGCCTTAGTGGCGATATTGGTTGCGCCATTGGCAACCTTCTGCTTATTGCCGGATCAGCAAGTGGCTGTCGCGCGTGTTGTTGACCAAGAATCGGGCGAAGTTTCGCCACAGCCTCTGAATGACATTTCGATTTCGCCAAACACGGTTGAGCTAAACACCGTTGAGCCACGTTTTGCGGAATCTGGTGCATTCGGGCCGGAGGTCTCGCTGTCTTCTGCTTATGTGGCTCCAACTGCGGAGCCAGTCGAAGTTCCAGCGGAGATCGAAAAAATCGCGGCTGCCATGCGTCCTTGGTTGCCGCTGATTACCGTATTGTGGCTGGTTGGCGTCGTGTTGCTTTCAATGCGCCCTGTGATGGGGTGTTTCTATGTTCGCCGTTTGAAACGTTTCGGCCTTTCTGCGGTTCCGGATTCTGTGCTTGAAGCGTGTCACGAGTTGATGCGAAAGATGAAGATTCAGCCTGCCGTGCAGTTGTTTCAGTCGTCGCTTGTCCATTCGCCAGTGGTCGTCGGTTATCTGCGCCCAATGATTTTGTTGCCAGCTTCTGCGATCACGGGTCTCACCGCCCACGAACTTGAATTGATTTTGGCCCACGAACTGGCTCACATCCGAAAGCATGACTATCTGGTGAACCTTGTTCAAACAGTGATCGAAGCATTGCTGTTTTACCATCCGGGAATGTGGTGGATGTCGGCTCAGGTGCGTCGCGAGCGAGAGAACTGCTGTGACGATGTGGCCGTTGCGATTGGTAGTGATCGTGCGACTTACATTCGAGCTTTGACTTTGCTGGAACAACAGCGTGTTGCTTCGCCTGCTCTGGCCGCAACGGGCGGGTCATTGCTGAGTCGTGTGCGTCGGCTGGTTGGCGGGCCTGGGTCGGAATTTGTTTATCGCAAATCTAGTTTGTGGTTGACGGCGCTGGTGATGTTCGGCATCGCCGTAACGACGATCGGGTTTGCCGGCACAACGTCCGACCAGCCAGACGAGGCGAAAGACACATTGGAAATCGTAGAACATGACGATGGCAAGGCCGAAGCTGCATTGAGCTTCGACAAGTTGGTTGGGCAGAAGGTCGCCCAGGTGGTTCGGAAAGCGAAGTTGCCGTTTGTCGATGAGACGCAAATCAAAAAGATCGAAGCGGATTTCACGAGCTTCATGAACAATGACGTTCCCTACGGAACTTGGCGTGTTGGCAGCTCCATTCCGAAAAACCAGCGGCAGGCCATTCTTGCAGCCATCGAGAATCATGGAGCAAAGCATCTCAAAATCAGTCAGTTTCCGCAAACTAATCTGCGGTCAATCAACTTGGCTTATCTCGGCATGCCCGATCAACTGTTGACACTGAAGTGGAAATTGCATCGAGCGATCGTAAACGCTCGTAAGCTCGATAAAGAGAAGCAAGCGAAACTGGAATCGCAGCGTTCGTGGATGAAGCAGTACGTTCAATCGCTTCCGGCCAATAAGTTCTTCACGCACGAGAGGGCATTGTTTGCATTGGAAGAACGATTCGCCGACCCGCTCGCCTGCACGCTTGGCTATCCAATGACTGATGAGCAGTTCGAGGCCTTTCGGCAAGGGTTGCAAAAATATGCCCCTCAACGCGAACTGAATTATGTGGTGTCATACATCGTTCAGCAGAGTCTGAACGCACAGTATCGGGATTTCACCGATTTCGAAACGCCTTTCAAGGATCGTGTTGTTAGCTACGGTGCGGGGCGCGTGGTTCATCTGGGGTTCGAGCAAAATCGTCTGTTCGAGAGTTCGCTTCGCAGTATCAGTGATGTCGAGAACTCGGGCACGGTGGTCGACGCGACCACGGGTTTTTTGATCACTGCTCCCAAAGAGTATCGAGAAGGTAATGAGCTTCAGAGTTGGCTAGGCGAAAAAGGGAAAGGCGACTTTGGTTTCGACGATGCCAATGGCGGCGGCTTGTTCGCTGTTCGCGGTGCCAAGCTGGCCAGGCTTGATGTGAAAACCTGGCATGAGGCGGATGCGATTGGCAATAAAGACCTGCGTGCTTTGCTTAATGGGCCCTCAGCGGGAAGCGTTGTGCCTCTGAAAAAACACTATCAGGACCACCAGCAGGATGACGGTGCTCCGTACTGTTACGCGGGCGTCTTGACGAAAGAAGGCCGACTGGCGGTGGTCGCAGTCGAAGACTTTAGTGGTCGGAGCCGCATCGCCGTTCGGACGCGAGTTCGGGCGGCAGTTCCGGCGATGAAGAACGTTACCCGTTCTGGCGAGAATGGCTTTCCAGGGCACAGGATCGAGGGGGGAACCGTGAAAGAGGAAGGAGGAAGCGACGGCAACTGGGGCGAAGGAACCGAGGGTGTGCAACTAAAGATTCACAGCTTGGACGTTCAGTTCGTAAAGGGCCAATGGAAAGTAAAGTGCAAAACGGATATCCGATCAAGTGAAGAACGTGTTCTGCCACCCCATGGTGCACCGATCGGTGAATACGTGATTGAATGGGATGGCAAATGGTATCGGCCGGTCTGGAGTATTTCCGGCAGCAGTCTTGCTCCCTTGCGAGCTTTCAATCGAAATTCAATGCATACGGAAATTGAAGCACATGGCTGGGTCGATGAGGAAACAGGTAAGCCTTTGCTTCTATCGGCCGGGACACATACTCTCCGGATCGCGTTACCTATAGTCGATTCTCCAGAGGGTGCAGAAAACCAGCAGTCGCAAAAGCGTGCCGTCAGCAACAAAATCGATGTCACGGTGCCCGCGAACCAGCCCGATGCGGTGACTTGGGGATCTGAGAAAGATGGACTGCTACTTGGTATCGATTTAGCAGATGTCCAAGCCATGCGGAATTGGCAACCAGGTTTAAAGTTGT
>CAYNNP010000423.1:0-3723 GCA_964398215.1 uncultured Pirellulaceae bacterium | reverse complement strand
GTACTCCCGATGTCTTGCAAGAAGGCGACACGGTGGAGTTTCTTGCCACGATTCACAATCTGACTAATTTTGAAGGCGATGCCACGGTTACTTTGAAAATATCGGGCGCGGCTCAACCGTTTACCACCAAGAAAATCGTTTCGATCAAAAAGCAAAGCACGACCGAACTGGTGCTTGATGGCTTCACAGTTCCGTTCGCCGAGTCGCTTTCATTGCAAGTCGCAGCAACAGCCGGTGACCACAGCGACACGTCCGAATCCGATTTAAAAGTTCGACCCTGGGGGCTTGAATACGCCGCCCACGCCGGCGGTGTGACCAGTACCGAAGCCGGCGAATCGTTGACATTGCCCAAGGGAAAAAACTACTCCAGCCGCAAACTTCACATCACGCTCAGCCCATCGATCGAGCAAGCCATCATCGACTTGGCCCTGGAGCGTAGCCGTCCATTGTTCGGCGCCCGCTGCTCCTACATTCCGGCGCCTCAGACACCCGCCAGCGCATTGCTTGCTGCCACCAGCGCGCTGAATTACGCTCGCGATCGAGGCGCTTCGGCTAGGGAAATCGCCAACTTGACCGATCGAGTCCAGTCGCTGGTTTCCAACGTTGTCGTCACACAACTCAAAAACGGCTCGTGGCCTTGGAACAATCTTGCCGGTCACAGCACTCGCACCAGCACCGCGACGATCTACTGGGGACTCGCTCTGGCCAAGAACGCCGGTGTCGCGGTTCACCACAGCACTTTGGAAAAAGCAAAAGCGTACTTCGCTGCGAACTTTTCCAAGATCGATAGCAACGACGCGGACAGCAAAGCCGTCATTTTGCACGCCCTTTCGTTGACCGGCGACGCCGATTTTTCTGCCGCCAATCAACTTTACCGCGAACGGCAGAACTTAAGCGAAACGGCGCTCGCCTACATGGCTGCCACGTTCGTCCGAATGGGCCGCAATCGTTTTGCCAAAGACATGCTAAACATCCTTGATAAGAAACGCATCGAGGGATGCCGGTGGAAATCAAACTCGAAGCACTCGATTTTGAATGACGACGTCGGCACAACTGCTCTTGCACTTTGGTCGTATGCAAAATTGCGACGCGACTCCGATACGACTGCCGCTGTCGCCAATCACCTGCTGGCGCAAACCGCCCGCCTCCGGTCGAACCGTTCGCTTGGCATCGTCGTGGCCGCGCTGACGCAGTATTACAACCAAGGAGTCCGACCCGGGGACGATTTTACGATCAACCTGATGGTCAATGATAAACGTGTCCAAACCATCAAGTCCGCCGATTTGAAAACCACTCAAATCTTTGCACTCCCAACGGAGCAAATCGATGCTGGCGAAAACAACATTCGCATCAAGATCGATGGACGTGGCGAAGTTCGCTTTGCGGCAACGCTGTCAGGATTTTCTCCCGACTTAACAGATCCAGAAACACTTGACGATCCCGGTGTCGACGAAAGAGGCTACTGTCACGATCGTCTGACCTATCGTGAAGTACCGCTCAAGACATTCAGTACTTCCAAGGTTCGGTCGCTGGAACTTGGTCAAAGGTTCCGGGCATACGCGACGTTCGATGGCGACTGGTCGGACGATTACTTGGTCTACGAAGAACATATTCCAACGGGCACTTTGCTGGTCGACGGTTCGCTGCAAGGAAACTATAAGCGTGTTGAAAAAATCGGATCCAAGATTCGGTTTTACTTCGCACCCGGTTCGATCAACACGATCCACTACCAACTGGTTGCCCATACCCCTGGAAATTATCGGGCTTTGCCGGGCATTGTTTACGATGCAATCGACCGCAGCCGAATGCGAGTTGGCAAACCCACGAAACTGGAAATTCTGAAACCCGACGTAAAGAGCGCCGATCCGTACAAGGCCAACGGCAATGAACATTACGAACTAGCCACTAAGTTGTTTGCAGACGGCCAATTTGATGATGCACAGCAACACCTTGACGCCTTGTTCGCCAAGAAGGACCGTCGCGAAAAGTTTGAACGCGACATCGCTCGCATGCTATTGTGGATTCACACCAGCCGAGAAGAACTGGACGCCGAACGTGTGGTGCAGATGTTCGAAATCCTGCGCCAACGACACCCCGAACTAGTCATTCCATTTGACAAAACTCTGGTCGTCGGCCGCGCCTATCGTGAAATCGGAGAGTTCGAACGAGCATGGCTGGTTTTCCAAGCCGCCATCGAAAGCAGCTTTCTGAATGACGCGAAACTGAGTGCCGTCCTGGAAGACCAAGGTCAATATCTTGGGTCTGTCAGTTATCAAGAAGAGCTGTGGTACGAGTATCCCGATAGTGCCAACGTGATCAGCGCCTACTTTGCTCTCAGTCAATCGCTCTTTCAGAAAGCACCTGAGGCCAAGGCGATCGCAGCGCGAGAAAAACGTCTTCGCTTGCGGGCACAAGCGTCGGACGATGCAAACGTTGACGGCGAACCAGACGACCGCAACGAGCCCGAAAAAGTTGCCATGCTCCAGCACAGCAGTCGACTGTTACACAGTTTCCTTACTTTGTATCCAACCGATCCGCTTGCCGATGACGCTGCATTCTCCGAAACCAACGTCTACTTTGCGTTGAAAGACTACGAGAAAGTGGTCACGCATGCCACACGCGGTGCCGGGCGGCACGCCGATAGCGAACTGGAAACCAGTTTCGAATACATGGCAGCGTTGGGGCACTTTTGGCAGCGACATTACAAAGAAGCTCTTTCCAGCGCCACCAGCGTAGCGAATGGAAACAGCAAAGACCGTGATTACGCCCGTTACATCACAGCCCAGATTTACCACGCCACGGGCAAACCTGGCGAAGCCGTCTCGTGGTACGAAAAAGTACGCAAGTTGTATCCCGACGCCGGCGACGCGATCAACTATTTCAAAGAGAAAAAGATCAGTGTTAACGAAGTCACAACGCTGCAACCAGGTGAAGCAGCTGAGATCAAAATCAATTACCGCAACATCAAAGAAACGGCTCTTGAGATCTACAAAGTCGACTTGATGAAGCTTTACTTACGCGAAAAAAATCTCAGCAACATCACTGCGGTCGACCTCGCTGGCATCGATCCAGAAAGTTCGATCACGATACCGCTTGGTGATGGCAAAGACTTTGCCGATAAAACAAAAACAGCGAAGTTGAAGATCAAGGACGAGGGTGCTTACCTTGTCATTTGTCGCGGCGACAACTTGTACACCAGCGGGTTGATTTTGATTACACCGCTAAAGCTGGAGATCCAAGAAACACCCAACGAAGGCAGTGTCCGCGTGAACGTGCGTGATTTGATGGACGAAGGGAATTACATTCCCGAAGTGCTTGTCAAAGTCGTCGGAACGAACAACAAGTTGTTCTTGTCTGGCCACACTGATCTTCGCGGAGTATTCCAAGCAGACGGTGTCAACGGAACCGCAACCGTATTAGCCCGCGGCGAAGGCAGCAAGTACGCCTTTTACCGAGGCCAAAAGACTCACGGCACGCCACCTCAACCGCAGCAGTCTGCCAGTAAGAGGTCAAGTGGCAGTGTTAAGAAATCAGGCGAGAGCAAAAAACAGCTTCAGGCATCCGATTACCTCCGAAACATCGAAATCCAAAACAAAGCCGTCCAAGACAGCAACTTCAAAGCATGGGACACACGACGGCGCGGCGACAACCGAGGCGTTGAAGTCCAAAAAGCAAAGTAGGTAGTAAGGACGCAACTGAAATGACAATCGTAGCGAGACTCGT
>CAYNNP010000422.1:2022-3727 GCA_964398215.1 uncultured Pirellulaceae bacterium | reverse complement strand
GCAATTGCCGGAACTTCGGACGCAAGTAGAAACGTCGTTGATAGCGTAATCTCTGTGACACAATGGAGGCGTTTGCGCTGTTCCGGCACGCATCGCGTCCTTGGTCCAGTCTACAAGAAGCAATGGTAACCCGAAGCGTCAGCGAGGGACAATCAATATTGACTCGCTCACGCGCTCACGCGTCGGGTTACCAAAAACTAATGCCTGACGTAAAAGCGGCGTGAGCCATGGGAACGCACTCGTTGGCAACCCAAAAGCCTCCGAGGCCGACACATGCTGCGCAAAACAATCTACTGGAAAAACGCTTTGCCATTGCTAATGGTTTGCAATGGTCGACCGAAGTTCCGGCACACAAAGGTTTGCTGGATACGGCCTACAAACTTTGAATCGCTGGAACTTGTGGAGCGTGAAAGAGTCGCTGTTTTTTCGCTTGTAGAGCGGTAGAAACTGATTTGTGGGTGACTTTTTCCAGGTCAAGGACTTTTTTCCATAACACCAGGAACGCTCGTCCGTCATTCTTTTGGATCACGTGGCAGGACAACGCGCCGTTGGGTTACCGTTTTTGCTCGCACCACGAAGACACCTTATTTCTCTGTATAGTTTTCTATGGACTCATCCAAAAACGACTTTCGAGAATTCGTTCTGGCAGCGCTCGCGCAATATGAATCTCGTCTCGTGCACTACACGACTCGTCTGTTTGGTGGCAAAGAGGATCGAGGTCGTGATGTTGTGCAGCACGCCTTCATGAAACTATGTCAGCAAAACCACGAAGATGTTGTCGATTGCGTTGGGCCTTGGTTGTTTCGCGTTTGTCGCAATCGAGTGATTGATGAACTGCGGCGACGCGGGGCTAGTAATTCAGTTGATGAACTTTTGTTTCAAGTGGATTGCAACCAAGTCGACCCCAGTCTCCTTGCGGAGCGTGCTGATTTGATGGAATACGTTCGGTCGCTAGTTGTCAAACTGCCGACCGCCCAGCGCGAGGTCGTTGAACTATGGTCCCATGGTCTTCGGCACGAAGAAATCGGAAACATCATGGGCAAGAAGGCCGGGGCAGTGCGTGGAATCTTGCACCGCGCGATCCAAACACTGAAGCATGATCCACAAATCTGTGCCTGGCTTGATGAACCTCAGGGTGGATCGGGGCAGTTGATCAAGCAAGCAGGCACTCCGCCAGGCGATCAGATCACCACCGCACAAAAGCGAGTTTAATTTTCATGCACCAGTCCAACGTTCCATTTCCCAATGACGATTCAAACACGTCTGATCACAGCAAAATGAAAAGTAATTTTGATTCCGAGGACGATAGAATTGCAGAACTGCTGCGCGAATCGGCTAAGCAACCGTTGCCAGCTCGTGATGCGTCTTTGCGTGACCTTTTGATTCAGCAGTTGGATTCGGCCAATGCTGATTCGGGAGCAACGCCCTTGAACAATATTTCAGCTGTTGGCGAGGCGCCTCGGTCGTGGCAGTTGTGGACCGGCGCAATGCTGGCAGTTGCTGGCGTCTTGTTCCTGATGACGATGATTTCGCAGCATCGGGCGAAAGAGACGACGCGAGTGGCTTTTAGCGACGGGAGAGCCGAAGACTTTGGTTTTGTTAACGAGAAATTTTCTGAGGTTCCTGGCGAGAAAAGCGGATCGGTGCAGTACACCGCGCAAGTGCCGAACACCGGTTCTGAGAAAACCCAGAATTACACCGTGCA
>CAYNNP010000422.1:0-1922 GCA_964398215.1 uncultured Pirellulaceae bacterium | reverse complement strand
CCGAACACCGGTTCTGACCAAGGCCAGAGTTACACCGTGCAAGTGCCGAGCACTGGTTCTGAGAAAGTTCAGAGAAGTTACACTGTGCCGGGACCGAGCGTCCAAAATTTTTACACCGTGCGAGTCCCGAGCACCGGTTCTAAGGCAGTTTCAAGTTACAGATTTATGCCTGAGGGTCTCGGTGTGAATAGGTATAGCGCCCCATACGGAATCCCTGGAACCGCGAGTCAATCGAACCTTGGACTCTGGGGCGCGCAACCACATCCTAACAGTTGGGCAGTCCAGTCCATGTTCGGCCGCGCCACGGGAACACAGTTGAACGGTAGAGCAAGGCAAGCGAGCGAACCTTCGCAACACTATTTATTCGATCATACCACTGCTAGATGGGGTTACGGATTTTCGGAACAACTCTCTGGAAAGAACACCGAGCAGTATGAGTTGCCGCCGGAGAATGCGTTCCTAGCTCCGGAGGGGCAACTTGCTCTTTCTACTTTTTCGATTGATGTTGATACGGCATCGTACACGAACACTAGGCGTTTTCTGAATCAAGGTTCATTGCCGCCGCCAAACGCGGTGCGGGTCGAGGAATTCTTGAATTACTTTGATTACGACTACCCACAGCCAAAGGGGGACGTTCCATTTTCGGTCAACATGGAAGTTGCCAAGTGTCCGTGGAATGCTGATCACAAATTGGTTCGGATTGGAATGAAGGGTAAGCGGATCAAGGCAAAGAAACGGCCACCAAGCAACTTGGTCTTTTTGCTGGACGTCTCAGGATCAATGCGTGACGAGAACAAATTGCCATTGGTAAAGAGCGGGCTGGAAATGATGGTCAAGAAGCTGCGTGAAGACGACTATGTTTCCATTGTGGCTTACGCAGGCAACGCCGGTATCGTGCTGGAACCAACTTGTGGCGACGATACCAAGTTGATTAGTGACGCGATCGATTCTCTTTCTGCTGGCGGTTCGACCAACGGCAGCGCAGGTATCGATGTGGCATACGAACTGGCGGCGCAACACTTTGTAAAGAATGGGACCAACCGTGTGATTTTGGCGACCGACGGCGACTTGAACGTCGGTATTACGGATGACAAAAAATTGGTTCAATTGATTCAGGCGAAAGCAAAAGAGAACGTGTTCTTGACTGTCTTGGGGGTTGGGACCGGGAATCTGAAGGACGCTAAGATGGAAAAGTTGGCCGACAACGGCAACGGTTTCTACGCGTATCTGGATGGCATCGCGGAAGCCAAGAAGGTTCTGGTGCAACAGATGTCGGCGAACTTGGTGACGATTGCTAAAGATGTCAAGCTGCAGCTCGAATTCAACCCTAAACTGGTCAAGAGTTACCGTTTGATTGGCTACGAAAACCGTCGGCTTGCCAATCAAGATTTTGACGATGACAAAAAGGACGCCGGCGAGATCGGCGCGGGACACACGGTGACAGCGATTTACGAACTGCAAGGTTTTGATGATGCAAGCGGTTCGCCAGATCCAGGCGAAATGATTCCGCTAAGGTACCAGAAGAATGTTTCGACAGCTGTGGATCTACGAGCAAAAGGGATTTTGACAAAGGATGCGAACTCTGATGAATTGCTGACCTTGGCGTTGCGATACAAATTGCCAGAGTCTTCAAAGAGTAAGCGGATTGAGTTTACGTGCCACGACGATGATCGTCCGTTCGAGAAAGCGAGTGATAATTTTCGGTTCGCTGGAGCAGTGGCGGCGTTCGGGATGCTGCTGCGTCAAAGCCGGTATGCGGGTGACGCTAATTTGGAGTGGGTGAAAGAAATGTTAGATGACTACAAAGGATCCAGTGACTATGAGTATCGAGCCGAGTTGGCTGAGCTGGTCCAGAAAGCGATTGAGATTGGCCAGTAGATGTTGCGAGCGGCCAGCGTGGCAAATCAGTTTTTGATTCCGGG
>CAYNNP010000421.1:0-3738 GCA_964398215.1 uncultured Pirellulaceae bacterium | reverse complement strand
TCGACCCCATCGGCTTCGGCCTAGAAAACTTCAACGCCGCCGGAAAGTGGCGGACAGAAGACAGCTACCAAGCAAGAGACGGGAAAGGCAGAGGAATCGGCAAGCGAAAGACCTGGACGATCGACGCCTCCGGAGCATTCCACAAAGGACCAGAATTCGGCGACTACCACGAACTACGCGACCTGATCGTCGAACGCGAAGAAGACTTCGCCCGCGGCTTCACCGAACACCTGATCGAATACGCTTTGGGTCGCTCGTTCGGCTTCACGGATGAAGACCTCGCAAACGAAGTGGTCCGTTCGGCCAAGAGCAAAGAGTTCGCCGTCGGCGAGTTCATTCACGCACTGGTGCAAAGCAACGCATTCAAAACAAAGTAGTGAAGTAGGGCGGGTTCCTTGTTTGGAGTCAGGACATGTGTTACCCATGTCCCGACTCCAAACATTCCCACCGGCCGAAACGCGTTTCCATACGACCAACGAAGATGATTGGTCGTTTTTAACGCAGAGTCAATTTTTTGCGTGCCAAGCGAAATCGGCCGGTAGGAACCGGCCCTACCAACTAACGCAACGCACCGATCAACCGTTTGGCGTCCGCGGGTTTCACTCTCCAAACCTGTTTGATGCGCGGGTTGTAGTAGATCCATCCGCCAGATTCGCCCCCCTTTGACCAGTGAATCGTCACGCCGTTTGCGTCCAAGTCCAGTTCGCCACCATTGTATTTGTTGTTGGTGTACTTTTCGTAGACTTCCGATTCGCCTTCTTGTTGCACATGGCCGTCGTGTGATTGAAACACAAACTTGTACGGAGTCACATGATGTGTAACGGCCTTGGTCGCTTTACGTTCGAATGTGTTTGAAAAATAAAACGCAGCGATTCCTTGCTTACATCGAACCACCAACGCCTCGGCTGAATAATCGACGTGAGCCGCGCCTGTCATCCCTTTGCCTGGGTCAACGTCGCTACCATCGATTGCATCCTTGATATTTTTGTCAGCAGCCAAGAATCCGGCCAATTGCATTGGATCCGCTCTTCGACGTCCCGCGTTGCCGTTTGGTTCTATTTCGCTGGGGCCGTAGCGATCTTGGGTAATGGGGTGCAGCTTGATTCGCTTGGGATCAATCTCGATCATGCCCGAACGTTCGCCGACAAACTGCCAGTTGATCGATGCAGCTTGGCAGCGGATAACCGACACACTGTGTTTGACTTCGCCGTCTTGTAGTTTGGAAAAAACGCGTCCCACGCCAGTTTGCTCTTCGGCGTCTTTTTCTCGCGACAAGAATCGGTATTCGTACGAAACCCCCGTCACTCCGTTGCCGGTATCATTTCCATGTTGAAAGGGTTTTGCGAAACGAATCGCCGCAGCGCCTTGATCAGAAACAATGACCAGCGCGTCACGGTCGTATTGGACCGGCACGCTGATCGTGTCAATCTCTCCGATTGCATCATCGCAGCGAGCCGAATCGATGGCCAACGGATAGGCGAAAGTCAGTAACGCGATTGTGTATGTGCGGATAGTTGAAATCATGCGAAGACCTCTTGAACACAAAGCGCCCTGAAACGTGTTACGACGCACACCTCGTTACCAAGCTCAGCGTGGTAACGAAACCATGGCCGCGCTGCGGCCGAGTGTTGTCACAAAAGCTGTGGTTTTGCAGCATTGTGTTTTCACACGATCATACCACCGAAGCTGCATTCCCGATGCTTCTTGATCCAAGCAATAGTGTACTGCATCGGCATTCTCTCTTCGAGCGAGTCAAACTAGCCTGGCAAAGTGCTCACTTAGATTCGTGCTCGTATCAAAACAGCAGTTGGTGTTTCGGCACCGTGGCTTGCGTCGTTCTTTTCAACATGCCCCAACTAAAAATCAACCAGTTGTATGTCCATTTCTCTTTGGCTTTCTGAGATCAAACTGGTCTTGGACGCTTTAGTGCATGGTGTCGAAAATTTCTTGCAACGGTTCGTGATCCACCATTCAGCACTAAAAAACGGGCTGAAAACCCGTTCCAAACGGCTCCCACCTACTCTAAATGGATGGTCCTGCGTATAAAGATTCTGACGACATAACAACAAAATTCGCGTTCGCCAAGCGACCTGCCGGTCCTGTTGGCTTGAACGTCTTCGTGAGAGTGAGAACTTTATGAGCAAAACACAGCTATTGGCAGCACGTGCGGGCGAAGTGACCCCTGAAATGGAGTTCTGTGCCCAACGAGAAGACTTGCCCGTTGAAACGATTCGTGATGAAATCGCAGCTGGTCGCATGGTCATTCCCGCTAACAAAGTCCATGCGGCTGGTTCACTTGAACCGATGTGCATTGGCATCGCTGCAAAGTGCAAGATCAACGCCAACATTGGTAACAGCGCTGTCACCAGTAATGCTGATGAGGAACTGACGAAGCTGCATACCGCTGTGCATCATGGTGCCGACACAGTGATGGATTTGTCGACTGGAAAAGACATCGACAATATCCGAAAGAAGATTATCGAGAAAAGCCCTGTACCGATCGGCACGGTACCGATCTATCAGATGCTAGAAGAATTGGGCGGCAACATCGAAGACATGAATGCCCAACACTTTCTAGACATGGTTGAGCATCAGGCAAAGCAAGGTGTTGACTACATGACCGTTCACTGCGGTGTCAAACTTGAACACTTGCACCTTTCGGTCAACCGAGTAACCGGTATCGTCAGTCGCGGCGGTTCGTTGATCGCCAAGTGGATGATGGTGCACAACAAACAGAACCCACTTTACGACGCTTTCGATGACCTTTGCGACATCATGCGAGAATATGATGTCACATGGTCGCTGGGTGATGGACTCCGTCCTGGCAGTATCGCCGACGCTAGCGATGACGCTCAGTTCGCTGAACTGGATGTGCTGGGCGAATTGACCAAACGTGGTCAAGAGAATGGAACGCAGGTGATGGTCGAAGGCCCTGGCCACATTCCAATGCACCAAATTCAGATGAACATCGAAAAACAGATTGAAATCTGCAACGGTGCACCGTTCTATGTTCTTGGTCCATTGGTAACCGATATTGCACCTGGCTACGATCACATCACCAGTGGAATCGGCGCTGCAATGGCGGGTTGGCATGGTGCAGCGATGCTTTGCTATGTGACGCCCAAAGAACACTTGGGTTTGCCGAACGAAGACGACGTCAAACAGGGCGTGATTGCTTACAAGATTGCTGCTCATGCTGCCGACGTTGCCCGTGGCCGTAAAGGTGCGCAAGATCGCGACGATGCGCTTTCAAAAGCTCGATTCGAGTTTGATTGGAACGAACAGTTTCGTTTGTCGCTCGATCCAGAGACGGCTCAGCGTTACCACGACGAAACTTTGCCTCAGGACACGTTCAAGAGTGCCCACTTCTGCAGTATGTGTGGTCCAAAGTATTGTTCGATGAAGATCACCGAGGACATTCGCAAGATGGCCAAGGAAAAAGGCGCACTGCCAACCGTCGAGTAAATTCATCGGTGGGAATCTAGCCTGGAGGGCCGCGCAAGAAGTTGTGTTGCCCTCTGAGGCTGAAAGCGATCTAGCGAGCGATTGTCGATAAAGTCGTTTAACCGGCAGCCGAAGGCGCACGTTTTGGAGTTGCGTTTTTTTTTAAAAACGCTGCACTGTTTATGCCGCAAATTACAGTGGCAAGGTAATTTACTTGACCATTCAGGAACTGATTTTGCCCCGCAATTCGCCAGCCACGGAGTGGCGACATGCTGTAGCCTTGGGCGCGAGCCC
>CAYNNP010000420.1:0-3745 GCA_964398215.1 uncultured Pirellulaceae bacterium | reverse complement strand
ATTGAGAATACGTAGGCTGGCCTCTCTAGACCGACTTCATTGCCGATCAGTATGCGGCCAAAACTAACCCTAGCTGGACAGCGCCACTTTTATCAGCCGCCGTGCGTTAGCACCCGGTAATTGCCGCACGAACCGGGAGCTAACGCTCTGCGGCTGATGTGTCGGCGAAATCCGACCAACGCGATCAACGAATGTTCAGAAATCTTGTTCGCCAAATTGGCTCACTCGGGAATTTCGGACATCCGCTGGCGAAGCTTTCTGAGAACTCGCGATTTCGCTTGATAGACGCTCGCAACGCTGATCCCCAATTCTTCGGCGACCACGGATGCCTGCTTTTCGTCGACGGTCGTCAACAGAAAGGCCTGCCATGTCGTCGGTTCAAATTCGTTTTGAACGCTTTCAGTGACTGCGCAGAGCAATTCGTTTCGAATGTTTCCACCGTCAATCGTCGACTCTAGTAACTCGGGTTGTTCTTGCATTCGTACCCAAGCGTCGGTGCCGCCGATTGCGTTCCCCGCTTTGGCTTGTCGGCGATAAAAGTCTGAAACTCGGCTGCGAGTGATGGTCGCCAGCCAGCTTCGGAAACTCCCTTGCTCTTTTTGCCGTTCAAACGAGCCTATTTTGCGAGCGACCGTTGCAAAGACATCTTGCACAACATCAGCAGAATCCTCGCCCGAGACACCCGAACTACGACACCATCGATAGACAATGGGGCCAAATGTGCTGACCAAACGACTCCAGCCCTCAGGCCGCATCTGACGGACATCGGAAAGCAAAAAGGAGGAAAGCGTCGGGATTTCTGTGCGACGTGACTGCAAATTCTTGCTCCTTTTACAAGTAAAAACCCAATTTACGCGAGTCAGCTAAACTTTTTCACAAAAGTGATGTCAGGCACCTGCGTTCTTCCTTTTATCGGCCTCGCGACCACCGCAAGGCCCACGTGATGAACATTTCTCTCAGAATATAACAATCGCAGGGAGCCTACGATGATGACCACCCCGGAAAAACCGATGACTGAATGCCCTAGCAAAGACGATTTGCGTTCACTCTCCTTGGGAGTTTTATCGAGTGGCGACAGCGACATTCTACTTCAACACTTGGACGACTGCCGAAGTTGCCAAACTGAATTAGAAACCATCCATGACACCAAAGATTCGCTGATCGCAGGCCTGCGCGAAAACGTTCGTGGCGAAGCTGTCGATTCGGAACCGCATCGTGATCTAGCCTTAGCAAAAGCGCTCGGCGCACTCGCTTTGGTTCATGAATCTCAAGACATCGAAGATACGGATAGTTTTATCCGTTCGATTGGCGAGTACGAAATCGTTCGTCCGCTTGGCAGTGGCGGAATGGGGCGAGTCTTTTTGGCGCGTCATACCAAACTTGGCCGTGAGGTTGCGTTGAAAGTGATTGCCGACCACCGCCTTTCCGATTCGAGTGTATTGAAGCGATTTGAACAGGAAATGCAGGCGATCGGTCGACTTAGCCACCCAAACATCGTCACGGCTCATGATGCCCGCGAGATCGATTCGACTGCCGTTTTGGTCACTGAGTACATCGATGGTTTAGACCTGGGGCAGATTGTTCGACGCGTCGGCCCGCTCAGTGTGGCGGATGCGTGTCAAGCAACCAAACAAGTCGCGGTCGCGCTGCAGTACACAGGCGACCAAGGGTTCGTGCATCGCGATATCAAACCACAAAATGTGATGGTCAGCCGAACCGGCCAAGTCAAAGTGTTGGACTTAGGTCTCGCACGAATCCAAACAGACGACCCGACGCGAACCGGGATGACTGGTACGGGGCAAACGATGGGGACGGCCGATTACGTTTCACCCGAACAAGTCACCGACAGCCGCGAAGTCGATATTCGATCAGACCTTTATTCGCTGGGCTGCACGCTTTTCAAACTGCTAGCCGGGACTGCACCGTTTGCCACGGATAAATACAGCACCGCGTTTGCAAAAATGAATGCGCATGTTTCCGAACAGGCGCCTAGCATTTCTGAGTTTCGAGAGGATGTTCCAAAATCGATCGTCAAGTTGATCAACGATTTGATGTCGAAAGATCCAAACAAGCGCCCGGCGGAACCAATGGCAGTCGCCCGGGCACTGGAACCATTCTGCACAGAAAACAACTTGGAATCTTTGGTTCAAGTTGCAATGAATACGGAACCCGACTTGGTCAGTGAGACACATGCGGAGGCGGATTCGGTGAAGCCCGATCCAGTCGCTGCGACGCGTTGGTGGCAACGCCGCGTACCGATATTGATCGCCATCGCGACAGGTATTCTGGGCGTCACTCTTGGAGCGGCCTTGGGAATTCTGATCAAGATAAAGGCACCAGATGGAACGGTGTTGGCAGAAGTCGCCGCACCGCAAGGATCGAAGGTCGTCGTTGAAACAGTTGAAAACAATCAGAAGGCTTCGGTTCACGCTGATTCAATGGGAAATGTAATTCCATTGATGTTTGCCATTGTGAACGAACAGCAGCACATCCGATTTTCCGATCGGAGGACGAAAACGACTGAAGTTCGTACCAGCGGGAGCGATACGGTGGAAGTGATCGAGGACTCCAATGCGATTTGGTTCCCGGTCAACGAGGATTTTGATCACGCTTCTACACAGAAAATCAAAGGCAAAAGATATGTTGCGCTCTATCCACAGAGAACGAAGCAAATCTGGTGGTCGGATTTGCAAGGCCAAGTACTTTCGATGCAATCAGCCCACGAACGTGTTGATATCCGACTAAACGCCACAGCAGGCGAAAAGTTGAGTGCCATTACACGAACGAACCTTAACAAAAAGTTAGCCATCATCGTGGACGGCGTTGTTGTCAGTGCACCTCGTATCCATACAGAGATTTCTACCGATTTAGCGATCACTGGAATTCTCGGTCAAAAGCAGATCGATACCCTGATGGGCATTCCGAAGAACAACACTCCAATGATGCGTTCAATCTCTGAGATAAAACCAGACACCATACCGGCCGGATTCTTAAAGGCGCGAGCATTTCTATTTGAGAAAGCGAAAACGGACGACCAAGCCAAAATCGATCTGATCCAGTTCGACGAAATACTTGCAAAATTGCAACCAACAGCGACGCTCGTACAAGGCGATGACCAGCTCAGCATGAACCTTTTGAATCTTGGTAAGGCGATGCATAACTTCCACAGTGCGTATACAACCTTTCCTGCCTCCGCAGGGACGGTGATCGGTGGTTCCCGAGTGAGGGGCAAACCCACTCAGCCGTTCAGTTGGCGAGTCGCAATTTTGCCATTCATTGAGGGGCAAAAGTTGTTTGAAGAGTATCGATTTGATGAACCCTGGGATAGCGAGTTCAATACCAAGTTCCTAGATCGCATGCCTGAATTCTTCAAGTCAACCAATCCAGAAACACCTGTTGGACATACCCACATCCAAGCTCTCGTAGGTGGCAACCGCGCGATGGAATTGAAAGAAGGAGTTGGCTTTCGCGATATTACAGATGGAACTTCCAACACTGCCCTGTTGGTTGAAACCGCAGGCAGCGTTCCCTGGACCAAGCCGCTGGATGTAACAGGGACACCAACATTCCCAGCAAACCAAGTCCGAATCTTAATGGCGGATGGACGGGTTGTTGATTTACGCAAAATCGATCTCGATATATTGGAAAAGTTGATAACTCGAGACGGTGGCGAACCGATCAATCAGTCAGACTTGAGATAGGGACTGGCGTAGCCCAATGCCGCCAGAGTTGTAGCGGAAGTCGT
>CAYNNP010000419.1:0-3747 GCA_964398215.1 uncultured Pirellulaceae bacterium | reverse complement strand
ACTGGTCTAGTTGTACAAATCTCGGCCGGGAGCGGCCAAGCTACTTTCTCAGCTTGGTGTGAACTGAGTCTCAAAGCCATTGACTTGTTGCGGGACGCGACGGGATTAAGCGCCTGTTTCTAGTTGGCGTGCTGCTAGTTCGCGGTCGATCATGAATAGACCATTCTTGTTGCCTTCGACCATTTTTAGTTGGTCGATGACTCCGCGTGCGTTTGCTTCTTCTTCGACTTGCTCCGTTACGAACCACTCTAGGAAAACATCTGTCGCGTGGTCGGACTCGGATTTTGCCAAGTCTTTTAGTTTGAATATGCACTCGG
Source organism: uncultured Pirellulaceae bacterium (assembly GCA_964398215.1). GTDB lineage: Bacteria > Planctomycetota > Planctomycetia > Pirellulales > Pirellulaceae > CAYNNP01. Next base: position 3,430 of record CAYNNP010000419.1, on the reverse strand, counting down.
TGATGTGCTGCTCGTGTGCGAGAGCATCCTCGAATAGCCCTAGTGGAGTGGGGTTCTTGACCACCGGTTTCGGAATGGCCTCGAGTTTGATTTCGCCGTCTCGCTCCAACAAGAAATTGAAAAACTTGTCAGCGTGTCCAAGCTCCTCTTGATACTGCATCTTGAACCAATTGCAGAATCCGGGCAGGCCGAGCCGGTCAGCGGCCCCGGCCATCGCCAAGTACGTGTAGGCAGAAGCAAGTTCCTCGTTGACTTGGTTGTTCAGTGCTGCTTCGACTTTTGTGGACTTCATGAGATCGTCAGGCGTGGAAAGAAAACTAGGGGATTATCCGATTCGTTGTTGAAACTGTGAGCGGTCTCTTCGCAGAAAACGTAAGTGACTTGCTTTGATTTGGCAACAAGCTTCCCTCGATCGAGCCACATTGGGCGGAATTCGGGAGGCTCTGTGGCCGTTCTGATCAACCTAACATAGGACGTTGTTTCACCGAGAGCGATACCGATTCCTTTTTGGCAGGGCAAGTCAGCTTTCAAATTGCGATGACTGATGAAACGGAACCGATATGGAACGCTCGCAACCTGGGGATGCTATCGCTACTTCGTGGCTGGTTTAGATTTGCGCTGGCTTTTGGGCTCAATGTCTTGTCACGGAAGTAGTGGACTGGGAGAATTGATTGTCTGTTCGCACTCCCGGTTCCTTTTTAAAAGTGGTTTGTAGCGATGATTCGAGTACCGTTGTTAATCGTGGCTTTGTTCTTGGGCCAGTATTCAATTGCTCAGCGGCCCGTCACTACCGCGAAACGCTACGCAGTCGTGTTGGCGTCGATCACCAGGATCATTCCCAAGCATCATCTTTCACACATGCCCAATGGGGATGTTATTTCTATGCGGGCGTTCGATATGATGTTTGACCAAATGGACCCCCGACGCTTGTACTTTACCGATGAAGATGTGCAGGCACTTTTGAAGTATCGGGATGGCTTGGATGACCAAGCTTTCAAGGGCAAATTTGACTTTGCCGAAGAACTACACGAACGATTCTTGGAACGTGTCGGCAAAGCGGAGGATCATGCTGCCGAAGCGTTGGCTGTCGAACATGATTTTTCTGTGAAGGAAAATTACGAGCTGTTGCCGGAGCAATTCTGCTCCAACGAAGATGCATTGAAAGAACGTTGGCGAAAATACATCAAGTATGAACTTTTGAGCTACCGTGCGGATGGGCTATCCGACGCAGAAGCCGCTTCTAAGTTACGACAGCGGTATGCACGAATCGCGAAGGCGGAACGCTGGCGCAGCGAAGAAAAGTTGTTGGAGGCTTACACTGACACGCTGTGCAGAGCCTTTGGTCCACATGACGGCTACTTTGGGCCTCGCACGCTGGACTCCTTCCTAAGATAACGAACCTTTGCGTGACATATAGATTGTCAGCACATCAGAAAAACAGCTGCGAAGCACGGGCAGCAGTCAAGAACAAAACGCGCAAATCGAAAACTCACAGGTTGGACAAAGACTGACAATGGAAATCGAATTGCGTGCAGTTGTTGAGTCGATTCAAGTTGGCCGGACGCAAACTTATCTTGGCGACGACGGCAAGTCGTGGGAATCGGCTATCGGCAAAACGACAGTTGCTGGTCCTGTTGTTGTGCATCCAGAGAGCTTGGAAGGGGATCAGCAAGCGGACCGTGTTCACCATGGCGGTCTCGACAAAGCGATTTTGGCTTATAGCTGTGCACATTTCGATGCTTGGAAAATTGACTTTCCAGATTGGAGCGTGTCTGGTGGAACCTTTGGCGAAAATCTGACGGTTGACGGAATGTCGGAGCCTGATGTGTGTATCGGTGACGTGTTTCAAGTTGGCAGCAGCGTGTTGCAGGTGTCTCAGCCTCGGCAGCCTTGCTGGAAATTGTCACGCAAATGGAATCTGCCGAAACTTGCTGTTCATGTGCAAAAGACGGGTCGTACGGGATGGTATTTTCGCGTGATCGAAACCGGTGTGATCAATCCAGGAGACCTTTTGGAGTTGATCGACCGTCCGCATGCCGAATTTAGTGTTATGCGTGCACACAAAATCATGCATACCAAGCGACGTAGCAAGGCTGACGACCTTATGCTATCTGATTGTGAAGCTTTATCGTCATCGTGGCGAGATCAGCTCCGACTTCGTGCAGACCGACCAGAACGCTGATTATGATGACTTGGGTGCCAGTTGATCCAAAAGCGAGAGGCTTCACATCGTGATCGTCCAAATGAAACGGACCACTTATGGATAATGAAGAACTAAAACAATCCGTAACGCTGTGGATCGAAGGCTTGAAAGAGGGTAGCGACAGTGCTGCGCATCAAATATGGGAACGTTACTTTGGCAAATTAGTGAAGCTAGCTGAAAAGCGGCTTGGCAACGCGGCACGACGAATCGCTGACGAAGAAGACGTCGCGATCAGCGTCTTTCAAAGCCTATGTGAAGGAGCGGCGGCCGGGCGTTTTGAAAAGCTCTCGAATCGTGACGACCTTTGGAGCTTGCTGGTTGCAATGACTCGGATGAAGGCGGTTGACCAAATCCGTCGCCAAACGGCAAAACGTCGCGGTGGACAGGGCGTTCGCGGCGAGTCAATGTTTCAGAACACGTCAGAAAATGCTGCCGCCGGCCTGGACCAATTTCTTGGTGAAGACCCCGATCCAGAGTTTTTGATGATGATGGACGAGCAGTATCACAAACTGATCGACAAGTTGCCTGACGAATCCCAAAGGCGTGTAGCCAAAATGCGAATGGAGGGTTTCTCCAACGAAGAGATCGCAAAGGCTCTTGATATCTCCATCCGTTCTGTTGAGCGAAAACTCAATGTCATCCGCAGTACGTGGGCTTCGATCATCGAATGAACCGGTGTCTTTCGCCGCCAATGTACAAATTTCACCTTTGTTTTTTAGGCATGTTTGGTGACTGGGGAAAACATGGGGTTTTGATCAGTTCAAGCGATGGCCTGCGCCGCTGCATGAGTCCAAATTCAAAAACTTTTGAAAAGTGTGTCGGGCAACACTTGGTGTTTGCGGGCTAGGGGTGTGGCGTTTGAAGCGGCACCAAAGTAACCACCAAACACGAAAGAGAAATGATGAAACTCACTGCTCCCCTCGCATTGTCACTTGCAGCAATCTTGGCTACTTGCCTTTCGCAGCCCTCAAACGCTCAGGCTCAAAACCAACCTGGAGTGATCATCACTTCGCCAGCTGGAGTCCCGGGCGGACAACTTCCAGTGGTCCCAGGTGGGCTTGCCAATATCCCTGTTCAGCAGCCTAACTTGGATCCCTTGATCAACCAACCAGCGGTACCCAATTGGAATCCAGGCCAGCCGCAACCGAATCAGCCAGTCTGGAACCCGATTCAGCCGCAGCCAGTTTGGATCCCAAATCAACCGCAACCACAGCCAGTTTGGAACCC
>CAYNNP010000418.1:0-3814 GCA_964398215.1 uncultured Pirellulaceae bacterium | reverse complement strand
AGGATTCAAGCTGCGTCCGATGCGATAGTCTTCAGAGCCAATGACTGTTCGCTGACGCTGATGATTGTGATCCCAGCATCTTTGGCCGCGCGGATTGTTTCTTCTTGCTCCACAACAATCGTTCTGCCGGCTTCGATTGCGATTGCTTTGCCGCCATGTCGTTGGACGTTTTCGACGGTTTGAGGCCCGATGGTTGGGACGTCGAACCGCATGTCTTGTTCCGGCTTGCTGACCTTGACGAGTGTCCATCCACCGCGTTTGCATAGCTCGCCAGTGCGTTCCAAGCATGCATCGGTTCCTTCGACGGCTTCGACAGCCAGCACCGTTCCATCTTTGATTGTGATGCTTTGGCCAATGTCCATGCCGCCCATTGCTTTGGCGACTTTCCAGCCTGCAGCGATGTCTCGGCGAATCGATTCGTTTGGTTCGTGGCCAGCAATGATACCGTGATTCACAAGTAGCTCCGGTGCAAAATCTGTTGCCGGACAAACGACCATGTTGCCCGATAAAAATGTGTTGGTGACAGATAAAAGAATGCTGTCGTCGCGAGCATCTTTCACGCGACTGAATACGTGTGGCCAGAAAGTTCGAATCGCCCGCATGTCAGGCATGTGACGTAGCCACATCGACCCACTGAACATCAAATCGGCTTTGAAAAGCTTGCCCGCCATCGTTACTTCACGCACACCAAGCTTCTGAAAGTAACGCAGGTGGCCACCAATCTTTCCGACGCCCAGCCATTTGACATGATCGCAAATGGATTCCAGTTCACCACTCGCATGATCCTTGATTGCCACACAGCAAACGGTACGCCCATTGGCAATGATCGCGCGTGCTACTTCGACTGGAAATGCGCCCCAGCCCGCAATCAGTCCGACAGGTGGCAAGCCGCTATCGCTTGTGCGTTGTTTGATCATTTCAATCACATCGGTGGGGCGATAGCCACGTTTTGTAGGCGTGTTTTTGCTGACGCTCTTCAACTTCATGCCGCACGTCTAGCTGAATCCGGCGAATCGCTTTGGGCAGAAAGTGCGTCCAGTTCTGCCCGTAGCCGACGCAGTTCCTTCCGCATTTCAGGAAGGCGTCTTGTCAACGCAATCACCTGCATTTGCTCTCGCTGCGGTGTTGCCGGAGAGCCAAGGTAAGTGACTCCTTCCATGCATTCGAGCATCACTCCCGATTGGGCTCCGATGATGGCATTGTCATTGATGTGCACGTGATCTTTGACGCCGACTTGGCCGCCCATGATGACATGGTCACCGGTCGTGCTGCTGCCCGCGATACCGACTTGGCTACAGAGTAAGTTGTGGCGTCCGATCTGGCAGTTGTGCCCAATCATGACTTGGTTATCAATCTTCGTGCCTTCGCCGATCACCGTCGCGCCGTAAGAGCCGCGATCAATCGTTACTCCTGCCCCAAGTTCAACATCGTTTTCTAAGTGGACGTAGCCTAGCTGTGCACTCTTGATGTGCTTGCCATTTTGGAGCGTATAGCCGAAGCCGTCGGCGCCGATCACACAACCGGCATGCAGTATCACTCGTTGGTCGATTTGACTGTACGGATAAATTGTGACGTTGGGCATGATCACGCAGTCGTCACCAATGCAACAGTTATCCAGTACAACAACGCCAGGCATGATGTTTGTTCGTTTGCCGATTGTCACGCCAGAGGCAATCGTTGCACTGGGGTGTATCTGTGCGGTGCTGTCAATCTTCGCATCAGCGGCAATTCCCACAGGTGGAATCATCACTGCAACAGGTGGCCGAAAATGAGCAACGATACTTGCAAAGGCTTTGTGTGCGTTTTCGACAATGATTTGCGATTTCGTCGTTTCGATCGATTCGGTCACGACGACAGCCATCGCATCGCTGGCCTGCAATGTCTCTGTGAGTTTGGAGTCACTGATCATTGTGACTTCGCCCGGCGACGCCTGACTGGGAGGGTTCGCACCGGTGCATGACTGATCTTTACCGACCAATTGGCCGCCAACAATTTGGGCAAGTTCGCTTAGTTGAACCATTCCGCGATTCCTTTCAACGATGATTCCGTAGTGCTCCACCTTAGGAACAAACGATGGTCCCTTATACGGAATTTTTGGGGCTGGTGACAAGTCGAAAAAAGCGATGTCAAATCGATTGACGGTGGGTTCAATGTGATGGCGCAGTTCGCTTTGGGCGAAGTTGCTTGCAATCCGATCGTTTTATTAAGTCATTCGTGGCAAACGACTTGCGTGATTCGCCAGGGCCTTTGGCATGGAAGGTGCATCTGGTTGTTATTGGAAGGCCAAACCATTTGGCCGTGTCACCATCCAGGGAGAAAAACATGAAGTCTATTGCTACTATCGTCACGGTCTTGTCGGGACTTGTTTTCGCATCCGCTGCTTCGGCAGATACAGCGGTCTACCGTGCGGCGTCCAATTACCGAAAGGCCGTCCGCGACTTTGAGGACACGGTGCGACACCTGCGGTATGTGCCGAAATACGAAGAACGGTTGGTCGACCAATTCGAGGATTCCACAAGCGTCTTGCGTGATGCGGCGCGGCGTTACGACCGGTTGGACCGTTTGCAGTATGCATGGGACACAACGCGATCGCTTCAGGTACGTGTCGAATCGACGGTCGTGGCCCAGTATGGTGCGGACCCGTCGCTGGCACGAGCTTGGAATCGAGTTTGCTATGCCTACCGTAGTTTGTCGCGAGAGGTGAATGGTCTTTTGCGTGCCCCGTATGGCGTGAATGTTCCAAGTCCACCGGTTCAAATCAATCCACGGGTTCCAGTTCCCAACTACAACCCGCCGATTCTGAATTCTCCCAGCCCAAGAGTTCAGACGCGATTGGAATTGGATTTTGGACGATCGCGCGGTAACGCCTACGACCGTTCCTACCGGGATGATCGTTCTCGCCGACTTACAGAGGACTACCGAAAGCTTGACCGTACCCCAGTTCGCGTAGTTTCACAGGTGGACATACGATCAAGAGCGATAGGAGCAGTGCTGAGCCGATTGGCGCGATAACCAGAGTATGCCAGCAAGTGATGAATCGAAAGGCCAGGAGTATTGCTTCTGGCCTTTTTTGATGCGCCGACGATCTCGTTTGGTTTCGGTCATTCAATTGACTGCAAGAGACCGTACAGGTGATTTGTTCGTTCTAAACCGTAAATTCACAAAACTCGTGTGGGCATAGGCGTAGTCATGTGTGATACTTCCTCGGTGTCGCAGTTAGCACCACTTCTTTTTTGGCTGGACATGGGGCATTGGGAAAGGAACGCAGAATGTCGACTTCAAATGAAACAATGACGATCGTACCAAAGGCAGCTTCGGCAGCGCTGGCAGCTAGTTCGGTTACTGAACTTCGCAACCTACGTGTCGACGAAACCGAAGAGCTCCTAGAGCTAACGGGCACGGTTCGCAGTTTTTATCACAAGCAATTGGCACAAGAAATCGTCCGGCCTGCAGCAGTTGCAGCTGGTCGACGAGTTGTCAATCAAGTTGCCGTCAGTCGATAGAACTTAGAATATAGAAAGTTAGTTTTCTTGTTCTTCAATTCGCATCGGGCTGCTCCGCTTTTATTGCAGTCGTTCTAGGATTGCGTTCCACACAGGCTGCTTTTGCCCTTGGCGTGGTTGATTGAAGAATTCGACGTGAGAAATGGGCACTGAAACGATGTCTTTCTCTCCGTCAATCGTAGCTCGCGAAGCTGCAACGACGCCGTCTCCTTTGCCTTGCACCAGTTCGTCAAAGCTTTGTAGCAGCGGTTGAATTTTTTGAAGTTGCGCTTTTTGGGGAGGTGTTTGGTTGTAGGCCGGACCAAGGACGC
>CAYNNP010000417.1:0-3845 GCA_964398215.1 uncultured Pirellulaceae bacterium | reverse complement strand
GTCCAGAACTCCAACCAATTGTTCTATACCATTGTGACTTTTATGTTCTAGCGAGACAAGATCCGCTGCATTGGTAGAAGATAGAACTGCCAAGACGATTGTGGCAACCGAAACCATCACGTGAGTTGCCTTCATTTCACTGCCCCTTGTGCTTTCGTCGACGATGATCGTTGAGTAGATTCCTTGCACATCGTAGTGCATTTCATTGGGAATTCAAGGCAGAAAAGTATATCGTTCGATTGAACGTTCAGGAACGTAAAGAACTGAAGCAAGTCGTCAAGAAGCTCAGTGGAACGAGTCAGAAGGTCAAGCGAGCCCAGGTCCTTCTCAAGGCCGATGCTGATGGGCCAGCGTGGACGGATGCTTGCATCGCTGAGGCCTTCGGTTGCCGCATCAAGACGGTCGAGAATATTCGCCAGCGGCTGGTGGAAAACGGTTTTCGCGAAACGCTCGACGGCAAGAAGCGAGCAACATCGCCTACGCCAAAAATTCTCGATGGCGAACAAGAGGCGCGGATCATCGCAACACGCTTAGGGCCGCCTCCTAAAGGTTACGCCAATTGGTCGCTTCGGTTACTCGCTCGCAAAGTCGTTGAGTTAGAGATCGTCGATGCGGTCAGCTATGCGACGCTCTGCCGAATGCTTAAAAAAACGGCATGAACAATCGCAAAATGCAGTATTGGGTGATTCCGCCAGAGGCCGACGCCGAGTTCGTTGCGAACATGGAAGATGTGCTCGAAACGTACGCAAAACCATACGACGAGAACGTCCCGGCACTTTGTATGGACGAACAGCCCGTGCAATTGGTCAAGGATGTCAAAACACCGATTGCGGCGACTAAGTCGAAACCCAAACGCGTTGACTACGAGTATGAGCGGGCGGGCGTTGCCAATGTGTTTATGTTTACCGAACCTCTTTCGGGTTGGCGTGACGTCACGATTCGCGAAAGAAAAACGAAAGTTGATTGGGCGATCGCGATGGCAGAGCTACTCGAAGGTCGGTATGCGGAGTGTGTGAAGGTGATCGTGGTGTGTGACAATCTCAATACACATACGATGGGCGCATTCTACGAGGTCTTTGAGCCAGAACGCGCCCGCTCGATGGTTCGTCGAATCGAGTTTCACTACACGCCCAAGCACGGCAGTTGGCTTAACATCGCGGAGAACGAACTCAGTAGCATGACGCGTCAGTGTGTGTCGGGTCGTCGTATCGGCGACATCAAGACCCTGCAAGCAGAAACATCTGCCTGGGCCAGCGATGTAAACGAAACCCAACGCGGCGTCGATTGGCAAATGAAAATCGACGACGCGAGGTCAGCTGAAATCCGTTTACCCAAAAATCAAGCTGTAACGCAGCACTAGGAGAGGTCAATCTGCGGCGACTGCCACTCTCGTCGGCAACGCCAGTTTCGAGTTTGGGCAGAAAGCGATAGTACCGAAGCACAACGTTTTGTGTACGGGGCTAATGCGGAGGCAATAATTTGCAGACAACCGCATCGCGGGCACTGAAGCGGTCGCACAATGGATAGAGTTCATTTTTGCCGACATCAGCTCGCAAGTGCGACATTGCCGATTGCAAATGCACGATTCGGTGTAACGATTGAATGCGACCAGTAGTGAACGGAACGAACGCGTGCAAAGTTGCTTGATTGACACCTGTCATTCCTAATAACGCTGCGCCAGTGGGGCTTCTTTTGGGCCACCAGAAATCCAGAGAATCGGTGTTGCTAGCACGCTCCGGTGGCCGACGCCGGTTGTATCTTTGGCTTCATCGACCGACGCGCTTTACGTCGCGGTCCAACTCCAATCGGTTGCACATACTTCCGCGTCGTACGAAATCCGCGAATTGCACGAGGTGGCTGAGACCGATGCACTTTTGGGATCTCGCTACGATACATCGGAGTGAAACTCCTGTGCTTCGCTTCCTTCATCCGTATGGCCCTCACTTGGGATTAAGGGGCCATCGGTGAGGGGAGCGAAGCACGGAAGCAAAACTCACGTGCTTTGGTTAGCTAATTCTGGAGGCCCGTTTGAAATTCGAATCGGCGTAGCCGCTCGTCTCGCGGAGGCACAACAGTGACATTCCAGCGTAAAACGAATCAATGAAATGGGAGTGCATTCTAGTTGTCTTCGGAAGCTGGATTCCGCTTGCCAATCTCATTCCCGTTTCATTGATTCGTAGCTGGATTGTGTCTGTTGTGCTGGAGCCAACGGCTTGGAGGTCGTAGGTTCTCTCGCCAGCGACGAATTCCGCTAGGAAATCATGTGTCGTCGTTGGCGAGAGTAGCTACGACCGGATCATATAACAGAGTTGGGTTTGCTCGAAGATAGACTTGCTCAAACAGAGATACCTGGATTGTAATCAGCGGAACATTTTTGATATCGCCGACCTTTGCTGATTCGGAAACAGATGCCGATATCTATTTCGCATTTCTAAAGTCTGATGTCCAAGCCAAGAATCGATCATCATCGGATCAACCCCACAAGCCGCAGCATTGGAAGCAAATGAATGGCGTAGTGTGTGAAAACCTTTCAGCTTTCCAGACCACATCGTGTTGCCGATGGTTCGTTTCAGATGGTCGGTTGCCTGGTTGGTGGTTAGGCCGATGTTTTGCTGCTGCTCTACATTCCTGCTCCGAGGAATTGATATCGGTGGCGCAATAGTAAATTGCCCGCCCGGATGATTCTCAATCCAAGCCTTGAGATCACGCTCAAGGCGAGCTGTCATAGGGACGCGGCGAAACGTGAGATTCAGTTTTCGACTTCTCTTTTTCTCTCTGATAACAATTGTTCCTGATCCGAAATCGAGGTCGTCGAGCTGTGATCTGGCGATTTCACTTCTTCGAGCCCCTGTATGTGCTGCAAGGAGAAACATCGGATAAATAAACGGCAACAGATCAAGTTTCTGAACTTCATCAAGCAGTTCCTCAATTTGATTTGAATCGAGAAAGAGACACTCCCAAAGTTCCAGCTCTTTCGTTTCAGAGAGTTGGCCACGCCCAATGATTCGATGAATATCAGCTGATGTCATGAATGGCGGCTTCTCGTCTTGCTTGGGGTACTTCAACCCGCGTGTTGGACAGCGTCTATGGACATGTTCGTTCTGTTCTGCCCAATTCCATATCAGCCTGAAAGTCGTCATCTCCTTTTTGACGGTACTTGGGCTGATATTTGTCCCGCGACGAGTCTTGTCTTTTGAGCGATCGGAAATGTATTGCTGCAGAAGACCGTTGGTGATCGAAGTAATTACTGTGTGGGCTCCCAGATGGCGAAGTAGATGCTTCTGGTGAGTCTGCTCTCCCTTCAACGTGCTTTCTTCTTTGGCACCAGCGGGAACACTTGCGTTGTACTTCTCAAAAAGCGTGTTTAGCCTCAGGGTTTTGGTTGCGTGAGAAGTGCTTTTTTTCCCGTCAGACAAAATAAAGTCGGCGGGATCAGTTCCAGATGGAACCTGGATTAAACCACGCTCGAGCAAGCCAATTGTTTCTTTGATTCGCGTAAGCGCGTTAATAGCCTCGATCTGGCGTTTCGTTTTTAAGGAGCGTTTAAAGGAGATCCGTTGAAATCGAAAGCGGGCGTGGTAGTTGCCGGATTTTTTGTCGAGATGAAGGGAGGGCATGAGCGTCACCTTTGGTCACAAGTGGTGGTGAGATGCTACACATGGGATTGTCAAAGCGCAATTTACGTATGCTCCATGTGAGCGCCCTGCTGTGTCTGATTTGTGTCCGATTGGGTTGGTGCATAAAAAAAGGACCTAGGAAATTGATTCCCTAAGTCCTTTACTCACAAGGAGTACCGAAGGAGGGACTCGAACCCTCACTGGATTGCTCCAACTGGATTTTGAATC
>CAYNNP010000416.1:0-3862 GCA_964398215.1 uncultured Pirellulaceae bacterium | reverse complement strand
CGCCCGGCGGCTCAGTAAATCAACAAACTGTTGATGACTTCCGCTACGGGAACTACTTACTGCTTTAGCTCTGCGAAACGTTTGTCGTCTTCGAATATCTCGGATGCCCTGGCGAGTTCGCTGTTTGCTACTGTGTCGTCGCCTACACGACGCAAGGCTTTGATCAATTCGAGGTATCGATCTGGATTCAGCGGATCGTTCTTGCATGCGGAACGAAAGTTCTTGATGGCGGCTGCCGCATCTTCGATTTTCAGTGCCAGTCTCCCTACCAGCGCGTGACAGTTTGCTCGTTCATCCATGTCTGCCTGTAGGTTGCATGGCATGCGTTGTATGATCCGGGAAAACAACTGGACATCAGGTTTCTTGCTGCCCAGCAAGTGTTTTCCCGCCAATCGATAGCACAGTGTACTGTCAGGGACGACGTCGTTCATCTGAACGTCCTCGAACTGCAGTGCGGCGTTGATCACTCGGATCGTTATTTCAGGACGCAACACCAACGCTCGATTCCACATCCTGGCGGCTTCATCTAGTTCGCCGTTGTGGGCTAGATAGCCAGCTAGGTGAAAGAGAATCAGTGGTGTGTTGCGATACAGTTTCGAGGCCTGCGAGATCGCTTCTCGTGAGCGTGCCACGTCACGATGGATGAATTCCAAGTGGACTTGCTCGACGCGCGGTTCAAGGGCAAGTGGACGCAGGGAAAGGTATCGCTGTGTGGAATCTAGACTGCTCTGATATAGCCGGCTTGATTTGGTCTGCATACTGATAGGAGTCAATTCGGCATCGGTATCCAAACCGGCTCGATAGCCAAGACGCCGAACTGTGGGCGACGAGAGTCGATAGAATTGTTCTGCCTGTTCGTCATCCTTTGGCGCGGATTCATCGACTTCGTGCAATCGGCCTAGTTGGAATTGGTATTTCGCCAGCATGTTCAGAACGCTTGGGTTGTTCTCTTGCTGCGCTGCTGTTTCCAAACGCTGAATCCAAGCCTGGATTTGCGATTTGTCGCGGCGAATTCCTCTTAGCTCGTTTTGTGCAAGCTGCACCAAGTATTGGTCGTTGGCGTCACGATTCAGTTTCGGCACAACGAATGCCGCTGATACCAAAAGCAGGATGCATGCGGCCAGCATGATGGCCAAAGAGCCTTTTCCGAGCAAAGTTTTTGCAGCAACGGTTTTGATACGGACAATCGGCTTTGAGTCTTCTTTCGTGTTGTTTCCAATATCTTTTGCGAAACGCGGCACCATGGATCCACGCAAGACGATGACTGGCAGTAACAAGACGACGGCGAACAGATTGGCTGGTGCGATCAAACCGAAATCAAACGCTTGCGAAATCAAGATCGCGCCCAGTAGATACCAGCCCGCGATCCTTAGTCCTTCGTCCATTGGATCATGCGAATAGGCCATCCGCAGTAGCGCGATTATCACAACGCCAAAGATTCCGGCCGCGAAAAGCAGACCCAAAATTCCTTGTTCGACGAACAACTCAAGCCACAGGTTGTCGGCATGATGGTACCAGCGCCATGTGCTGGATTCCTGAAAGGGAAGGTAGGCGTAGGAATAGGTTGACAGTCCGCTTCCAGCGGGCAGATAGCTAAGCCCTGCTCGCCAACCATCCGGCCAATGCTTCAGTCTGGCGTCTGCCAGTACCGAGGCCGTATTGTTTTCTTGAAAACTAGCTTGGACACGTTCGATTGCATCGGCTCGCATTCCCGATGGCAGCGCCAAAACGACGATTGACATCGCGATCGCAAACAACACAAACAGGATCGAGTAAGCGCCTCGCTTTTGGCGAACCAGTCCGAATGCAAACAGCGAGCCCAGGATCATGGCCGCGATACCGGCTCGCGACATGCAAACCAGAATCCCAACCAGACAAATGATGCCGCAAACGATTCCAATCAAAGAGGCTCGGTCGCCCATCAAGGAAAGAAACTCGGTTGGGTTGAATCCACGTCCATCGACTTCTTGATCGTGAACTGCGCTCATCCGCCATGCGACGATGCCAAGACTGCTGGCGAATCCGATATTCAGTAAGAGCGCGGCGTTGTTGCGATTCAAAAACGTTCCGAACGGAGATCCTTCACCGCCCTCACGAAAACTCCAAAGATTGAAAGCTGGAAACACGGATCGCATGATTCCGATCACAGCGATCGTCGCGCCCGCGATTGCTAACAGTGAGAGCAGCGATGCGACACGCAGCCGCGAATCGAAAACGATGGGAGATACCCAGGCTGCTAGAGCAACAATCAGTAGCATGGCCACGGCATGCCGAGAATCCGAAACAGCGACCGATATGGTTTGGCTGTCAACGGTGGCGCCCAGTGGTGCCGCCCACTGAGTGTATGAGTTGTAAGCACCAGGACTGAGCCAGTTGACCATTCCGGCTGGCAACTGCACTGTTTGCAGCCAAGCGAATATGAACCATGCGATCAAGATCAGAAAGATCGTCTGTGCACGCCAAGTCGTCTGGGGAACGGCGCTGCAAATCGGCTTGGTGTAGCCCAGTAGTTTGCCTGACAACGCAACCGCGCCGGCAACCGTCACGGTCAACCCAGCCAGCCACTGTGACCAGTGGAGGTATCCACCAAAGTCCAATCCCATTGCCAGCGGGATCAAACCGAGCACGATCGCGGGAGCCCAAAGCAAGGCTTCTCGAGTCAGTGCGAGCGGTGAGTTAGAAAAGTTATCGCGGGACATTTGTCAACTTACGCGAGTAACCCTTTGTCCGCATGTACCATTCGTGACGCCAGGTCCGGCAACTGTGTTTTGGCTGTCCAGCCCAGTTGCTTTGATGCTTTCGAGGGATCGCCGATCAGACGATTGCCTTCGCTAGGACGCATGTATCGTGGGTCTTGGACAACGTAATCTTTCCAATCCAGCTGAACTGCGTCAAATGCTGCGGTCAAAAAATCGCGAACACTGTGGTCTTTGCCAGTCGCCAGGACGAAGTCAGATGCGCTGTCTTGTTGTAGCATTCGCCACATTGCATCGACGTAATCGGGAGCGTAACCCCAATCGCGGCGACCATCCAAGGATCCAAGCGACAGTTGGTCTTGTTGGCCCAATGAAATGGCTGCTGCTGCACGTGTTATCTTTCTGGTCACAAACGACTCGCCGCGGCGCTCGGATTCGTGGTTGTAACAAATCGCGTTACAGGCAAAGAGCCCGAATGATTCACGGTACAACGCTACCATCTGAGTCGCGAATGCTTTGGCGATTCCGTAAGGTGTCACCGGACGCATCGGTGTGTCTTCGTTCTGCGGAACCGTTTCGGGGCGACCGAAAATCTCGCTGCTACTGATGTGCAAAAACCTGGGTTGCTTTTCCAAATCTCGCAGGATCTCCAGCAACTTCAGAGTCCCCATCGCCGTGAATTGGCAGGTGGTTTCGGGGATGTCAAAACTGGCACCGACATGACTTTGACCAGCCAAGTGATACAGTTCGTCTGGCTGTGTCTTGATCAGAATCCGGCGAATGGTGGTGACGTCGTCCAGATCCGCATAATGCAGAAAAAGTCGTTTGTTGTAGACGGACGGATCATGGAACAGTGAATCCAACCGAGTACGTGCGGTCGTGCTGCTGCGCCGAACGATGCCGTGAACCACATGCCCTTTCTCCAAAAGCAGTTCAGTTAAATATGAACCGTCTTGGCCAGTGATGCCGGTGAGTAGAGAAGTCGTCAAGGGAGAAGAGGGAGAGTTGTCAGAGGTTTCAATTTCAAAGTAGCGGAAGCCGTGCGTAACTTTCGGCAGATTGCTTTGGCTGAGCCGTCGGCGCTAGCCGCGGGCCTCGAAGGGTTGCGTTATCACCACAAGGCCCGCGGCTAGCGCCGTCGGCTCAGAAAATGAACAAAGGCCAAT
>CAYNNP010000415.1:0-3864 GCA_964398215.1 uncultured Pirellulaceae bacterium | reverse complement strand
AATAAGCCTTCAACAAGATTGGAACGAATCATTGAGGCTTGAGGTCACCAGCCCCGGCCGGGTAGATCAAGCAATCGAGTTCGCGTTGCCCAATGAGCAGTGTCGCCAGAAGCTGGTTGGGATGTACGGCAAGGGACTGCAGTTACCAGAGAACGTAGTGAAGGAAATCGTTTCGAGAACGAGCGGTGTCAGCGCGGCGTTTATCAAAGAACTAATGCGCCGAACAACTCAATTCACGCTAGACCGCAGCGCCGATGGTGATGTGGGTATGGAGGATGTTCGTTTGGCATTGGACGAAATGCTTTCCAGCAGCAGTGCATTGAACCTAAAGATTCTTGGCTACAGCAAAGGGGAATAGGCCTTCAGCGAGATTAGAACGAATCGTGAGGTTTGCGGTCCACGCAGAGAAATTCTTGACGGCCTGTTGAATAATTCGGTCACCAACGCTCTTTCGTGGTTTTTGGTAACCCGACGCGTGAGCGAGGGACCAGTCAAGATTGATTGTCCCTCGCTCACGCTTCGGGTTACCAAAAAACGCAACTGCAAAACTCACGCCATGGGGTCGTATACACAACAAGCCGTTAAACAACGCGAAAGTTATCCTGCGTTATGTGAATTGCAGATGATCGCGTGCGCCTTCGGCTGCCGGTTAAACGACTGAATCGACAAACCCTCTATGTCGTCAACTATTTGACTATTGGATGTAGCGAGGTGACAGCACGCTATTCCAGGTGTGTTTTGCCTCTCGCCCAAGCCTGCGCGATTGCCCATGAACGGTACTGCAACGTTTCACGCAAGTCTCTATTTAGTCGGATCTCGGGCTCGTCCATTAGTTTTTGGCCGACGATGTTTGGCGGGTAATCGAAATTCAGGCCTGCTGGTGAATCACCTGTAAGCATCGCGCTGAAAAGTAATGCGTTTGCCATCGTGCCCAACGCGTTTTGATGAATGTTTCGCTCCTTCCAAAGAAAGTCGATTCGAGGCATCGCGTCTGGCGGGTTGATTGTCAGATCGTGATACAAAACTGCCGCTGGAATGATTCTCGCGCCGGTTTCTTTTTCGAACGCACGCATCCTTCGCACCGCGCCGCGTGTTGCTGACGTGTATTGTTGCTTGGACGCTCGGTTGCCTGGATGCTTTGGTTCCCAAGTCATGAATACAACCAACCGTTTCCCATTGTCCTTGAGCTTTTTTGCGAACTGCTTCATCACCTTGACGTCGCCACTTGTGATCACAACAACATCGACTTTGGGATCCACCATCGCGTCGCCAACATCTCGCGTGACCATCTCACTGAGTGGTTTGCCAAACGCAATTTTGCTCTCAACGGTCACGTCGATTCCACGCTTCCGCAATGCCGTTTGCAAATAGTTGTAAACTCCGCCTTCGTTTGCCATGAAGCTGTTGCCGACGAACAACAAATGGTCTCCATCTTGCACGATCGGTTTTATCTCCACCTCTTCGATCGATTCAGGCACAACCGAAGCAGGTACATTGCGTCGACTTTCGGCCGTTTCGTTTAAAACAAACTCGCCATTCCAGCCGTTGGTCGCCTGATAGCGGCCGCTCAACTGGCTGGCTTTCAACTGCCCGCTCCACTTGTACTGCTTTCCACTGATCGTGGCCTTGCCAGCCAGTTCACTCCCGTTACGAGATTCTTTGGACTGAAATTCCACCTTGTACTCAAACGGTTTTCCTTGAAATAGACCCTTAAACACAGCGGTCCAATTCGCGGGAGAAACCATCGATGCGGTACACGTCATCGTTCCGCTGGAACCGGTTCGACGATTGTTCCATCGTCCTTGAAATTCTCGTTCCTGCGCTTCGCAGAGAGCCGAAAACACAAACATCGAAAGCAAAATAGTGAGTCGAAGCATTTCAGAACCTCGGGGCTTTAGAGAAGAGATACGTCAATCGTACCCGAATTTGCCCCTTAGCCTCCGATCAATTTCTGCCTGCCCCAACAAACTTGTTCTTGTATTTCGTTATGTCACAGTGAGCAATTCGATTGTGTGGCCATCAAAATCTCTTACCACCGCGCGACGCCCCCATTCGGAGTCTTTTGGTTTCGATATTACTGGACTACCCAGCTTGGCCAAACTATCAACGACTTGTTCTAGCTCTTGCTCCGAAAGTCGAAATCCGATTCGAACCCCGATTGTCGGTTTTGGGTCCTTCTGCTCGGGGTAAATTTCGAACACAAACCCAGGCATCTCTGCGGCGAAGTGTTCGGGCCCTTTGCCGTGCGAATGCAAAACGAACTTCAAACCCAAACACTTGTAGAACTCAACTGCGCGATGAATATCCTGCGATCGGATGACAACTAAATTGCACACGACAGTGTTCGATGGTTTTCCATCCACAAATATCCCCTCTCTTCGCCGTTGGTCAGATTGAAATGCGATGCGGTAGAATAGCACTTGAAGAATCATCGAGGGAGAACATGCATGCCATCAGAAGATACTGAACCTGACGAAAACGCGTGGGATGAAAATACACCAGTGCCACCTGGGAAGGACGTTACCGATGAGATGTATATCCAGTGGCGGACGGCGAGGCGTAGTGAACCATCTGTTGGAACCACAATGGCACAAGATGTCACCAACCCTTACTGGTTGTGGCTGTTTCGCACACAGATTGATCCCTACACCGCTCGCGAATCTTTTTTCGACAATCTGATAACGACTTCTGGCCCCGCATGGGCGGGTAACCGGATGGGAATGTCCACCACGTATTTGTCGGATGGACGCACGGTTTGGATCGCGGGCGAACACGAAGACCACTACGACCCTGACTTTTTTATCTACAACGACGTGATCATTCGAGACGCCAAGAATCAAGACATTCGCATCTATGCTTACTCCGAAGACGCGTTCCCACCAACAGACTTTCACTCTGCAACGCCCTACGAAAACGAAACCAAAATACTGCTGATTGGCGGGTTGGATTATCCAAGTAACCGCAAGATTGGTTCAACGCGCGTGCAATCCTTGGACTTGAGCTCGCTCGCAATCACGCAGATTCAAACGTCGGGGCAAGGTCCTGGTTGGATCCATCATCATAAAGCAGTGGTAGATCCAGACGGGGCGGGCGTCACCATCTCGGGCGGGAAAATTGACAAAGGAAATCTGTACTTAGAGAACATCAACGAATGGCACTTGAGTTTTTCGGATTGGAGTTGGACGCAGCTAACCGATCGGAAATGGATTCGATTCGAAGTGCAACGCAAAGACGAAGGTTTCCTTCATTTATTCAACTACGGTAGCTTGAAATTTGATCTTGAATGTCGTGACCTGGTAGGCCCTGAAGACACCGAGTTGGCGAAAGAACTTGGCATCGTACCTTTGATGGATCTGTACGAAAAATTTTACGTGCCATCAATTGCTCATCGGCCTTTCCCAACCGTGGAAGTTGATATTGTTGATGATGTGGAGGAGGACGATGAAAGCAGTGACGAAGTTCTGCTGCCAGATAGTTTGCTTCAGGAAATGGAGGTGGGCGACGACGAATGGTGTACCCATCGCATTTTGGTCGATGACGTTTGCGTTCGATTCTGCGAAGGAGGCTACTCGGTGATGGCTACGGTCGAAGGCGAATTGCCTAAACGTTTGCTGCAATCGATCGCAGAAGAAATTCTTGAACGTCTCTCAAGGCTCGAAAACGCCGAGTGCGAACTGGTATGGCATCGGCCAAAGTGACCGTCGGCAAAACGGCTTGTTCGTTTACTGAGCGGGCTAGCGCCAGCGGCTTACAAAAATATGCCACGCAATAAATCAACAAGCCCTGACCGAAGCTCTGGCACACAAAGGATTGCTGGATACGGAGTAAGATTCTATCAGTCTGTTGATTGTCGCAATCAGCATC
>CAYNNP010000414.1:0-3881 GCA_964398215.1 uncultured Pirellulaceae bacterium | reverse complement strand
TATGCTATCGCCACTTCGTGGCTGGCGAATTGCGGTGCAATATCATTTCCTGAACCGTAATTTCTCTTGTGGTGATGCCGTAATTTCTCGTGTTGAACAATTCAGCACTCCCAAAAATCGCAGTCTTCAAAACTCACGCTTCGGGTTACCAAAAACCAATGTCTGCAGCACTAAATTGGCAGCGAGGGCTGGCGATTCTTTTCCAAGAATTGAGTGATTTTTCGGGCCGTAACGCTCATCGGCAAATCGGCCATTTCGCTCATGGTTACGAATCGCCAAGGCTTCGTGAGCTTGCGAATCTTGGAGACTTCGCCGACATGAACATGCAGCGAGATTCGATACTTGGTTACAGCGTGTTTGATTGTTTGCAGTCGCAGGCCAGGCTGGACATCAAATCCAAACTCACTGCTCAAGTCTTTGGCGGCAGAGTCCGCGTCGTCAAACGTGCGATCGGTACGGCGAGGAAAATCCCAGAGCCCAGCCCAGCGTCCACCATCAGGCAAAGGTCGCATCAGGTACTTTTGTTTCGCCGCCGTTGATGCCGAGTTCTGGCAAACGACAAAAGCAAACTCCGTTCGGTCCTCGTATTTTACTTTGGTGACTTTGCCTGGAATCTCCAGCTCAAGGCCTTGGTCATAGGCAGCACAGTAACTTTGAATCGGGCACTCCGCGCACTTGGGTTCTCTGGGAGTGCAAACCAATGCCCCCAACTCCATCGCGGCTTGGTTGAACTGACCCGAATTGGAACGCGGCAACATTGCTTCGGCGATCTCCCAAAGCACTCGGTTTGCCGCCGTATCGTTTGGCGATTGGCGCAAAGCCACCCACCGCGCAAAGACCCGCTGCGTGTTGCCCTCCAAAATTGGTAGCTTTTGGTTTCCCGAAATGGAAAGGATTGCGCCGACGGTGTAGCGGCCGATCCCTGGCAGCGCCAAGACATCAGCATACTGATCGGGAAAGACGCCATTGTGTTGCGACACGATTTGTTTTGCAGCCGCGTGCAACGATCGAGCACGACGATAGTAACCAAGGCCTTCCCAGTGCCGCATCAAATCTTCTTCGGGTGCGGCGGCTAAATCCGCAATCGTGGGGAACGATTTCAAAAAGCGATCGAAGTAGGGCAACACGGTTGCGACTTGAGTTTGTTGCAGCATGATTTCGCTGACCCAAACTCGATAGGGCGCTGGATCGGTTCGCCAAGGCAACGTCCTAGCGTTCTTGTTGAACCATGTGCCAAGACGTTTTCGCACCCGTGATCGCCACTGTGAATCCTGCCAATTCGCATCGAAATCGACAAGCGTCGCTAAAGACTTATTTGGTTTTGTCTTTTTGCGTTCGGTTTTCTTTGCAGGCACTGGTGCTGACTTTGGAATCTAAATTTCTGAGACACGGATGCTCAATCAGAATCAATCAGCCGACCGAGTGCAAGTTTCGTCTTGATGGTTTCGCCCCGGCGTTCGTAGATCAAATCCACGGTATCGCCAGGCAGATGCATATCAATTTCTGCCTTCAAGTCAGGGAACGCTTCGACTTTGCTTTCAGCGATTTGGATGATAATGTCGTTCGGTTCGAGGCCTGCTTTTTCAGCGGCACTACCAGGTACAACTTCGTTGATTGAACAGGGTGACTGCTGACACTTGACTCCTAAGAATCCACCTTGGCGTAATGTCAGTGCCAGTCCCAGTAGTCGGGCTTGCATGGACTGGAATCTCTCTGAGCTCATCCCTGTACCCATCAAGTTGATGGCGAATCGGATTGGCAGTTTTTCGAGCTGCGCGACCGTCTCCTCTTCTTTTAGCGAGACGTAGCGGATCTCCAAAGTATCCAGGCTGATGTTGCTAAGTGCGGAGAGAGTTTTCGCGTTCAGCGGTCCGTCTTGCAGAGCCAGCGTGGTGAGATTCGGAATGGACGCTACTTCACCCAGTACTTCTGATGTTAACGCGTCACCTTCGATGATCGCATGATCAACGTCCTTTAGCCAACGCAACCACTTCAAGGTATCTTTTTTCTTGCTCCAATCGCCTTTGATACGAACCAACGATACTTCATCGATCAACACCGACCCAATCGAGAACTGGTCGAACCCCACTTGAGCGCCAGCTTTCTTTAGCATCTTGGTCGCGGTGCTGTTGCGTTGCTCTCGAATCAATTTGATTTGAGCACGAGCAGCGGAACTGCGTGATCCAACAGTGTTTTCAGACAGCGACAAGAGAATTTGCCACGCACCCTGGTCATCATCAGGCGATTGTTCGAGGGCGAAGTGGCCTAGAATCCCCATCGCCCGTTTGGTGGTTTCCAGATTTCCCGAACCGATTACTTTGATCAAAACGGGAATCGCAGCCTGGCCAGCCTTTTTCAATTCGCGGCTTGCCCGCTCTCGGCGAACGAATTGGGCGTGATTTAATTGGCTTGCGTACGCTGCCAGCTTTTCTTGTTCGGACGGTGGATCTTCTGGCGTCTGCCCAAGTGCCGAGTGAACGGGCAGAAAAACGCACAGAAATAGCTGGCATATCGTGAATGCTGAGTTTCTGTGCATGTTCCGGTTCCAGTTCGAGAGGCGTGCTGGCTATTGTAGGGTACATACAATCCAAATCGAAGACTGTTGGCACTTCAAGAGAGCCACCAACGCGAGAGAATTGTCAGAACACCGTCAAATATTGGTCATAGAATATGCAATGCCTGCAATTCGGGCACATTTTCAGATCATATTGTGGCCACTGTCACTAGCATAGGGCAACCAAATTTTAGCTGAGACTCAATGCCGACCTTGAACCCATTTTCGTCCCGCCCCCAAGGCGACCCGTTGTTTGACGACGAGGTTGAGGATTGGGCATTGCCACTGGGCAGGGTCGGTGGGGTCAAGTTTCATCTTTCCTATTCAGTATTTGTAGCGTTCGCGGTTTTGCTGGGCCTGATCGCGATGGTCAAAGACCGAATGGGAAATTCCGATTTGCCAATGGTGGCAATGATCGGGCTTGGGTTCTGGACCTGTGGGTGGTTCGTTCAAGTGGTCGTGCATCTCGCGTATCGCTTCGCAGGCAATTACTCAATCCACACGTTGACGATCGGACTCCGCGGAGTCGAGACGCGTTCAAGATCGTGGCCAGCGGGCGTCGCACTTGCGGTTTCATTCACGTCGTTGTTCGCGTTGATTGGAATCGGTGCCGTGTTCTTATTGGTGGAAAGCTTGACACATGGGCAACTCAGGTCCGCACAACTTGTCAGTATTTGGACGGCTCCAAGTTTTGGATTGGTGTCAACCGATACAGTTTGGCTGGCGGGTGCATGGTTCTGTTGGATTCAGGCGATCTGCCAAATCTATCCACTGCCAAGATCGCTTGGCCGTGTCTTACTAGCGTCGGTCGTTTCGCTTTGTTCCAAGAACGTTGACGAAACGATTCAAGCATGGATTGCACGGCGGCTGATTGTTGTTGTTGCACTGACAACAGCATTTGTTGCTTGCGCGATGTTGGCGATTGAACCGACACTGTCAGTTCAGCGAGCACCATTGTTGATGATCATCGCCCTGTTGCTATGGATTTCAGCGAGAAGTCCTGACATGTTCGACATGATGCTGTGCTTTGGTTCGTACGAAGGATTCGAACCGATGGATGAAGCCTCGGTAGCAAGAGTTGGTTGGACAACATCACTTCGTCAATCCATTCGCTGGCGGCTTTCGCGCCGTCGTCTCAAGCACGCGATGGAACAAGAGCGGATAGAGGCCTCCGACGAAGCACGACTGGACGAGGTCCTTGAGCGGCTTCACGAACTAGGCCGTGATGGTTTGCCCAAACAAGACCAGGACCTGCTTTTGCGCGTCAGCAAACGGATGCAGAAAGCAAAAGAGGCTGGCCAAGACGATCCATTGAAAACGGATTGAA
>CAYNNP010000413.1:0-3901 GCA_964398215.1 uncultured Pirellulaceae bacterium | reverse complement strand
GTAAAGTGTGCCTGATTTAGCGGATGGAACGTTTGGTTCAGGAAGTGTCAGTTCGCAAGGTTTCTCGGGCGATTACTCAAGAATGGTTCTGTAGGGTTTTCTGAGTTAGGCAAATGCGAATTGTTGCTTTCGTTATCTCGATTACTTGGTTTTGCGGGTGTCGCTCGCCCCAAGAAACTTTTCGTGCGAAAGTTTGTCACGCTAGCACTTGTCAAACTAGTCCGACTGTTCCGGTGATGACGAGCCAGGCTCTTCAACACCCGCGAACCTTTTCCATTGATGACCTCGTCAGTTTAGGGCTGCAACAAAGCCCTCGAATCAAGGAAGCACGGCATCGAATTCAGTCGGCTCGTCAGCGAATACCACAGGACCTGTCGCTGCCGGATCCTATCGTCAACACGACAACGCACTTGTCGCCGGTTGAAACGGCAGCTGGGCGCCAAGCGTTTGCCCTTGGGATCAGCCAGAAGTTCGTCGATCTGGATCGTCGCGCTATCAAGGCAGCAATTTCTCACGATGAAGTGAAAACTCTCGAATCGGAACTCACTCGAATTCAGCATCAACTCGCGGAAGACATACGCGTCGCCTGTCTTCAGTTACTGACCATTCGAGAAACAATCCAGATCACGCAAGAAGACTTGCAATCGCTCGCCCAGATCGAAGAAGTTGTGCTGCGGCAATACGAAGTCAACAAGGAAGTGTCTCAACAAGATGTTTTGAACGTCCAAATTGAACAATCAAAAGTTGAAAACCAGCTCACTCGCTTGCAAACGAAAAGACGGTCCTACGAAGGAAGACTCGCGCGTTTGGTTCGCCTGCCAATCAGTACCGAGTTTTCGATCATCGATCAACTGGGCGAAGTCGCACACGATGGCGACGTAGAAGCGTTGATCGCACAGGCACTTCACACTCGGCCAGAATTGAATTCACAGTTATCGAATATCCGGCGAGAGCGTCGAAAAATCTGTTTGGCAAACCTGCAGTCAAAGTCAGATTTCACCGTGGGATTGAATTGGATCGCAACGTCGTCAGATGGTATCAGTCCGGTGTCAAATGGTAACGATGCGTTGCTGCTCGGGATTGGTTTTAATCTACCGATCAGAACGGACAGAATCAGTGCGGCAAAACGTCAAGCGCAGCAAACTAGCTACGCGTCCATGTCCAAACTGGAGTCGCTTCAAGATCAAATCACGGAAGAAGTGTTCGACTCGGTCAACAAGCTTGATAGCACGGAGATGACATTGTCATTGATCGAAGATGACATCATCCCAAAATCGCTACGCACACTTGACCTTTCGATCGAAGAGTATGCCGAAGGAAAAACGGACTACACGCAACTGATCGCGAATTGGCGTTCGGTGTTGAAATATCGCATCGCGGCAGTGAATCTTCGCTCCGAGCGAATGCAGTTGATGGCCACGCTAACACGCCAACTTGGTCAGGTCCAACCAACGCATAGGGCTGTTGTCTCACCACAAGTTCAGCCTTTGCCTACAACGGACCGTGACGCAGATGAGGCGGTTTCCGACTCCGTTGACCCAGAGACTGATTCCGAGGTTGACCAAATTCGTGACGCGATCGACGGTGAAGAATCCAACGATTCCGCTGAGAATTGAAGCCAAACGCTTAAACGCGTGTTCATTTTGCGTGGCGCCGAGCTGATGTAATTGACTTATATCGTGAGCCTGCAAACAATAGGCGGATGGATTGGCAAAGATCACCTGCACGAAAAACGTTAATGTCCATAGCTGCCTTGTGCGCTGTGATGGCGATGACATTTCCGTGGGTCACTATTTCTTCGCGGCCATCTTGCAACTGTGCTGCGGAAACGCAGGCTGCCACGGTTCAGTCGCCATCGTGTTGCCAGTCTGAAGTGACTGAAAGCTGTTGCTCAACAAAACAGCGTGGGGAGACAAAAGTTGCTGGCGGTTGTTGCTGCAATCCCAAGGCCACGCAGTGCCAATGCGGTGATTGCAAATGTGGCGCCCCACCGACAGCTCCCATTCCAAAAACACCTGTTCATGGTGGCCTGCAGTTTCAGTTGGTGTTTGCCGGTTTCATTGGGCTCCCGCCAGGTTCTGATTTGGATTTCCGCCAGCTCGGCGGCGACCATCTCTGCATGGCGTCAACACGATTTGAGCCTTCGCTTTCGGCGCAACAAAAATGCGTCATTCTCTCACGTTTTAATTGTTGATCTCTAAATCAACAGAACCGGTGCGCGCGTAAATAGTGCTCCAACCGGGAATTGACGTTGATCATAAATCGCTTGATCTAGTCGTGGGATAGGCTTCCAGCCTGTCGATGCGGCCAATGACAGGCTGGAAGCCTATCCCACGTTATCTCCTGGTTGCAGCAAATAGATCCAGAGATTGATGCTGCGCACCTGCTGAATCGCTTCCAAGCCTTGCGAGCTAAAAGGTCTCGGCAGAATATCCGCCAGGACAGCTCACGCAGAGAATCTACCAACACATCAACGAAAACGTGACCAAAGAACTCAAACCAGAACGGAAGCGTCGAGCCATCAGGTTCTTCGCTTACTGGTTCAACCTATTCGCTCAACCATTGTTCGCGGTCGCGTTTGTGATTGCGCTCGCATGGCTCTTTGGCTATTTGCAACGCAACCACGACTGGTTCAATACGGCGCCATCGAGTGCAACGAGTGATGCGAAAGAGGATAACGCACAATATGCGTGTTCGATGCTGTGCGTTTTTCTGGGAGAGCCTGGGCGTTGCCCTGTTTGCGGAATGGAGCTGCAAGAAATCGAGCGCACCGGGGATCCAAAAGATCTCTACGGTGTCACGATTGACCCAGCCGCTCGGCGACTTGCAAACATCAAGACAGTCGCGGCGCTAAACATTCCGATCGCCAAGGATATCGAAGTGCTTGGTCGCATCGAGTACGACGAGTCAACGGTATCGACGGTGTCCGCGTACGTTGATGGTCGGATTGAAGATCTGTTCGTTGATTACACCGGCGCGACCATTCGTAAGGGCGACGAATTGGCTGTGATCTATTCTCCTGATCTCTACTCAGACCAAGTCGGATTGCTTCAGGCGAAAGCTGCCTCGATTCGAATCACGGGAAACGATCGCGTTGACCAAACCAATAAACGACTTTATCAAAGCGCTCGTCGTCGTTTGTCGGAACAGGGCATTCCCGAATCTGAAATCAACAACGTTGAATCGGCAGGCAAGGCCAACAGCCGCATCAAAATCTACGCGCCCGTTCAAGGCACTGTGATCAAGAAACTGATTGATCAGGGTCAGTACATCAAACAAGGCATGCCGATCTTGAAGATTGCGGACCTGGCAACCGTGTGGCTGATGCTGGAGTTGCATCCTGATGACACGGAAAATTTGAAAATCGGCCAGGCAGTTTCGATCGATCTTCAATCGCAACCCGGAACGGTCTTTGAAGGAAAGGTCTCATTTATCGCTCCGATGGTTGACTCGAAAACGCGAACGGTTGCTGTTCGCGTCGCGATCGCGAACGATGCTGGATTGATCAAGATTGGTGATCTGGGCAAAGCGAAAATTCGATCAGCACAAGCCGAGGATCGATCGCTTGTTGTGGTTCCACGCGAGTCAGTGCTGGTCAACGGAACGGATAGTGTTGCGTATGTGGAGACTGAACCTGGGCGATTCGAGTTTCGGCAAGTCAAAGTTGCTGAGGTTCTAGGCGACAAGATCTCCATTTCTGATGGCATCAGACCAGGCGAACAAGTGGTGGCGTCTGGCACGTTCATGTTGGATTCGACATTTAACATTCAAGGCAAGGTATCACTGATAGATCCCAGTCGTGCCGCCCCGCTGAACCTTTCTCAGCTTGCAAAAGACAAGCCGAACAATAGTCAGGACGACGCCGACGACCTGCCTCAAATGGATCTCCCTGAGATGGCGC
>CAYNNP010000412.1:0-3931 GCA_964398215.1 uncultured Pirellulaceae bacterium | reverse complement strand
TAAAGTGCCCAACTCAAACGGCAAACAACTAATTCCAAACCACGATATTGATCCCTGGTGGCAATCGCTGCTTCTCCTCAGCAGAGAGCGGGAAATTCAGAAGGTATAGGTTCTTTAAATTTCTTAATTTCACGATCGCGTCAAGCACGCGGGCACGGTAGATCTCCGAGCTAAATTGCTTGTAGTTCGGGTTCTTCGTTTCAGCAGTCCAACCGATTCCCAAATCCGTGACACTCTGCAAAATCTCTAGGCTTGCTAACTTTTCGCGGCGAATCGGAGTGTTCGTGATAACCAGTTTGTCCAGGCGAAGTGTTTCCAGTTTTTGCAAGTCAATGACCTGAGTTGAACTCAAATCCAATGACTTGAGGTTCGGAAAGTTCTCGCTGATCACACTTAGTGTTGATAGATCGGCACTGCCTTGGGCAATGTCGTCTAGCGGTGCGGGCGGCGAAATGCGAATTTCAGTGATCCCTGGCAGCGTTGAAGCAAGACGCAGGTTTTGATTGATCTGTTGTTTGTCTCGAACCGCCTCGAAAGACAAGAATGGAAAATTTGCGATTCCATTTTCGTCGACTTTGTCAGGCGTACCCTTAACGGTCACATTGTTTTCAAGCAGTTTTTTCCAAGTGTCGGCCACAACTGCGTCTCGCTGGTTCTTTGCCAGTGTTGCGACGACCCGATTGATCCCGTCATATACCAACCAGGCAAAAAGCGCCACGGCACAAGCCGTAAGAAAAGTCGTCAACCACTCGGGGCGATTCGCCCAACGCATCCGTCGACGTCGCAGTACTGCTGGCGGTAAATCAGACTCATCTAGCTTGGTACTAGTAGCCGCCGGCGCCGTTGATCTTGAAGCAGCCTGTGCTTGCTGTCGCTGGGCTAGACGCTCTTTGACATTCTTGGTCTTCTTCTTAACAGGAGCCGGTTTTGCAGTCGGCATGTCTGCCGCAGCATTCGATCCCGAACTGATGTCAGCGAGTCGAGGGTCTTTTGTCTTCTTTGCCACAATTGTTTCTCCTGTGGCCGCGCACGCCGAAATCGCGCATCAAGCGGTGGGATAATAAAGGAAGGAATATGAATCGGCCCGTGATTTGGGTCATGAGCCTTTCGGATGGATTTCTAGTTTTACTCGGCTATGCACCCTCAGTACAGCAACCACGGCAAATTCGTATTGGAATTTCACAATTGAATGCATGATGGTTTGAATGGATCAATTATTTCGCCTGTACAGCTGATTCGACTGGCGTTTACTCTACATTCCGTGCGATTTTCTCCTCCAACCATCATTTCGCAGAACGATATAGGCTTAGGCATAACAGAATGGACGATTCGGTCACCAAATCACTACTAGCGGGGCTCTCTGGCAAAGAACTTGAAGACGTTCTCAGTGCCTTTGTTTCTCGCAGGTACCAAGCCGGGGACACGATCATCCAAATGGGGGATGAAGACGACGAGCTTTTTTTAATCATTACAGGAAAGGTGCGTGTTTGGACCGGTGACGAGCCAAATAGATCTGAACGCACGTTAAGTATCCTGGAGGCTGGAGACCATTTTGGTGAAGCCTCGTTGTTAACCCGTGGCAAACGAACTGCGACGGTAACCGCCCTGACAATGGTTGAAACATTGGTGATGTCGGGAGAAGACTACCGCCAATTGCTGGAAAGGCACCCGCAGCTGCTGCAGAATATCTCGCGTTCGCTATCGTCGCGACTGTCCAGCATGAACGATTATGTCTCGCGGGCACGCAATGAACATCAACGTGGCATCCATTCGCTGGCAATTGCAATTGAACACCCCGCCGGCTGGCCGCTTGCCTGTGCCGTGCTGGCACAAATTCGTGATCAAGGCCAAATCGTTTCACCATTTTTGGTTTCTGATGAACCAGTTCCGAACATCGAAGAACTGGGCGCAGGAGTATCGAAAGTCACTGTTGCGGAACTTGCGCGTACCGTCGCGTCGAACAGTCAAGACGAATGTGTTGCCGTGGTGATTGCCAAGGGGGATGGTGCGTGTGAAGCTGCTATTCAAGAGTGCGAACGCGTGATTTGTGTGGTGGACGCCGCAGCAGGACTGAATGTTGGATTGGGAAAAAAAGCACTCACGATCCCCGAGCATCGCCGCCCAATTGTCGCCTTCCTGTTTCAACAGGATGTAAAGTCACGGTCGTCGATGCAAGACGATCGCATTCGCTGCATTCCCGTTCGCTACGAAATGACAGCTTCAAACACAATCAAACTTGACTCGTCCGCCATCAGGCGACTGCGCAGGGCGCTGTATGGAATCCGAATCGGACTGGCTTTGGGCGGCGGAGGCGCACGCGGGATTTCTCATATCGGTGTCTTGGAGGTCTTCGCCGAGCATGGAATCGTTTTCGACTCGCTAGCGGGAACCAGCGCTGGCGCCATTGTTGCATCCGCATTCGCCTCAGGCTTTAGCCCAGCCGAAATCGGAGATTTTTTTCGTAAAGAAATGATTCCGCCAAAATTCATGAGCAGGCACCAAACACTTCGTTTTGCTCACTTGTTTCATAGCTTTCGCGGGACTCGATTCGAAACGAAACTTCGCCGCTATATGGCTCGCCTTGAGTTCGACGAACTGACGATGCCATTAGCAATTTCGACTGTAGATCTAATCAGTGGTCAACAAAAGATTCGCCGCAGTGGCGATGTCGTGAACGCGATTTTGGAAAGCATCAATCACCCAGTTTTCGGTGCGCCAATCGTCCGCGAAAACGAAATTTTGGTCGATGGAGGTGTGTTGATCAATGTGCCAGCCTCCGTGCTCCGATCCGAAGGATGCGATCATGTTGTTTCGATCGATGTCGGATCGAGTATCGACGAAGACTTTTCGAAAGACAAGCATGGCAAGCTGCGACGACCCTCGTACATCAAGACGTTGTTACGCACGATGGACATTGGTCGCCGACATTCCAGCGAACTGCATCGGGATGAAAGCGACCTGATCATCTTTCCCAAAACCAGTGAGTTTGCAATCGAGGACTTTCACGCGGTTGATGCATTGATTGACGTAGGCAGAGCGGCTGGAGAAGCGCAGTGGGCCGCCGTCGAAGAATTGATTTTGAGTATCGAACCGAGCATGATCTAAAGGCCATTTAAAGACCGCTCGCGAAATTGGTGGCGACTTAGATTGATATCTAGCTGGCGGCCAAATTTCCGATCACACGGTTTGTATTGAAATCGCGGATCGCAGAATCGACCTCAATGTCTAACTGCTGACTGTATTCTTGGAACTGCTGTCGCATCCGATCAGCGGATTCGGTCTCGAATAGTTCAACACTGCGAAGGTCATTCTGGTGGGTCAGCCGCACATGAAATGTGTACCGCAAGACTTCGTTTTGATTGTTGCTAGCGGTGGACACCAGGACCTTGACCTGAAGAATATAGCTGGCCAAAGGTTCTTGCCATTCGCGCTTCTTCAACATTGCGATCTCTTGTACACGAACGTTCTGCAAGTCGATATGAACGATCGTTTTTGTCATCAAGCAATTGATGCCGTAGATCAGCACCAACAGCGGAACCAACAGAAACAGCCCCGCAAAGCCTGCAAACGAAGGTTCGCCTATTTCCATGGCCAGCACACCGCCAGCAACCGTCAACGCACAGAACGGAAACGAAAAAGCGATCAGCGCGAGTCCAAAACCTCGGTGGTTCTCCACTCGGCTTGCCGGTAGACAACTGAGATCCATTGCCGACTCTTTCACGGCTTCTTGCATGCTTTCCAAGTCACTCACGATAGATCTTCCTTGCAATCATGCGGCAACCGCTTACCAAAACAACAGGACACCAGACAAGTGTAGCGATGCACTGGCGAACGCAAAGGCCGGAGAGGCTGTGAGCTTTTTGGCGGGAGGTCGGTACAACCCTAGCTCATGGCGTGAGTTTTGCAGTTGCGTTTTTTGGTAACCCGAAGC
>CAYNNP010000411.1:0-3941 GCA_964398215.1 uncultured Pirellulaceae bacterium | reverse complement strand
GACACTCGTTTGTGGGGACACCGCAATTTGTGGTGTTGAAAAACTGAACACCCCGTAAAAGCGCAACTTCAAAAAGCGTGAGCGAGGGAGCGAGGGACAATCGATCTTGCCTCGGTCCCTCGCTCACGCGTCGGGTTACCAAAGAAACGAATCTCCAAAACTCAAGCATCATCGAATCGGCTACAATGAGATCAAGCCAGCTGACAAACTGGTCTTTCATTCAACTGTTAAAAAACCGAGTCGATGATGATTGTTTTTAGATGCGTTACTGCTGCTTGTGTTGTGGCCCTGGTTGCGGCGATTGGCAATGCTCAAGACGTTTCTGTCAAAGAGGTTTCATTTGCTACTTCAGACGATGGCAAAGTCCATGCACTTCAGTATGGCAAAGGATCGCATGGTGTCGTGTTCGCGCACGGTGCGGTGTTCAACAAACAGAGTTGGTCCAAGCAATCAGAAATGCTCGCCAAGAAAGGTTTTCTTGCTTTGGCAATCGACTTTCGCGGGTACGGAAAATCACGACCCGGAAACCAACAAAACGCGATGCACCTGGATGTACTTGCCGCAGTTGAGTACTTGAAGAAGAACGGCGCGAAGCGTGTTTCTGTGGTCGGTGGAAGCATGGGAGGCGGTGCTGCTGCGAAAGCCGCAGTCGAAGCAAAGCCCGATCAAATCGACCGTTTGATTCTGCTGGCACACTCTCCCGTCTCGAAACCCGAAAAGATGCAAGGCAAGAAGCTGTTCATTGTTAGCAGCGGCGATGGGATTCGAGCGGCAGTTGAGAAACAGTACGAGGCCGCTTCTGAACCGAAAAAACTGTTGATCTTAAAAGGCAACGCCCATGCTCAACATATCTTTCGAACCGCGCAGGCCACGGCACTGCAAGACGCGATCGTCGATTGGTTAACCGACGATGCAGGTAAAACACCTCCCAAAAAAACCAGTCAGCCATAGCAAACCAAGTCAGTTGCATTCGTGAAACCGCATGGCTCGGGGGACATGAGTACACCGATCGGGAGGGTTGGTATTGATTACGCCTCGGATTTCTTTCTATGCAAGGGTTTGTAGACATGCTTGCTATTTGTAGAGGGATATCATGTGGAGAACGAGGCCCACGATCGTGAAACTGGATCGCGATTTCGACGACGTTGTTTTAGAACGGATTCAAAACTCAGCTGAACAGATCATTCGCGATGCGTATGTTTACAAGCAGTGTAAAGCGCGATGGGTTGCTAAAATCGATAGCGTCGATGCACCGACCTGTTTGTTGAAATGGTATACCGCAAGAAGCCGTCGCCATGCGGCCAAACAGTTGATTACAAAATCGCGTGCTGCGGTGCACGCGATCCATACTCGTCACCTGATCGACGCAGGTCTGCCGGTGCCCAGACCTCTGGCGTACCTCGAAGAACGCGTCGGACCGTTGCGTGGTCGCTCGTGCTTGGTTTACGAATTCATTTCTGGATTTCTGTTCGGACAGACCGAGGAATTGTACGGAGTGTTCACGCGAAACGGTGATCACGATCCGGTGTTGCGTGTCGTCGAGCAACTGCGAGAAGTCTTCGATCTTTTGGATCGGCTGAACCTGCATCACTACGACGCCCATGGCAGCAATTTCATGTTTGACCAAACCGGCAAACTGTACTTACTGGACACTGAATCGATACGTTGGTATTCGCGATTCTTGCGAAAGCGAAACAAGATGATCGCCAAGCAAAATTTGGATCGACTGGTGGTTGGTTCAATTAAGAACTTCAGCGACTTTCAAAGCCAATCAGAAACCTTACACACCGCCAGCAAGCGCAATCGCGCAGCTTAATTGGCTAATAGCTTGGCCGCTGCCGGGCGAGATTGTTCAGTTTCGGCGCGCTCGGCTAACCGCGGAGTTTTGAACTTAGAAAACGTTCTTTGTTGAACGCTGGACGTTTTTTTGCAACGCGTCACCGTTGATTTGCTGAAACCCAACGAAAACGCTCCATCCCTTGCCCACTCAATTGGCACGGCCCCTGCTTTTTTTGCGTTAAAAACCCACTCCGGTGGCGGCGGGGGTGGTCGAGATAGCGATATCCTACTAAAATAGCCATCACGGGATTTTTCCGTTCTTTTCACCAAACTGCATTGCTAAGTCTAGTTTCAAGGAAGCGTGGCTCTGCAGTTTTCCCGAACCGTCGAGTTTGGCGGGTACTTATTTTCACTTTTCCAAAGAAGCTGAATGAGATTCAAAGGTAAGAAGTCTGGTTTCACACTCGTGGAACTACTGGTTGTAATTGCGATCATTGGTATTCTGGTTGGCCTGTTGCTGCCCGCAGTTCAGGCTGCTCGCGAAGCCGCAAGGCGGATGAGTTGCAGTAACAACTTCAAGCAAATTGGGTTGGCGATTCACAATTATCACTCAACCTACAAACGACTGCCGATGCACCAAGGCGGCACACATGGTGCAGGAGCTTCGCTGGCGGGCAACGGGTCCAACCGTCTGGATTTATCCGCATTGGTTGGCATCACGCCATTCATGGAACAACAAGCCTTGTGGGAGCAGATTAGCAATCCCTACCGGGTCACAGAGGGCGGAGTTGGAATCGGCAACATCTATCAAGCGATGGGACCTTGGCCTGGTCGTCCGCTTTCGGCAAACACAAACGGCGCGGGCGGTTTTTACTCGCCTTGGATGACAGACATCCCAACGCTGCGATGCCCAAGTGATCCTGGCATCGGG
The DNA here is from genome assembly GCA_964398215.1 of uncultured Pirellulaceae bacterium. Lineage (GTDB taxonomy): Bacteria > Planctomycetota > Planctomycetia > Pirellulales > Pirellulaceae > CAYNNP01. The sequence goes on along the minus strand of CAYNNP010000411.1, from coordinate 1,231 downwards.
CTGCCTGCTCAAGGCCGAACAAACTATGCCGTATGCATGGGTGACTCGTTGGATACAACTTGGGGCGGATACAGAAACCGGACAACGGGAGTTCAGGTTACGACTGGAACCCCGCAATACTTCATTCGTGTGAAGGCAGCACAGCGTGGATTCTTTGTCAATCAACGCAGCATTCGTTTCAGAGACACACTTGATGGGTTGTCCAACACAATTTGTGCTGGCGAAATCGCCACCGATCTCGGAGACAATGACATTCGCACAACTCCTGTCGATGGTGCAATCGCTGTGATTAGCATCAACGGCAATACTTCTTGCCGAGGATTCATTGATCCTGAGCGTCCTTCGTTCTGGTTGTCATCAGCACCAATCATTGGAAGTGTGGAACAGCGTCGTGGATCCAAGTGGGCTTACGGTGCTCCGCTGAATGGTCAAATGAATACGATCCTTCCGCCCAATAGCGAGTTGTGCATCAACAACACCAACCCAGTGTCAATAACGATCGCTTCGGCTAGCAGTCGTCACCAAGGCGGTGCTCACGTTTTGATGGGCGATGGTGCTGTGATCTTCATGACGGATTCCGTCGAAGCTGGCGATGCTAGTCGAGGCCAGGTCGGTGAGAATGCGGCTAATAATGATCCCCAATCTGTTCCAGGTGCCCAGAGTCCTTATGGATTGTGGGGTGCACTTGGTACTCGATCATCCAAAGAGAGCATTGAAGAGCAGCTGAATCAGTAAGTTTTGATTTTGTTTGCTTTGACGCTTTGGGCGACTTGCGCCCAAAGCGTGCCTGTTTCGTCTATAGATTTGAGTTCGATATGAAAATGTTTAGGTTCTGCGTTGGTAGTTTCTTAGTGATGTTGTCGCTGGGATCATTTGTCGGTTGTTCGAGTTCGGAAGCGACTGTTTCAGCCGAGCCCAATGAGGTTGAGGCGTTTTTGAAGGACAATCCGGACTTGGCGAACGCTGATGTGAATCCACCCGAAGATCCAGAGTAAGAGACAGCCAGAACTGGGTAACCGTACAGCAGAACCATGCTTTGGCTGGGGTTGACTATTTTTTGCGGCGTCGGCGGCGGGCTCGGGTGACTCGTTTGCGGTCAGCGGCTTGACGACGCTCGTCTTGGCGGTACTTGCGGATCGAGTTGGGATGAGATTCTTTCCACGCTGGTGGACTTAACTGCGACCAGTCCGTCTCGCCGGCAAGTACTCGACGCAACACGTCTTCCAGGTAC
>CAYNNP010000410.1:0-3961 GCA_964398215.1 uncultured Pirellulaceae bacterium | reverse complement strand
CGGCAGGGCATCGTAAACCGTTTTCGCTCATCCCGACTGCCGGAGCTGCGTCGCTGCGCTCCTTGATCCGGCCTACAAATACCTACGATGGCTCGCCCCAATCCCCGTCTGCTGCGCACTTTGGAGCGACACCACCCCAATTGATTTCATATTCTCCTAGCTGAACAAATCTATGAAATGATGACCAGGGCCAATCGGCAACGCGCTCCACGAGTTCATGCTTGCGAGGATTCCAGTGGATGTAGTCCACGCATCGCTCAAGATCTTCTTCGTCCTGAAGCGTATGTTCCCAAAACCGAGGTTGCCAAATCCCACGGTCGCCGTGTTTGCGTTGAGATTCTGTGACCGTAGCTTCTGGTAAACCGGCCGCGAGCCATTGATCAGTAAACTCAGCTTTGATTTGCTTCATTCGCAACGAGTATCGATCATCACGAGACGGCAATTGCATCACCAGATGCCAATGGTCTGGCAGCAACACATTCGCTACCAGCAAAAAAGGATGTCGCTTTTGCACAGAGATGATCGCTTTCCGCAATAGCTCTCGACCATTGTCGGTGGTAAGAATCGGCTGTCTCGCGTACGTCACGACAGTAAAGAAAAATGTGCCGCCTTTAACAAACCATCGCCGATAGTCAGACATTTGCAAGCTCAAAGTAGGCCGGACCAAGCGCAGCGCCGTTCCGGCAAGGTTTGTAAACCGTTTTCGTTCATCCCGACTGCCGGAGCTGCGTCGCTAACGCTCCTTGATCCGGCCTACAAATGCTTCAACCGGAAACATTGGCGAGGTGCTCCTTGATGAGCTTGACCACTTCCGGTTCTCGTTCGTACAGTTTCAGGGCGACGCGCCTGGGGGCAGAGGAATTTTAGCGGCGAAGCCGCGTCAGCATATAGCTGCGGGCATCAGCCCGCAGACCACAAGCACCCCATGTTCCAAAGCGGCGAAGCCGCGACAGCAGTTCAGCCATGCGCCAGTTGCTAACGCCGCTTCGCGACCGTGACTCCGCCACACAAAATTCCTTTGCCCCCATTCCTCTGCCAATCAAAAAACGAATCACTTCGTTCGAAACGCACTGCTCTGAACAAGGGCGTGAACGAACTCGCTGACAGCGAACTGCTTGCTCTTCGCGAAGCCGACAATTTCGTTTGCATGGTCTTCGTCGGTAAACCCGAACGGGCGGCCTAAGGCGTATTCGATCAGGTGCTCAGTGAAACCGCGGGCGAAGTCTTCTTCCTGGTTGGCGATCAGCTCGCGAAGTTCGTGATAGTCGGCAAAAGCAGGGCCGTTGTGGAACTTGCCAGACGTGTCGATCGGAGTCCCTGTCTTGCTGCGCTGGAGCTTGCCTTTGCGGTTCTTTGTGAATTGGTGCTCCTCAGCTCGCCATTTGCCGGCGGCGTTGAAGTGCTCCAAGCCGAAGCCGATTGGATCGATCTTGCGATGGCAACTGGCGCACTGTGCTTCTTCCTGATGAGCGGCCAGTTTCTGGCGAGTGGACAGAGGTTTGTCCGCCAGGCGTGAAAGTTGCGGGACGTTGGGCGGCGCGGGTGGCGGCGGATCGTTCAACAGATGACGCAAGACCCAAGCGCCGCGTTCGACAGGACTGCTTTCAATTCCATCGCTGCCCATGGCGTGGATGGCGGCCATGCCGAGTAGCCCGCCGCGCGGAGAATCTGCGGGTAGAGTCACTTTCTGAAACTGATCGCCCGTTACACCATCGATGCCGTAGTAGTTCGCCAGCAGACCATTAACGAAAACGTAGTCGCTTTTTAGAAGTTTGCTCAGTCGGCCGTGCCCTGATTCCGTCCCTCGCTCACGCTTCGGGTTACCATTGGCGCGAAGCAGATGGGCAAAGGAGTGATAGACTTCTTGGCGGGCGGCGGAGCGGGTGCTTTCGTCGAAGTCGCGGTGTAGCGTGGTATCGAACTGAAAGAAATCAAGACGTTCCATGTCCAGCCATTGGTGCAGAAAGCCGGAAACAAACTCGTCGCTGCGAGAATCGGCGATCAGGCGATCGACTTGCTGGCGCAGGATCTCCGGTTGGCTCAGTTTCTGTTGCGTTGCCAGATCCAGTAGCTGTTGGTCGGGCGGTGCACTCCACAAAAAGTAAGCCATCCGCACAGCGAGCTCGCGATCAGTCAGCTGACGTCGTTCGTTAACATCGCCCGGTTCATTGAGATACAGAAAGCCCGGTGAAGCGAGAATGATGCTGAGCGGCAATCGGATGGCGTTTTCAAAAGAATCGCCAGCTTTGCGGCGTCCCTCGTAGATCGCCAAAAGTTTTTCGATGAAGTCTGGATCAGGTTTTGCACCACGAAATGCTGCGACAGCAAACTCGGACAGGATACTACGCCCGCGTTGCATGTCGTGATTCGCTCCCTGTCCCAACGTTGGTTCGCCGGCTGAACCGCCACCATATTTGGCGAGGATCGTTTGCAGCGGTGCGCGGGATCGGGATGCTGGCTCTGGCATCGGGCCTTCCCACTCCACCCAGTCGATCCAAAGCGCTGGCAAGGGGCCGACGCCAGTTTTCGCCCTCGCGGCCCGGTAACGTTTGACATCTTCTTTCGGGTCACGTTTTTCGCGGAGCGCAAATTTCCGTGGGCCATCCACGGTCAAGGTAACAGGCACCTCGATGGTCTGAGGAGCGTCGGTCGTTGCGGAGATTTGGAACGTGCGCAGATGGTTGAATTGATTCTTTTTAGGGACGATCCCTAGGTCGACGAAGTGTCGTTCGGCCGGTGTGCCTTTGACGGCGCCGATGCGGAAACGAAGTTTGTAATCGCCAGGCGGAACAGATTCGACGACGTGCTTCGTCCCGCGCCAGCGAGAAGCCCGCTCGGGCGGCAGGGCGATGTACTCTTCCTTGTTCAAGTTGGAGATGGTCAGGTAGGAACCAGTTTGCGTCAGCGGGTCTTTCAGGTATCGGCGGTAGGTCGGACCATTTTGTTCAAAAGCCCTGATTCGGAACTTGGCTTCCTGTTCGTCCACGATGCCGTCTTGCGGTTGACCAGTTTCAAGGAAACGTTTTGCCTTCTCGTTGCCCCCAACATGGTAGCCCTTGTAGGTGCCATTAATCTTTGCGTTGGCATGCTCCTCAACCTCGCGGCGCTGCTTCCAGCTTTTGGGATTCGACGCGTTGTGCGGTCCTTCCAGCTCCACCCAGTCAATCCAGATCGCGGGCGGGTGGCCGTAGCCGTTTTCTTTTTTCAGTTTGTTGTGGGCATCCCAAAGTTCTTTCAGGTTCCCGGTGTTAGGTTGCTTCTCCTGGATGGCGAACTCCGGTGTCGTATTGGATCCAACCTCAAGCGGAATTTCGATCGTTTGCGGATTCTCGATCGTTCCGGTGACTTGGTGGCTGCTGATGGCGCGGCCTTCCAGTCCCCAGTTCCTGGAAGCGATTTGGCGCTGGGGATGTCCCACTTGGATGAAGTGCCGAGAGGCAGGTGAGCCTTCGGCCGCGCCGACACGAACTCGCATGACGTAGTTACCGGGCGGAAGTTCTTTTGGCGAAACGATCACGCGTCCGGTTCCATGAGCGAGCTTTAAGTAAACGCCTTGATCGCGATGCGGCAGAGCGGCGTAGTGTTTGTGATAGGCCAAGTCCGCGCGGTCCTGCTGAGGATTCGCGCTGGCGGCTTTTTGCGAATCGCGAAAACCGAACTCTTTCGGATTAGGTGTTCCTTTCAGGCGATCGGCATACGCGTAAAATCGAGTCGGGTGATCGATCAGGCGTTCAGTCTTGCGAATCTTGGCGATGATCGCTTGGTTCGCGGGAGACTTAGCGGCCTTGTCGACGCCTTTTTGCCAACGCGTGAAGCGAGCATAGGAGTCTTCGATCTGCTCGATCTGTTTCTCGTTCGCCGGATTGATCGTCTTCTCCGGTTCGACACGATGTACCTTGGATTGGACAAGTTCGACGTCCTTGATCGGGCCTACCAGTTCGATCCAGTCGACCCAGATGGC
>CAYNNP010000409.1:0-3970 GCA_964398215.1 uncultured Pirellulaceae bacterium | reverse complement strand
ATTCGCGATCAGCAAAATTTCTTGCAGTGACTCAAGATTTATTTTCACGCATGAAATCTTGAACAAACAACCACTGACATTGTGTTCATTCTCGTGTGCAGACGTTCAGCAGCTGCAATCGTCGCAGCTCGATAACATGCCGAGACATACTCGCGCGCCACGAAACACGAAGGACACGAAAAAATTGCCCGGACGGCCCGCCACATCGCCCCCCTTTCGTGTGCTTCGTGGTCAATGGTCAAGCAACTTCATCCGGCCCATTTAGTCCCCACGCCCAATCAACGACAAATCCTGCTGTTGATCAGGATTTGCGCACTCGATCCAGCGTTCCAGTTGAATTGGAATACTGGTCCTGCTGGATGCCAAAGTGCTGGATCAATGTCAGCAGGCAATTGGCGTGGGGTGGTTGCTGCGGATATTCCAGGAACCGCCCTGTGTTCAATCCGCTATGTTTGCCACCAGCCAAAACGAGCGGCAGATTTGATCCCACGTGCTTTCCACCGTGGCTTAAACCAGACCCAAACATCAACACGCTGTGGTCAAACACGCTGCTGCCGTCGTACTCTTTCAACGATTTCATTTTGTTGATCGCGAGCCCAAATTGCTTGACGTACCACGTGTTTGCTTTGTTGAACTGAACCGCAAGTTTTTCATTCCGGTCAAAATGCGACGACCAATGAAAGTCGGCTTTTAGCTCCAAGAAATCGTGGATACGTCGGCTGCTTTCTAACGCCATGATGCATGAGGCCACTCGTGTTGCGTCCGTCCAAAACGCCAACGCGACCAAGTCCGTCATCGTTTTCATCTTCGCCGGGAAATTCGCCAACTGAATTACGTTGTCATCAACCTGCCGAGCGTTACCGTGTGGCTTTTCCAGTTTCTCTTGTTGTTCGATGGCCAGTTCGACATCCCGTACGGAATCCAAGTAGTTGGCGATCACCAATTTGTCAGATCGACTGGCACGATTCAAAAGCGCTCGCGTCGGTTCGCGTACGGCGTCCAGCACGCTTGTCATTTCCGCACGCACGCCAGCGTCGCCTAAGCCGCGAAACAAACGGTCAAACGCAAACTGTGCATTGCGTTCAACAAACTTCGCGCGGCCCTGTTCGTCGTACGCCAAGCTATTCAGCGTCGTCGCCCGAATGTCGACCGGGTCAGCCGAAAGCTGAAACGATTTGAATGCGGTTGACGTACCGATCTTGTCCGCGATCACTTGATCGAACGTGTATTTAGGTTTGCGATTCTGCAGCCCGGTCATGAACAGCGGCATCGCACCGTAATGATCACCCTTGGATTCGTTGCTAACGTTGGACAACACAATGATGTCATCCTTCAACGCTTGCAGTGGCTGCAAGTTTTGGCTGAGTTCAAATTCGGATTCCGTCCCATCGATTTGCCAAGCGCGCGGGTCGATCCCGTTGCCTTTATGAAAGATGCCCAATCGCAATGGAATTTCCGGCGACGTTGATTCGGCTTTCGCGATCGCAGGCGACATGATCTCCAGCGCCGGCACAGCCATACAAACACCCGCACCGCGCAAGAAGCTTCGCCGGGGTATCAAGTACTGGTTCTTCATTCGAATTCCTTGTGGCGAAACGGATAGCTCAACACAACCGCTTCGATCAAAGCCGTCATGCGATAGTCTTCTTGCACGAGCTGCTGTTTGATTTTGCGAATCGCGGGCCGATCAATTGGCAGCAGCTTTCGTCCCAGCGAATACGCCAAAACTCTGCGGACAACATTATCAATCACTTGTTCACGATAGTCACTGAGCAGCAGTTCTTTCAACTCCGATGGCGATCTAAAACTCTTGCCGCCCGGAAGTTTATAACTCGGCAGCTGCGACGGCGGTGTATCGGGGCCCACAATCGTGATGATCCCTCTGGAATCGCTGCCGCCATCCCCCTTCACCTCTGCCGTCAACTGCCAAGATGTTGTTGGTGCGTCGGCAGGAATCTGAAACTTCCATACATTGTCACGACGTTTGCCGCCGGTGTAACCAAAGTGTTTATCAACAAGCTCTACATCGCCTGAACGCAGTCGCACCTTGCGAATGTCCAACCGGTGCCTGCCTTTGGTGTAGTTAAAGAAAACTCGCGTCAAACCATCCGGACTGATCGGCTGCTTGATCTGCCAAGTGTGATCTGCGTAGGAACCTTTGATCATGGTAGGATCCCAATTCAGTTTTTCGCCGCCTTCGGGAACAGGCTCCGGCGATTTCCGGCGAACACCGCGTTGATCAAACAACTCCAACGCAAACCCGAGCGGATCGATGAACTGATGACAGGCCGCGCAGCCTTGCTGTGAAGAATGCAGCTTTAAGATCTCCGTGGGATCCAAATCCAGTTTTTCTTTCTTGGCTTTCGCCTGTGTCAACGCAAGGTCGGGAACATCCTTGGGAACAACAAAATGTTTGCCCAAAATTCGCTCCATCACCCAAACACCACGGCGTATCGGACTGGTTCTGTTTTCGGTCGACGTCGCTGTCAGAGTGGGCCCAGACGTTAGAAAGCCGATTCGATCGGGATCATTGGTTTTGTGAATTCCTAACGGAGCATGTTTGTATTCGTATGTCCCTTGGTAGACCTGTCGATCTGTGCTGCGGAAGTGGATGCTGATGGGTGGCAATTCTCGCGGCGACTTTAGTTTCTTTTGATTCAGACTCAGCCCATAAATGCCTGCTTGATGCCGATTCAAGAACGCCCAGTCCGCATCAACGATCCGGAACAACGGTTGGTCGTAGCGCAGCAGGCTGTCAAACATCAACAACGCTTCTTCGTACTGCGTCCGATAGAAACCAGACATCCGATCGCTACGTTTATCAACGGAGCTTTGTTGGCGCAGTTTTTTGTAGTCGAACCATTCGCCACCCAAGTTTTCCGACAAAGCAATTCGCTTGGGATCGGCCAGCATCCGCCGCACTTGCGCGGCCAGCATTTTTGGATCGTGCAACTTGCTGGCACTGGCCAAATTCCATAGCTCATCATCCGGCGGCGCGGACCACAGAAAATATGCCAAGCGAACGGCAAGTTCATTTTCGCTGACCAGTGACTGTCCGCTGCAAGGTTGCTCCAGCCGATACAAGAACGGTGGCGAAAGCAGCGTCGCCAACATCGCAGACTTCATCGCTTGAAAGGGATTGTCGCGATTGGATTGATACAGCGAATCGATCGCATTGAACTCTGCCGACGACATTTCGCGTCCGAATGCTGCTCGCCCAAAGTTCTTGATCGCTATTTCTGCCTGGGCGGCTGAAAGCTTCAGAGGCAAAACGTCGGTTCCAAACAATCGCTGACGCGCCATCGCGTTGGAATCCAGTAGCGATAGCACCAGCGAAAAACATCTCGCATAGGTCTGTATATCGATTGATTCTTTGCTGAGCGTCGCGGCATCGTTGGAAAAACCGGATTCACCAATGACTCCTGTCGAAAAGAACTTTTCGATGATCGTGTCGGGAATCACATGCAGCCGGCTGTTTGTAACTTCAGCACGAATGTCCACATGCAGAATGTCTTCGAGTGTGTTCTGCAGTTCTTCGCGAGTCAGTCGCCGCGGCAAGACTTGACCTGCGTGCTGCACTCCGCCGGGTTTGACAAACTGCTGCTGAAACCAATCTGCCACCAGCTTCTTTTCACGTGACTTGAGTGGCTGATCGTCTTCCGGTGGCATCTTTGATGTTGCAATCGCAATGTCGACTTTTTCCCAAGCTGCAACATTTGCAATTGGCGAAAAATCTTTCATCAATCCAACAAGATCAATACCGCCACTACTTTCCGTTTGGTCATGACATCCGCTGCACCGATCCATCAAGATGCCGCGCACGTCCGCCGACAACTCCTGCCCGTTCGCCCAACGAACAACGCAGGCACAGACGACAATTGCAAACAGATGAAACAGAAAACGCAACGTTGAAACCATCAGGGCGGGAACACACACGTGTGGTAGTTTTTGCTGACTCAGGTATCAGGGC
>CAYNNP010000408.1:0-3990 GCA_964398215.1 uncultured Pirellulaceae bacterium | reverse complement strand
GTACCGGCTTCAGCCGGAACAGGTTGCGAGGTAACGGACTCGATTCCGCCTGAAGGCGGTACTACAAACGAAAACTCACAGCCTCTCAGGCCGTGGCGCGCCGGCCGCTGTCGGATGGGTCACTCGGGTGTCGGAGCTGTCCCCGATCATCCCGTTTTATCCATCATTGTTTTCCGCTCAGCATCTGCTGATCAGCGTTCGACGGAACCGATATCGACGCGACCACCGTTAACTCGGGGAAGCCCTCTTTGGTCTACGTTTTGGCCGTCCAAACCGCCTCCAAGATTAATTGCCGGACTGTTTGCGTTCGGCAAATGCGTTTGAGTCGGTCCACCATTATCGCGAAGAGTTCCGAGCGAAGGTGCAGTGGAAAACGTATTGTTGTTGCCATTTACGTCGACTTCAGCATTGGAGGTCGCAAATAGATTGAACGACCCGGTGAAAGCGCCTTGAACGTCCGAGTTCACGATGCTGTTATTGATTGAGAAGGTTCCTTGAAAGGCAAAAAATGCATCACCGCTTGCACCCGCACTATTCAAGGTAAACGTACAGCTACCGAGGTCAACGTCTCCAATGTTATCCACGCCTGCACCGTAGGTTTGGGTCGTGTTTTGAGATATCGTGGAATTACGCATTCGCAGTTCACCACCATTGTCAACACTGATGCCTCCGCCGAAATCTTCGGCAGAATTTCGATCGATCGTACAACGCACAACATTCAGGTCGGCAAAGGTCTGAATCCCTCCACCCTGGTTTCCAGAGTTCTGTGTGATTGTCGAGTCTTGAATCGTCATTTGCCCTTCATAATTCAGTATCGCGCCGCCATTGAATCCTTGATTGCCGCTAAAAACTGACTCGTCGATTGTGACAACGCCAACGTTATCCACACCACCACCTGTCGAGCCAATGTTGTCTCGGAATTCCGTTGTAGCAACCGCTAGCGTGCTGCCAGGCTCGTTCGCAATCCCGCCACCAAAACCAAAACAAACGTTGTCTATTAATTCACTGCGAGTGATCGTAAGTTGGCCGCCGCCGAAGTTTGAAATGCCACCTCCCGTTTGAACAGACTCATTCAGTCGGACTTCGATTTGGTCCAACTCCAGTACTCCGGAGTTATCAATGGCACCGCCAAAGTCGGCTGTGTTGTTTGTAAATTCGTCGCGGTCACATTCCATTTGACCAGACGTTTCGTTGGTCAAACCGCCACCGCCACCAGCCTCGTTGTCCGCAAAGGTGTTGCGGTCCAACTCTGCTTCACCCAAATTGAAAAGACCGCCGCCATCGAACGTCGCTACGTTTGTAGTAAAGGTTGACCGCGAGATATCGCAACTACCATCTTCAGCATTGCAAACCCCTCCGCCGTTCTCTGATACGTTACCTTGAAAAGTCGTTCGGAGCGTTCTGAACACGCCCAAGTTGTAGACACCGCCTCCCAATCCACTCGCGGACGAATTGCGAACTGAGCAATCGGTCAACAACAGATTTTCTTGATTGAAGATCGCGCCACCAAATCCACTGTCACCATCGCCGATGGCTTCGCCCCGATTGAAGTCCACGTTGTATATTCGGATGGCATCGACTGCATTGCGGCCGTTGTCGATCATGAGGATGCGCGAATTGTCACCAGCGTTCAATGTTAGGTCCGTGCTGAAGACTCGCGCGTCGATATCTACATCGTCTGTGATCACGTATGACCCACCCGTAACTGTTATCACCGGCGAGTTACCCAATGAATTGTCAAAGTTAATGGTCGCCCGTCCGTTGGTTTCGTTGGCGCGTCGGACGGCTTCACGAAACGTCAACTGGGTATTGTTGTCGTTGCGATCATCAACATCACTGGTTGAATTCACGGTGAAAGTCTGAGCGTGGCTGGTTGGAGCTTGTAGTGTTCCTGTCGCTACCAAGGCGACGATAATCAGCAACTTAAAATTCATGGTGTAGTCTCTCAAAACAAATCTTGATGCGACCGGGCAGAAGCACAGCCAATTGGTAAAATGCGAAAACAATGCGGGCTGCGTGCTCCACGCAGTATAGGCACTCGAGGCCAAAGGGCCAAGTCGATGGCAAAATGCTGCGTATTGTGCATGAAACAACGCAAAACCGAGTCACGTAGGTCCGGTTCCTACCGGACAATTGCCGGGCGTCCGGTAGGAACCGGACCTACATCCTATGGTTCACTGGATTGATAGGTTTCGTTGGATTGGTTGCGCGCTACTCGCTCTGTGCTTGATTGGGACCGCTGCCAATATTTCGGCTCAAGATGAAAAAGAAGAAGCACCGCTTTATGGCAGGATTGTTTCCGAAGACGGCAAGCCGGTTGTCGATGCGGCGATTTCCAGGCCGTAGTGGATGAACATCATCGAAATCGAATCGGCGACGACCGGCAATCATGAATGCTACACGTATCTTGCGTCTTACTTGCGCGAAAGGGGCACAGACCAAATTGATACGATACGAACGACCTGACGCAGAAGATATTGAACCGGTATTCGGTATCTGTGTTTTATTTCTCGTATCAGCTTGGGGATTTCCAACGATGAAAACTCTCTTTCGGCTTGCTCTGCTAGTCAGCCTTACACTTGTCACGTCAACCAGTCACGGCGACTCATACGAAGAGTTTTTGCCCTCGATTGTGCATAGTGCAAGTGGTTTGGTGACTGTGCTTGTTCAACCATTGCCAAGTGACGTGGGTCTTGGCGGAGAAAACACGCGGATTACTGTGTGTTCGCGTTACGCCACGCAAAGCGATGACGCAACGGGGACTGCTCCGATAAGGCAGCAACAAAGCGGCAGCGTTAACATTGAAAAGCAGTTTGTGCTGGGCTATCACCCCTTTTGGGTAAGGGCCTCCGAATCAAACATTGCTTTGGTGGATAAGTACGTCTTCAACCGAAAATGGCTGGACTCAAATCCGGCCATACGGATTTCCCGAATCAGCGGGAATGACGAGATACTGATTAAGCTTCCTGGATTGGTTTCAGATATTTCCGCATGTGCTTTTGTGTCTGACACCATCATTAGTTGGTGTCACGATGCTTGGTTCAGCAAGGACGGTCGATATTTCTATGTTGTGTTGAGCTTAGCGAAGAAGCGATCCGAATCGGGCACTGGTTTTTCAATTGCTGAAATCAGTGTCGTTGATGGGAAAATAAAATCGTTGTCGCTCGATTTGTTGCCTTCAATCGCCAAGAATACTGAGGGCCGTTTTCATTCGACACTTTTTGATGTCGCAAGATTTCATCGCACTCGCGATCTCCAAAAATTGGCATCAAAGACCTGGAAGAACGACTCGCTGTCACTGCGTTCGCGAGTCCACGCTGCTGCCTACTGCGCTGAATTGGACGACCCCGCCGCAGAAGAATATGTTCGTCATGTTGCATCATTGCTCGATCATCCAGATCAGCAAACCGTTGCCGAATCATTCGAACTCAAGCTAAAAGTACAAAACTATCTTCATCCCGTCTCCTTTGCGATGGAGTTTCTGCGCCTGAGATCAAAAAGCACGCAGGAGAGAAAAGAGACAGACGATAAATAGGCTTGACGAAACAAAGGTGTGCGCTCTCTCCCGCAATAAAACACAAGCTATCCGAAGTCGTCAACAAGGCGATCGTATGGAACTTCGATCCACAGTGACGTTCAGAATACCCTTGTTACATGGGTTGACGCGATATTCTCGCGGTTCATTTCGAGAAGATTAGATTACCAAAAACAGTTGAAAATTGCATGCCTAGAGTACTCGTTTCAAGCAACCGTTGGTCTGTTGCAGCAACAATCGGTGTGCTGGACAATCTAAAGAACTCGATTGCCAATCATCCTGACATTCAGACTAAAAAAAACTTTCCCGATAGTTTCTGCGATCTATTTCCGGAGCCGACGTTTGTTGGCGCCACCCCACATTCCGACGTTTGTTGGCGCCACCCTGCCCCGGAAGGGGATTGGTTCACGCGTCTCCGGGAGCGAGCACAGCCTTATATTGCCGAAATCGAAGCG